>NZ_JBMHHY010000008.1:0-340060 GCF_049739465.1 Embleya sp. AB8
AGTTTGAGCAGTGACCAGGCGTCCTTGGCGTAGTACGTCTCGTCGAATATCACCGCCTTCGGCTTGCCCAGGTTCCAGAACCGGATGAAGCCGGCCAACAGCGTCACCAGAATGCACGGCAGCCAGCCGCCGCCGGTGTACGCGCTGTTGTCGGTGTACGAGGGCACCAACCGCTCACGCAGCGAGGTCGGCGGCCGGTCCCGATAGCCGAATCGGGCCAGTGACCAGGCCCACCCGCGAGCCTCGGCCTCGGCACGTGTGGCACCGGGGGAGTCGGGGAACTCCGCATTGTTCTGCGGTAGTTGCCCGCGGGTCGGCTGACCGGTCGCCACGTCACTCGTCACCCGAGCATGGTAATGATGTACGAGCCGGCCGATCGTCGCTGCGCGACGTCCTGAACCACAGTTCGCCGAGCAGAGGTGGAACACCATCCGACCCATGCCCCGTGGCCCGATGGCGCATGGCACGCCACCGCCCCGCGACCTCGGTTCGGGGCGCGGGGCGGTGGCGTCGGTCGGGGAAGTACCGAGCGGAACTATTCGGCGGGACTCAGGTCGTCGAGGTACGCCGACGGCGGACCAGGAAGGTACCGGCGCCGAGCACCACGACGCCGGCGGCACCCGCCGGGAGCGCGATGTCGGTTGCCGAGTACCCGTTGTCGTGCGATGCGGCGGCTGTGCCCTGGGTCGACGAGAAGCCGCCCAGCTTGCCGGACTGTTGGTAGGTCGAACCGGCCAACTTGTCGCCGTACCGGCCGTGTACGAGCTTTTGGTACGCGGCCACGGAGACGCCCTTCGCGCCGACCGAGTCGCGTGCCGCCGGGTTCAGCGGCAACACCCGGCCCGCGTGCACGTGGTACCACGCGGCGATCTGCGGTTCGGTGAACACCAGGTCCCCGGCCGCCTGTCGGGCGAAGGTGACCTCGTCGGCGCCGGAAAGCACGTTGGCGATCCGCCAGTTGTGCGATTGCCGATCGCGGACGGTCCACACCGTCGCCTCGACCCCGGCGGCCGACCGGGCCTCGGTGGCCAGATAGGCGAAGTTGGCCACGGGCACGGACGACTTGCCGCGCACGAAGTCCGCGTTCAGCGAGTACACGGGCACCGCGGCACCCACGAGTTGTGGTGCCTGCGCCGCGGCGGCCTCCGGGGCGACCTGCGACTGTGCCACCGCGCCCGGCCCGCCCGCGGTGCGCTGGTCGAGGTGTACGAAGAAGGTGGCCAGGCGGCTGGTGGTCTCCGGGGAGACCAGCGTCTGCTGGGCGGCGCTGCGGTCGGCGGCGGAGGGCGTGTCGCCGCCCGCGAGCGCCGCGTTGTCCGCGGCGGATGCGGTGGGTGCGAGCATGAGCACCGCGCCGATGCCGACGGCGGTGAGTACCCCGGCGCGACGGCCGAGGCGACGGGAACGATCGAGCCGGGAACGGAAGATGTCGGTCATCACTCTCACGCCTCTCCGTACAACGACTCGGCCCACTGGAACTCGCCGTTGCTGACGTACGAGTTGTAATCCATCTCGCCGTAGCGCGGGCTGGCGGGCCACGGGTCGGCGTACATCATGATCCCGGAGTTGGTGTCGTAGCCGTACAGGACGTTCGCGTGGCCGCCGCCCGCGGTCCAGTAGATGCCCACCTCGATGGGGGAGTTGGCGTCGATCGAGGATGCGACGGTGTTGAAGTCCAGGACACCGGTCACCTGACCCGGACTCAGGCCCAGGCTCTGCCAGGCCCGTTGCACATCGCTGAGTTCGCCGGGCTGGTTGGGGCAGGGGGTGCCGGCGGGCAAGCCGCGGGCGTAGTCGCAGAAGGTGTTCTGGTCGGCGCCCTGGCCGTGGCCGAGGTACTCGACCACGGACAGACCGGTACCGGCCCAGCACCACTGGTCCTGGTCCTGGGTCTGCTCGTTGAAGTTGAGCTGCTTGGAGCCGGCCGCGGCGTGCGTGCTGATCGGAGCGGTCTTCAGGGGGGCGGCGACGGAGGGATGCGTGGGGGTCGCCGACGCGCTGCCGGCGAAGGGCACCGCAAGACATACCGCGGCGGTCAGACCGGCGCAGACGGTCTTCCAACGCCGTGACGGAGTGGGCGGTATGTCCGCGGCGCTCCGGGACGTACCGCGATTCCGCAGAATCATCGTGTCTCCTTTTCGTCCGGTGTTTGGGGACGCCGGACGGAGATCGAGGGGGACGCGACCGGCGAGGGCAACACCGCGAACGAAGGGGGAGCACGCGGCACCGGGCATCCCGGACGGTCAGGTGCGAACCGCCGTCCGGGACACGCGGGATGCCCTTCGCTGGTCGGGCGGAGGGAACACGAGCAACGCTGATCCACGACCGGCCGGCGGGGAACCCCCCACCCGAAATGCAGGGGGTTCCCCGGTGGCCCCCTCGGGCGCCGCCCCGAATCGGCGGGGGGTGGGGGTCGCGGCGCGAGCGGGCGTCCGGCCGGGCCCTGGCGGCGACTCGGGCCGATTCGCGGGCGGGACGCGCTTCGGCCCGGCGCCCGCCCCTTGGCACCTGCGGCGGCTTCTCGGGACTGGTGGCGACGCCGGTTCGGCGCCCGGCTCTTGGTGGTGGGGTGGGCGGGTCTTCGGTGTGCCGGCGCCGTCGCTCGGTGCATGGCTCGGCGGTGTCTCCGGCCGCTTCTCGGCGTGGCGCCGCCGCTGTTGCTCGGGCCCGGCTCGTGGTGGTGGGTCGGGCGGCCATTCCGCCTGGTGGTGCGCCCTTGCCCGGTGCCCGGCTCGGCGATGCCGGCGACCGCTCCCTGGCTCGGCCCGGCTCGGGCCGGTTCGGGGGTCGATGCTCGGCCGGGCGGTGCGTGTGATTGCTCGCCGGCCCGGCCGCGCCCCCGGCTGCCGCCGGGCTCGGCTACCTCGCCGTGTCCGGGGCGTTGGTCGGGCCCAGGGACAGTTTGATGAGTTCGGTCCGGGAGCGGATGCCGAGTTTGCGGTACACCCTGGTCAGGGTGGATTCGACGGTCTTGGCGGACAGGAACAGGCGGGTGGCGATCTCGCGGTTGGTCGCGCCCTCGCCGACCAGTTCCGCCACCCGGTGTTCGGCGGGGGTCAGCGCGCGGGCTCGGGACGTGGTCGGCTCGCGGCGCGAACTCCCGTCGTCCACACACGTGATGCGCTCCAACTCGGCCCGAGCCCGATCGCGCCAGGGCCGCCCGGCGGTCGCGGCGAACACCGCCTCGGCCGCGCGCCACGCGGCCAGTGCCGCCGCCGGGTGCCGGCGCCGCAACTCCACCGTGCCCAGCGCCAACAGGTCTCGGCCGTGCTCGATCGGCAGGCCCAACTCGTGGTGCCGCGCGGCGGTTTCCCGCAGGCACGCCGCCGCTCCGGCCAGGTCGCCGGCCTCGCCGCGGACCAGCGAATCGGCCCGGGACAACGACGCCGAGACGCCGTGCCGATCCAACCGGGCCGCCGTGTCCCGTACTTCGCGTACCACCGCTCGCGCCTGGTCGTGATCGCCCACCGCGACCAGCGCCTCGGCCAGATCCACCGCCCACGGAATCGCCGCCGGATCGACGATGCCGCGCCGCGTCGCGATCGCGCGGGCCCGACTCAGACAGCCCACCGCCGCGACCGGATCACCGGTGCGTACCTGGATCTGCCCCAACACGCACAGTGCGAGCGGGAGATAGATCTGGTCCTGCTCGGCCCGCGCCACCCGGACGCTCTCGCGCGCCAACGCCGCGCCCCGGTCCAGGTCCCCGCCGGCCGCCTCCGCGACCGCCGCCGCGTAGTACACCTGGCCGAGGTGGGCCCCCATGTCGCGGGCCAGCCGCAACGCCTCGTGCGCGGCGGCCATCGCCCGATCGCAGTGCCCGGCCCGCACGTCGACGTCGATCTTGCCGCACAACATGAACACCCGTTCCTCGGCATCGTCCGACTCCTTGGCCCGGCGCAACATGCGATCCAACTCGGCGCTCGCGTCGGTGAGTCGGTCGGCGAAGAAGTCCAGCCGGGCCTTGACCCCCCGAGGACCCGCATGGCGCCCGGTCGGCCCGGCGTCCTGCGGGCGGGCCAGCGCGCGGACGAGCGGTTCGCCCGCGTCCGGGCGGCCCTGGAGGGTGCCGACGAACGCCTGCAGGGCCAGCGCGACCTGCTCGGTGGAACGATCCCCGCCCTGCCGGGCCAGCGCCGCGGCGCGGGCCGCCTCGGCCCATGCGATGGCCGAATCGCCGTCGCTGATATGCGCCTTGCAGGCACGCAGGTAGTGCAGCCGGGCCCGCCCGCACGTGTCGTCGCCGACCTGCGCGAACGCCTCGGCGAACACCTCGTCCAGATCGTGCAGCGCCTGGTTGGCCGCGTTGATGATCAGGATGCAGGCGCGGACGCGTTGCGCGGGGGTGGCCCCGAGGGCGAAGACGCGGTCGGCGAGTTCGCGGCACAGCTCGTAGTCGGTGGCCGCGTACGCGTGCCCCGCGGCGTCGAGGCAACGTTCGCAGCGCAGGGCCGCGTGGTCGTCGGGGGTACGCGCGACGGCGAGCCGGGCCAACGCGGCGGCCTCGTCCGGCATGCCGCGCCGCCGGGCCTGCTCGGCGGCGGCCATCAGGGTGCTCGCCACGTGCTCGTCCGGGTCGGGCGAGGCAAGCGCGAGGTGTCGGGCCCGTTCGATCGGCTCGATCGGGAGCTGGGCGAGCGCGGCATGCGCGGCGCGGCGTTCGTCGGTGCTGCCGTCGGCGTACAGCGCGGCGGCGAACAACGGGTGGGTGAACCGGAGTTGGTCCCCGTCCTCGGCAACGTCCAGAATCCCGGCGGCGATCGCCGCGGTGGTGGCGCGACGGGCGAGCTGGTGGTCGGCCCGGTCCACGGTGCCCGTCGCGTCGCCGATCGCCTTGTCGGCCAGGTCGACGGCCGAGCACAGCAGTTCCACGGTCGGCCGGGTGGTGGCACCGGCCAGGAGCAGCAGCCGGCGGGCCTCGGGGGCCAGGCCCTCCAGGCGCGCGGTCAACAACCGGCGCAGCCGATCGGGCACCGGCAGCGGTTGGTCGCGGGCCGGAAGTCGGGGCAACCGGCGCAGCGCGCGGGCGAGTTCGAGCGCGTACATCGGATTGCCCGCGCTCGCCTCGTACACCTGCCCGCCCAACCAGTGCGGCAGTGGTTGTTCGGCGGCGTGTTCCGGATCGCTGCGGTCCTGGTCGAGCAGTTCGCGGGTTTCCGGCAGGCCGAGCGGCGGCAGTTCCAGGTCGGTCGGGGTGCCGGGGCAGAAGCGGGTGCCGTGGATCGGTCCGGCGGGCGGTTCGGTGGTCTCCGCGACGATCACCCGGATCCGGGCGGGGTCCAGGCGCCGGGCGGCGAAGGCCAGCACGTCGGCGCTGGCCGGATCGACCCACTGCGCACCGTCGATCGTGAGGAACACCCGGCCGCGCGCGGACACCGCGCCCAGTACCGCCAGTACGCCCCGGCGCAGCGCGAGCGGATCCGGGCCGTTCGGCTCGGGTGGTTCGCGGCACAACACGATCCGCAGCGCGGACCGTTGCGGTGCGGGCAGGGCGCGCAGCACGTCGTCGGCCACCGGATCGAGCAGGTCGGCGAGCGCGGAGAAGGCCAACTCCCGGTCGGCCGGGGCCGGTTCGGTCCGCAGTACGGCCTCGCCCGGCTCGGCGGCGGCCACCAGGGTACGCAGTACGAAGCTCTTCCCGATGCCGACCGGGCCATGCAACACCACGCCGCCCGAGCCGAGTCGGCGCCGGGTCAGCAGCATGAGGTCGTTGCGGGTGAGGTCGGTGTGCGCCACGATTCTGTCCCTCGCCATGCGCTCGCGCCGGCCCGCACCGGGGGCACGGCCCTTGGGCCGTACCTCGACTGGACCCATGGTCACGGCCCGCACCGCCCGCCGTCAACGGTCGCGAGGCCGGGCCGTTGCGTACGGCCGACGGCCGACGGCCGACCACCGACGGCCGACCACCGACGGCGGACAGCGGACGACGGACGGCGCGCGACGCCGGTCCCCCGACCGTCGGTGCTCGAACTCTCCGGCCGGTCTCCCGCCGGTCTCCTGCCGGCCTGCCGCCGGCCCGGGGCCGGCCCGCCGCCGGCTTCCGCTGATCTCCCGCTACGGGATGTCCTGTTCGGCCCAGACGATCTTTCCGTTCCGGGTCCGACACGAACCCCAGCCCCGGCACAACATGTTGATCAACTGCAGACCCCGGCCGCCCTCGTCGCTCAGCGAGGAGTGTTGGATCTGCGGCAGGTCGGGGCCGGTGTCGGAGACCTCCACCACCAACCGGTCGTGCCGCAGCAGCCGCAACTGCCCCGGCGCCCGCCCGTAGCGCAGCGCGTTCCCGACCAGTTCGCTGACCACCAGTTCGGTGACATCGGAGAGATCGGCCAGGTGCCAGACCTCCAACTGCTCCCGGACCAGCTTGCGCGCCATCCCCGCCGCCGAACCGTCCGCCGGCAGGTCCCAGGTCAGCAAGTCCGTGCCGAGCAGCGGCTGTTGTGAAGCGGCCACCAGCATCACGGCCTCGTCGAACCGGGCCCCGCCGCCGGGCGGGAGATCGCCGAGCGCACCGGCGTCCAACTCGTCGGGGCTCAGGGTGGCGGCCAGCGCCCGCAGCCGGGCCAGCTGTACGTCGATGTCCTCGGTCCGCGACTTGACCAACCCATCGGTGTAGAGCACGAGCCGGCTGCCCGGCGGGATGGTCAGCCGCAGTGGGTCGTAGGGGATGACCCCGGCCCCGATCGGCGCGCCGACCGGCACGTCCAGGAACGAGGTCTTGCCGTCGGGGGTGATCAGCAGAGGTGGCGGATGACCCGCGCTGACCAAGGTGTACGCGCCCTCGGCCGGATCGAAGACCGCACACAGACACGTGGCCACCTGGTCGTCCTCCAGGTCGCGGGCGGCCAAGTCGAGCCGGGCGAGCATGCGTTCCGGCGTCATGTCCTGCGCCATCAGCGTCCGGGCCACCGCGCGCAGGACACCCGTGGTGGCCGCCGCCGCCATCCCGTGGCTCATCACGTCGCCCACCACCAGGGCCGTGCGCCCGCCCGGCAGCGGCGCCACGTCGAACCAGTCGCCGCCCACCCCCAGCGGGTCGGCGGTCGGGATGTACCGGGACGTGGTGAACAGGCCCGGGGTGCGCGGGGTGACCCGGGGGAGCAGGTTGCGCTGGAGCCGGGCCACGTGTTCGCGTTCGCGTCCGTACAGCCGGGCGTTGTCCATGTCGACGGCGGCCTTGGCGGCGAGCTGCATGGCCAGTGCCAGGTCCGCCCGGGTGAAGCCGGGCCGGCCGCCCGCGCGGATGAAGTCCGCCGAGCCGAGCAGCACACCGCGCGCGATCAGCGGCACCATCAGATAGCTGTGTACGCCCGCCTGCCGCAGCTTGGCGGCGGCGGCGGGGGTCGGTGCCAACTCCTCGTAGTCGTTCGGCCCGAAGCTGCCCACGAGCAGCGGCCGACCGTCGGCCAGCGCCCGGGTGAAGCGCGAATCCCGGCCCGGCGGGGACGTGGACAACTCGCCGATCTCGTCGGGCTCCAGATCGGTGAGCCGCTCGATCGAGGCCAGGGCCATCGCCCGGCGCACCGGTTTGCCTCGGCCGCTGGGGCGTTGCCCCTCCTCCCCCTGGAGTACGGATTCGAGCAGATCGACCGCGGCGCCGTCGGCGAACCACGGGACCGCGACGTCGGCGATCTCCTGCGCGGTGGTCTTCAGGTCGAGCGTGGTGCCGATCCGCAGGACCGCCTCGTTGAGCCAATTGAGTTGATCGCGGGTGGCGCGGGTGCGGGGGCTCAGACCCTGGGCCGTGGCCGCTCGGCGGCGACGCACATGTTTCCGCCCGTGTCCGCCGTCCACTCTCCTGCTCACCCGCACCTCTTTCCGTGGGCACCGGATCGTCGCATCCGACTCAACTGTCGTCGCGCCGCCGCAACCACTGTATGAGTGGTTCGGTCGGCCGGCGTGTGGGATGCGACTGTACCCGCGCGGTGTTGCGATTGCATCGACTCGAACCAGGTCGAGGGCACCTGGTTCGATCTCGTCCGATCACCGTGGCGCCGCGACGGTGCCCGGCGGCCGACGTGAGGGCGGGGGCGGATCGGGCGGCGACGGGTTCGGTGGGCCGGGCGGCGGGCCGGCTCGCCCACGACGATCCGGGCCGGAACTCCCGTCCTTCGGTGCGCCGATGCCGGCCCTCGGCACCCGCGCGTGCCGTCGGCCCTCGGACATCCCCGGCACCCCCGCCCTCGGTACCGGGGAACTGCCCGTGCCGCGCCGTCCCGTCGCCGAGTCGGGCGGTACCCGGCCGAGATGTCGCCCGCTCGGAGGCCGCCGATCACGGCCGGGAGCCATCCGGGAGGGGGACGTCCTCGGATCGGGCCGGAGCGTCCGGGGTGATGTCGTGGGATCCGAGCAGGTGCTCGGCCGGCTGGTGCCAGCCGTCCGGACCGGCCAGGCCGGCGGCCTCGGGCGGGCCCCAACTCCCCACCGGGTAGCTGATCGGCGGCTCGTCCGGGTCGAGGATCTCGGCCACGATCCGCCAGTTCTCCTCGATCGCGCGGAAGGACGCGAAACCGCCGGCGTCGCCGATGACGGCGGCGTGCAGGATGTTCTCGTACGGCAGCGCCTGGCGCCCCAGCACCTGCCGGAAGTCGATGCCGATCGGGAACGGTACCGGCGGTTTGCCGGGCGCGGGCTTGCGGGCCATGAGTTCGAACGTGATGCCGGGGTCCGGCTCGATCCGGATGCGGATCAGGTTGGGCGGGATGTCGTGGCCGAGGCGGCGGAACAACTCCGCCGGCGGTCGGCGCAGCTGCAGGACGGCCTCCGTGGCGGAGAGGGCCAGGGACTTCCCGCTGCGGATGTGGAACGGCACACCCGCCCAGCGCCAGTCGTCGATGTACAGGGTCAGGGCCAGGTACGTCTCGGTGGTGGAATTCGGCCGCACGCCGGGGACGTCCAGGTAGCCCTGGTACTGGCCGCGCACCGTGTCGGCGGGTTCGACGGTGCGGACCGCGTGCAGCACGCGCCACTTCTCCAGGGCCTGCGCCTGCGGGTCGGCGGCGTCGGGGGCGTCCATCGCCAGCAGGGCCAGCACCTGGAACAGGTGGTTCTGTACGACGTCGCGCAGACAGCCCACCGGGTCGTAGAAGGAGCCGCGGTCGGCGACGTCGAAGTCCTCGGCGAGGGTGATCTGCACGTTGTCGATGTAGGTGCGATTCCACAGCGGCGCCAGCAGCGTGTTGGCGAACCGGAAGGTCCCCAGGCCCTCGACCGACTCGTCACCGAGGAAGTGGTCGACGCGCAGCAGGTGGTCGCGGTCGAAGTACTTCTCCAGGTCCGCCTCCAACTGCCGGGCCGAGACCAGGTCGTGACCGAACGGTTTCTCCACCACCAGCCGCGCACCGCGGTTCAGCCCGACCCGGGCCAAGCCGGCCGCGACCGTGGCGAACAGGAACGGCGGAATGGCCAGATAGTGCACCGCGAAGCCCTTCCCGGTCACCGCCTCGGCGATCCGGCCGTAGGTCGCCTCGTCCTGGAAGTCACCGGTCACCATGGTCAGACCGGCGGCCAGCCGGGCGAAGACCTGCTCGTCGAGGTCGCTCCCGACCGCGGTGACGATCGCCGCGCGCGCGTGCTCGCGCAGCGCCGCGTCGTCCCAGTCAGAGGCGGCGACCCCGATCACCGGGATGGTGAGCAGGTCCCGTTCGGTGAGCCGGTACAGGGCCGGCAGCAACATCTTCTTGGCCAGATCGCCGGTGATGCCGTAGAGCACCAGGACGTCGGCGCGGTCCAGGTCGGTGGGCATCGAGGTGTCGATCATGCGGAGATCCCTTGCTCGAAGCGGACGGGACGGCGGGCGACCGTCCGACTCTGGGAGTGCGCGAGGCGGCCGACGTCAGCCGGCCGTGATCCCCCACGAACCGGTGTACCCCGTGCCCGGCGCCAGGCGGATGAGGTCGGTGCCGCTGCCGAAGGCGTTCGGGGGAGCGGTCATCGGCTCGACCCCCAGCCCGCGCCGCCGCCGGTCGAGCGGGACGTGGTCGGCGGTGTAGATCTCCAGCCATGGCTGGGCCTCGTCCAGCCACAGCGAGGTTCGGCGGTCGGTGCCGGTCAGGTGGACCCAGGCGCGGCCGTCCGGACCGTACTCGAGCCCGGTGTACGCCACGTCGATCGCCTGGTCGCCCAGCCGCCGGCCGGCGCGCAGGTCGTATTCGCCGCCGTCGACGGCCAGTTGCGGCCCGGAGGGGATCATCCGGCGGTCGACCGGCTGGTATCGGCTGCCCGGGACCCGGACCGTGCAGCCGTCGATCGGCTCGCCGACGGTGAGGTACGGATGGGCGCCGTGGGCGTAGGGCAGGGGCCGGGAGCCCCTGTTGGTCGCCGCGACGGTGACGGTCAGCCCGGCCTCGGCGTCGAGCCGGTACTCCACCTCGACGTCGAGGCGGAACGGATATCCGGTGGAGCCGTGCACGGCACACGCCATCCGTACCCGGTCGGCGGCGCGCTCGACCGGTCGCCAGGTCGCCCAGCGGACCAACCCGTGGATGGCGTTGCCGAGTTCGGGCTCGGAGACGTCCAGTTGGTAGGTCTCGCCCTCGAAGGTGTACCGACCCCGGTCCACCCGGTTCGGCCACGGGATCAACACCTGGCCGAACGCGGCCGGCGCGGGTTCGTCGGCGGTATACGACAACACGAGAGGCTGCTGCTCGCGCGTCAGCTCCCGGAGACCGGCCCCCACCTCGGTGATCGTCGACCAATAGGGCCCGGCCGTGATCTCGAACTGCTCTCCGGTCACGAAATCAGACATGCGTCCTTCGTAACCCGGGATGCGCGGGGTCCGTCCCGGACGCGCCGATCCATGCACCCGATCGGATGGCGAGACTCAGTCGGTCGGCTGCCGGCGCGACCCGACCGCATGCGGTGCGGCCCTTTGCCGACACGGCGAGCCCACCCCGGAACGTCGATCGCTCGGCTACGCCAGGTCGCGGGCGCGTTGGGCCCGGTCGCCGTGGATGACGCTGTCGAGCAGCCCGGGGAACAGCGCGTCGAGGTCCTCGTAGCGGAGCCGACTGACCCGGGCGGTCCCGCGCTTGTGCTGGCTGATCACGCCCGCCTCGCGCAACACCCGGAAGTGATGGGTGGCGGTGGACTTGCTCACCGGCAGGTGGAACGAGATGCACGACATGTCGCTGCGGCCGACGGCCAGGTCCCGCACGATGCCCATCCGGACCGGGTCGGCGAACGCGTGCAACACGGTTTCGAGGCGGATCTGCTCGCGGGCGGGCTGGTCCAGCAGATTCGGATCGGCGATCGGGATGCTGCTCCGCGTACTCATGGAGCCATCGTACGACACACGTCGTAGTTCGAGAGAATTCGTTGTACGAGACCTGACGTAGTTTGACGATCCACGTAGTACGAGATCTATAGTACGAAGGCGCCTCGGGCTCATCGGCCCGATCCCGCGCGCCCATGAACAGCAAACAGGCGGGACGCGCGACCCGCGTCCCGTCCGAACCATCGAGGAAGCACCGTGAGCACCAACGACACGCCCGCCACCGCCACCCCTGCCCCCGCAGCCGCCCCCGCGCGGCCGTCCGCGCACCGCAGCGCGTTCATCGTCTGGCTCGCGGTCTACCCCACCATCACCATCGCGCTCGCCCTGCTCACCCCGCTGGTCGGCGAACTCCCGCTACTGCTCCGGACGTTGATCCTGACCGCGATAGTCGTCCCGATCGCCGCCTACGCCCTGATCCCGCTCCTGCACCGCCTCAACGCCTCCGCCGTCCGCGCCACCCAACGCCGACGCCTGGCCACGCGCTGAGCCCCCGACGGGGGCGCACGACGTAGGCGAAGCGACGCCGCGCGCCCCCGCGGCCGTCCCGGACCGCCCGCCGGCGGGTGGCCGAAGCGCTGGTCGCCCGGCTAGTCGCGGGTCAGGGCGCGGAAGCTCTCCAGCGTCGCCAGTAGGCGGCGGGCCTCCTCGTGGGTGGCGGGCGGTAGGCCGGCCAGTAACTTGCCGACCGACACCGGCTTCCGGTCGGCGAGTCGGCGTAGCAGTGGTTCCAGCTGCCGCCGGGTCAGGGCGGTGTGCAGCACGTGTCCGTTGGCGGCGCACAGCAGCGCCTCGCCGACCGGCTCGTACAGCACCCGGGCGCGGGCGCGTACCGCCGTGTCGTCGTCCAGGGGCCTCGGCGTTTCGGGCGGCGGGACCGGACACAGGCCGGACGCGCTCCAGTTGCGGAGCGAGAGCGAGGCGAGTTGCTCCCGCATCCGGTCGGGGTCGCGGTACTCCTGGAAGACACGCAGGGTCTGCTCCAGTGCTTCGGGCAGCGCGGGCAGCGCGCCGTCCGTGGGCGGTTCGGGCACCGACAGCGGGGCGGTGGCGGCGGGCAGCCGCACCAGGCCGGCGTCCGGGTCGACCATCGTGTCCGGGGTCTTGCCCAGCAGCAGGTCGTCCACGTCGTAGATCGCGCGGTGCGCCTCGCGCGGCACGCCGACGTTGACGCTGGTCGCGGCCCCGCCGTCGATGCTCTCGCCGACGTGGTAGTAGTCCGAGGGCCAATACAGCAGGTCGCCGGGCTCGGGCTCGGCGGTGAACGAGGTGGCCAGGTAGGGCTGGTAGTCCAGCACGGTGGTCACCGGCTCGGTCCACGGGCGCGCCCGCCAGAACCGCATGCGCTTGCGGCCTTCGAGGGCGAACAGGAAGGTCGCGAAGCGGTCCTTGTGCACGCCGACCGGGGTGTGGTCGTAGTTGCCGTGGAAGAGCGTGGTGATCGCCCCCGACAGCGGCAGCCCGACGCGCTCCCACAGCGGCTCGAAGAACGCCCGCTGGCGCTCCCACTGCCCGGCGTGGAAGGCGTGGAAGGCGTGTACGACCAGCGCGTACCGCCGCTCCTGCGCGAACGCCGCCAACTCGGCGTCCAGCCGCCGCCGGTAGCCGTCGAACGTGCCGTCCTCGGCGCGCGGGAACCAGTTCGCGGGCTCGGATTGTTGGAAACGTCCGACGGCGAACTGGGCGTTCGGCGGCATCAGATACGAACCGGGCGGCCGGGTGGCGAGCGTGGTGGTGGCGAAGACCTCGCGCAGTTCGAAGGGCGCCGGGCGGACGGCCTTGATCAGCACCGGGCGCCGGTCCCAGTAGCGCGCGGTGAACTCGTCCCAGTCGAGGGGGCTTTGCACGATGGCCAGGTCGCTCACGGGTGTTGTGGTCATCCGTCCGTCCGCTCGGCGTCGATCAGGTCGATCCCGCGCAGCCGGTAGAGCTTGCGCAGCAGCGCGGTCACCACGGCGTTGTCCTCGTCGGCGCCCGCCGCCCGGCACAGCTCGCCGACCGTGAGTTCGCGGCCGGGCCACAGCTGCCGGGCGATCCGCTCCCCGGCTGCTCCGCCGATCGGGAAGGCGTGCCCATTGACCGCCCAGATCCGCCGGCCGGGCCCGTCCGGCAGCCGGACGATCGTGCGCACCACCCGCAGCCGCTGCCCGGGGGCGAGCGGGACGTCGGCGCGCGGCTCGGGTGCGGGTTCGAGGCCGGCCGAGGAGCACCAGGCCGCCCATCGGGTGCGCAGCGCGGCGGGCAGCGCCGCGCCCCCGGCCGCCGCGCGGGCCGCCGCGCCGACGGCGAGCATGGGGGCGGCCGGCGCGGCCGGCCCGTCGGTGGGCGGGGGGTAGGGCAGGTAGGGCACCGCGCCGTCGTACTCCAGGCGGTCCCGCACGTCCTCGGCCAGCAGGTTCTTGACCGCGCCGGTGGCCAGGCGCTGCGCGCGGGGGACGGAGATCCGCAACATCGTGCAGCCGTCGAGGTGGTGTTCGCGCCAGCGGGAACCCTCCGGCCAGTACAGCAGTTCGCCGGCGGCGGCCCGCAACACGCGCGGTTCGCCGTCCGCCGCGTGCAGTTCGGCCTCCAGGGCGCCGGCCAGGACCCAGGTCAGCACCGCGTGCTCGGAGGCGACGGCCAGGCCCCGAACGCGGGTGAAGTCGTCCCCCTCGGTCAGCTCGGCCTCCACCGGCAGGCACGGCAGGCCCACCCGGCGCCACACTGCGGTGAGGGTGTCGCGGACCGCCGACCACAACGGGTAGTCGGTGTGCAGGGGTTGACGCACGCTCAGCAGGAATCCCGCGTCCGGCCCGCTGCCGGGCGGCTCGCGGCGCAGCCGGGCCCGGTAGGCGGCCGGCGTCGGGTCGCCGGCGTCGGGCAGCAGCCGCCCCGGCGCGCCGAGCCAGCCGAGCGGGGTGTGGAAGCGGACCTGCGGGACGGTTCGGAACACCGTTCCGGCGCGGAAGGACGCACAGGCGGCGACGATCGTGCGGTGGACGTGCGCCGGGTCCGCCGGGGCGGCGGCCGGGAGCAGGGCGGGCTCCTTGCCCCAGGCGCGGGCGAGGGGTTCGGTCCAGTCGGTCGCGATCACGCCTGTACCTCTTCGATCTCGGGCTGTACCTCGTCGTTCGCGGGTGCCGGGTACTTCTGCGCCAGCAGGGCCGCGTAGTCGGCGAGCGGGCCGAGGCCGACGGCCGCGCGGCGCTCGTCCACCCGGTCCTCGTCCTCGATCGGGCACGGCCGCAGTTCGCCGCCCGCGACCCGTTCGAACTTCGTGCCGTACAGCTGGGGGCGGCCCTCGGCTCGGCGCAGCGAGTCGGTGAGGTAGGCGGCGTCGCGCCGGGGCATGTCGCCGTGCTCGGCCGCGGCCTCGATCAGGGCCAGGCACTCGCGCCGGAACGCGAGGTCGCCGGAGTGGTGTTGGAGCAGCGCGCTTGCCGCCGTGGCGGCTTCCGCACCGACCAGGCGGTGGCCGGGCCAGCCGTGCTCGGCGACCACGCCGCGCAGCCAGTCGATCCCGGCGCCGGTGAGCCGGTCGAGCCTGGCTTCCAGTTCGGTGTCGGTGAAGCCCCCGGCGGCCCAGGGGGCGCGCAGCGACGCGTCGATCCGGCCCAGGCGCAGCAGCCGTTCGCGGATCTCGGCGGCGGCCGGCCCAGTCGGCTCGGCCGGGCCGGTCAGGGAGTCGATGCGCAGCCGCAGCTTCGCCTCGTCCCAGACATAGGTGATCCGGCGGGCCGCCTCCGGCCAGTCGAAGGACACCTCGCCCTCCCGCGGGCCGCGCAGCCCGAGCCGTACGCCGTGTTCGGGGTCGTGCAGGTCGGTCTGCTCCGGGTCCAGGTCGCCGTGCACGTGCTCGACCGCGTCGCGCAGGGCGATGCCGAGCTTGGCGAGGTCCAGCTTCCCGCCCTCGCGGACGGCGGCGACCGGCGGCCAGGGTTTGTCCGGCCCCCACCCGGGGGCGTCGGTCGTATACGTGCGCAGCTCGCGGCCGGGCGGCATGCGGATCGCCAACAGTGGGCCGCCGTCGGCCGCGCGGAAGAAGTACGGGACGTCGCCGCGCGCGAGCTGCTCGAACTCGCCGTCGGTGAACGGGATTTCACCGCCGTCCGGGTAGTCGGCCGTCGGGCGGGCGATCACCCGCACCACGTGCCCGGCGGCCCGCTCCGCGATGAACTCGGCGATCCGGGCGCGGTTTCGGCACATCAGCGTCCACGCGTCGAACATGCCGCGCAGCAGCGCCGTCAGGTAGGGGCCGTATCCGGTGCGGCCCTCGGTGTCCCCGACCACGGTGCGGGTCTCGGTCCGGGTCAGGGACAGGGTTCGCCGTTCCAGTCGCAGTGAGCCGTCCGGCTGTGGGCGCCAGCAGGTGGCGGGGCCGTCCAGCTCGCACCAGCGCGCGACGTTCTCCAGGCCGGCGTGGTGGTGCGCGGAGACTGCGGGATCGAACAGCAGCCCGGTCTCGAACAGGCGGTCCAGATCGGCGAAGTAGGCCTCCAGGTCGACCGGGAACGGCAGCGGCTCGCCGTCCCCGGGGCGCTGCCCGATCAGTACGTTGCTGCCGATCAGGTCGGCGATCCCGAACGCGAACGCGGCGGCGGCCAGCGACCCGGTGTGGTGCCAGTAGCGGGCCGCCGCCCGGGGTTCGAGGACGGCGCCGCGCAGGCTCAGCTCGCCGTCGGTACGCAGGACGCCCCACGCGTTCGGCGGTTCGATCCATTCCTGCCAGGAGTAGCACGCCCGGTCCGGGCCACTGCTCATCCAACTGCGCATGGTCGGCAGCCGGATCGCCCCGGACACCGGGGGCAGCGTGTTGAGCAGGGCGAACAGCGAGCCCTCGGTGGCCAGGAACAGGATCTCGCCGGTCGCCGGGCGCGGCTTGTACGCGAGCCGGGCGCCGTCGGCGAACTCGACGCACAACACCCGCTGGCCGCCGTTGTGCGTCTCCTCGCCGTTCGCCCACAGGCCGGTGACCCGGCGGTCGGCGGGCTGGTCGCGGGCCAGTCGCTCCAGGAACAGGGTCAGAAAATCCAGGTACTGTTCGGCCCGTTGGGCGATGAAGGTGGCCGCGCGCTCGGGCACTTCGGCCACGCAGGTCTCCAGGGCCTCGGTGAGCAGCGGCCCGAACAGGTCCGCGTTCTCCGGCCGCAGCACCTGCGGATCGAACCGCCGGGCGTCGGCGTCGATCCGCGCGGACCAGGCGTCGATCCGCCGCAACACCTCGTGCAGCGGCGCGAAGCGGACGTCGGCCAGCGCATGCGCCAGGGCCCGCGCGTCGGACGGGCCGCCCAACGGGCGTTCGACGGCGAGCGTGCCGTCCGGCCCGGGGCCGGCCACGGGCGGGAACGCCCGGCCCGCCCTGCCCTCGGCCAGGACGGTGATCAACCGCCGTGTGGTGGGCGGGAGTTCGGGCGCACCGGTG
Organism: Embleya sp. AB8; assembly: GCF_049739465.1. Lineage (NCBI taxonomy): Bacteria > Bacillati > Actinomycetota > Actinomycetes > Kitasatosporales > Streptomycetaceae > Embleya > Embleya sp. AB8. Next base: position 16,674 of record NZ_JBMHHY010000008.1, read on the forward strand.
GCGCCGCCGGGATCGCGCAGTTCCATTCAGCCCCTAGCCAGGCGGTCGAGGTACGCCCGCGCGGCGCGGCCGGTTCGGCCGGCGCCGCGCGGGGTTGTGGTCTGCGCCGTACCTGGAAGCACTAGAAGCAGCAGTAGACGCCCGCACAGGACGAGGAGTGCGGGAAGCTGTCCATTCTGGTCTGCCGGTGGTCCGGAACGTCCTGCTCCAGGTCACCGATCACCAGGTCGAACTCCTCGTCCGCGGTGAGGGTGTCGCCCTGCTGCGCCTGCATGACCGAAGTTTCCATCGATATCCCCTGACGGTAGAAGTGCCACAGCAGAAGTCGGGTGCCGCCGGATTCGGTGGCACCGCGACATCGCTCGGAGGGCGCTGTTCCTAGGGAAGGGGGAAGGCGTCGGAAACGCTTACTACTACGCCTACTACTACGCCTACTACTACAGGATGCAGTAGACGCGGTGACAGCTGGTCGCGTCCCGCATGCCTTCCGGAGCATCCTGCTCCAGCTCACCGATCACGAGGTCGAACGCCTCGTCGGTGATGGGGGTGTCGCCCTGCTGCGCTTGTACGGTAGGAGCTTCCATGGAGAGTCCTCCTGACCCAGGGGTGGCGCCACAGGTCACCACGATCTCCGATGACCGGGCGTGGTGCGGTTTCGCTGCATATCCCTTGGTCGCGGGTGCCGCGACCGCCAGTCAGTCTGACCCAGCCGAACCGCACCGTCAACAGAACTTCCGTACCGATATGCCGACTTCGGTCACCCGGGCATCGACCGACGACCGAGGCCCGGGACCCGCCTGCCCGCCGGGCGGAACGGCGAACGCCCTCGTGGGATCGTCCGGACCTACCACGCACACGGGTCCAGTACGAAGACGGGGATCACCCGGTCGGTCTCCTGCTGGTATTCCGTGTATGTCGGATACGCGGCGACCGCGCGCTTCCACCACTGGGCCCTCTCGTCGCCGGTGACCTCACGGGCCGTCATGTCCCGGCATACGGCGCCGTCCCGGAGTTCCACGTGCGGGTGGGACCTGACATTGAAGTACCAGTCCGGATGACGGGGGAAGCCGCCCTTCGAGGCCACGGCCGCATACCGTCCGTCGTGCTCGACGCGCATCAGCGGGATCTTGCGAAGCTTGCCGGTCCGCGCACCGCGCGTGGTGAGAATGACGACGGGCAGGCCCGTGTCCCACAGCGTCGTCCCCCGCGTGCCGTTCGAACCCTCGTATAGCTCGACCTGTTCGCGGATCCACGGAGCCGGACTCGGCACGTACTCGCCCTCGAGAGGCATGGTGGCCACCCCGTCGTCGTTTGCGAATCATGCTGCGCAGTCCAACCGTTGCATGGCAAGTGACCGTTTCCGCCGGGTGGGGGTGCGTGTCGAGCGGATCCGCCCCAAGGGGCGGAATCCATCGATTACGCCCCCCGGCCGTACTCGACGGGCCCTCGCCGCCGGGCGGAGTTGCCGCCGTCCCCTGGGTCAGTCGGAGCCGTGGGCGGGTTTCGGTGCCCCGGCGGGCTGGTGTGCGCTGCCGGGGTTGGTGGGGGTCGGCGCGCTGCTGCCGGTGTAGGAGGGGAGGTCGGCTACCAGCTGGGTGAGGGCCGGGTCGGCGGCGTAGCGTCGCGCGTGTAGGTCGGCGATCTTCCGGGCGATGTCGGGGTCGTCTGCGTCGGTGGTGTCGTAGGAGACGAAGGACTCCACCAGCGGCAGACCGATCCGGTCGGTGTGCGCGTGCGAGGGTGCCATCAGGTACTCCCAGTAGCCGTCGAGGTCCTCGAGGACGAAGACGGCGCCGTACTCGAACTCGCCGCCGATGTCTCTGCCGACGACGTACCGTGCGACCGCGTCGATCGACTCGCCCTGGTTGCGCAGACTGGCCAGGGCCTCCTCGCGCTGTTGGGCGGTGGCAGTCGTCTTGAAGGTGAAGCGGTTGTGGTGATAGATCATTTCTCTCCCTTGACGGTCTGCGGGCCGCGGCCTTCGGGGTTTGCGGTCGAGGCCGACCAGTAGCCGAGCAGTGCCGTGACCGCCTGGTCGGCCAGGCGCAGGGCGCGGTCGAAGCCGATGTCCTCGACCGACCCGATGCACGCGAGGCCGTGCAGCGTGCCCCACAGCAGGTCGCAGGCGTCCTCGATACTGGCCGGCTCGGCAGCGGTCTCGACCGCCCATGCGCCGATGAGTTGCCTGGTGAAGGCGATCACGTCGGCGGCGGCGGCGCGGCGGGTGGAGGCGTCGACGTCCGTGCCGGGTGCGCCGGACATGAGCTGGTACAGGCCGGGCCGCGACCGGGCGAACTCCAGGTACGCGACCGCCGCCAGGTGCGGACCCCGTGCCGCCGGCTCGCCGGCCACCGCGGCCCGCATCTGCTCCGCCAACTCGCCGTTGACCCGTTCCAGCAGCGTGTGCAGTACGGCCTCTTTGCTCGGGAAGTGCTGGTAGATCACCGGTGCGCTGTAGCCGATCTCGGCGGCGATCCGCCGGATGGTCACCGCTCGCCAGCCCTCGGCCTCGGCCATCCGGCCCGCTGTCTCCAGGATCTCGGCGAACGTCCGCTGACGGACCTCTTCCCGCTTCCCCACCACAAACCCCTAACGATGTTAGGACATCTAACGTCGTTAGTGTTCTGCGTGCTTCCGAACCTAATAAGACCCACCGAGGCTCCATCCGGCAGACTCGGTGCCTGGTAGCCGCCGGCAGGTGAGCACTCTTTCTTCCCTGGACTCCGAGTCCTGTTGACAGATCGTGCCCCTGCTGGTCGGCCAGGAGCGAAATCGCTGATGGGATGTCGTGCCCGCCCGGTTGCGGCGTGAGCACAGCCTTATTAGGTCGCTGATGGTTCTCCTGCGGGCTACTGCCGATCGAGGTTGATGACGGAGGATGAGTTGCTGTTCGTTGGGGACGACTGGGCCCAAGACCACCACGACGTCGAGGTGATGGACGCCGCAGGCCGTCGGTTGTCCAAGGCTCGGCTACCGGAGGGCGTCGCGGGCATCGAGCGGCTGCACGCGATGATCGGTGCGGAGCTCGGCGAGGACAGCAGGGCCGAGGTCGTGATCGGGATCGAGACCGATCGGGGCCCGTGGGTGCAGGCTCTGATCGCCGCCGGCTACACGGTGTACGCGGTCAATCCGCTGCAGGCATCCCGGTACCGGGAGCGCCTGGCGGTGTCGGGGGCCAAGAGCGACGGGGCCGACGCGCACATGCTCGCTGACATGGTGCGTACCGACTCCCATCAGCTCCGCCCGATCTCCGGGGACACCGCCGACGCCGAAGCGGTCAAGGTGGTGACACGCGCGCATAAGACTCTGATCTGGGAACGCACCCGCACCACGCAGCGGCTGCGGCACGCCCTGCTCGACTACTTCCCCGCCGCCCTGGAGGCGTTCGACGACCTCGACGCCCCCGACACCCTGGAACTACTGGCCAAGGCAGCCGATCCGGTCGCCGCCGCAAAGCTGACGACCACACAAATCAGTGCGGCCCTCAAGCGCGCCCGCCGACGCGGCGTCCCCGACAAGAGCATCAAGATCCAAGCCGTACTGCGCGCCAAGCACCTGGGCCAGCCCACCGCTGTGACGGCGGCCTACGCCGTCTCTGTGCGCGCGCTCATCGCGATGCTGGTCACCTTGAACGAGCAGGTCAAGTTCCTGCACGAGCAGGTCGAGGACTTCTTCGGCCGGCATCCGAACGCCGAGATCATCCGTTCCCAGCCCGGACTCGGTGCGATGCTCGGCGCCCGGGTACTCGCAGAATTCGGCGACGACCCCCACCGCTACGCCGGCGCCAAGGCCCGCAAGAACTACGCCGGCACCAGCCCGATCACCCGCGCCTCCGGCAAGAAGAAGGTCGTGACCGCCCGGCACGTCCGCAACGACCGGCTCATCGACGCCCTGATCGCCCAAGCCTTCTCCGCGCTGCGGGTCTCCCCTGGCGCCAGGGCCTACTACGAGAAGCAACGGGCCCGCGGCATCGAGTTCAATGCCGCCCTGCGCCAGCTCGCCAACCGGCTCGTCGGCATCCTGTACGGCTGCCTCAAAACCGGCACACCATACGACGAGGCGACCGCGTGGTCCCAACGATCCCACGTGCTCGCCGCTTGACGCTCCAGCTCAGCTCAGACCGCGACCAACGCCGGCGCTGAAATCGCTCGTTGCAGGCACCAGGGATTCGGCAGGATGTCGGGCATGGATCAGGTGTTCGCAATTGCGTGGCAGTACGTCGTCGGTCTTGTCCCGCCCGAGGATCTGCCGATGGAGGCGGCTCAGTTGCTGGCCGTCGGCTTGGATTCTCCCGCGCTGTGTGACTTGGCGGGACGTAATCGACGCGACGACACCGCTGAGATCGAAGGACTGTTCCGGCAGGCCGTGGGCGAGCTCGGCACTGCCATCCCCGACGAGGAGACCGCCGAACGCTGCCTTCTCCACTACCTGGCAGGCCAGCCGGCGGCCGGCACCAAGACGCCCGGTGAGGTAGCGGGCAGGGTCTGGCAGGGCCTGACGGCCGCGCAAACCGGTCCCGAACTCGCCTTTCTTCTGGCTGTGGGCGACGAGTACTACGTTGACTTGATCTCGGACGGGCATCCTGACGCCTTCCATGCTTGGGACCGCGCTCCGCGCGGCAGCGGAGCGGCTCAGCCGGACGACCTCCGCCGCGGTCAGCGCCCTCAATGGAAGATCACGCTTGGCAGCAGGCTGACAACAGCCAAGGTGGCGGACCGTCCCGGACCGCCGATCCCGCCGTGCCCGCGCGCTCTCGTTGAAGCGGATGGTCGGCATCAATCGGGCAGGTTGCGGGGCGCCGATAGGATCGGCGCTCTTATGGGGAGTGCGATGCGAACAGTAGGTCAGGATAACCAGGGGCGGAAGTACGCTCTGACCTCGGACGAGGACGACGCCGACTTCTGGGGCTTTGCCCAGGGGGCTGATGGGTTGTTCACACCGCTGCCAGCGGACGAGGGAACGCGGCGAGTGCACCTCGCGGGTTGCTTCCCGCAGGGTGGTCTGCTGAAGAGCGTTGATCTTGTCGGCACTCGTCGCGCCATGGCGGGGAACGCCTGGTTCGAAATCCTCGGTGCCGACGGCGCCACTATGGGTTCCTACTTCGTCGGCGGGGTCACCGTCGTCGATGTTCAGCCCTCCGCGCACGGAGCCGGCCTCATCGACCTCACGGTGACGCTGTGGTGCGAGAACGCCCTGCCGGGGGCGGACGGCATATGGGACCTGGTCCGTGCGGGTCGCATGAATCGAACCGGCATGTGGCACGAGCTGGACCCTGAGGGCAAGCGAGCGTGGCTGTCGGTGGCGCTGTGGTCCCATCAGTACCGACGACAGGGGAAGCCCGACGTTGCCGCCGGCCAGATGTTCACGCTGAACGGTCGGCACGTCGTTGACGAGGACAGCTTCTACTGCGCGATGGGTGAAGCCATCAACGGGCCCGGCGGATACTTCGGCTGGAACCTGGACGCTCTGGACGACTGCCTGACGGGCAGGTGGGGCGCAGCCCCGCCATTCACCTTGCAGTGGGAGTCCTCGGACGAGGCCAGGGCGCGGTTGACGGAGCGTGTGCCCACCCGCGATGGCGAGGCATCGCTGTTCGACCTCATCGCGGAAATCTTCGAGAGACGGGGCATCTGCGTAGTCCTGCGGTGACGGCTGGTCGCTTGCGACCCTCGACTTGGAGAGTCACGCCCTCTCCTTCGGGCGCCGCGTGCAGGCATGGCGAGGCCGACAGTTGGCCGCTGGGTGCCACCGGGCCATGGACGGCAGACATCAGCCCGTGATGGCACTCTTGAAAGCGGCTCTGACCGTGCTTGCGTGACCCTGCTGTCGGGTTGTGGAGCGGCCTCCGCTGGACCAGAGGACTGCGTGGCAACCGGGCTCACGCACTCGCCGGTTGACTCTTCAGCTCATGGGATGTCTGTCAAGCCGGTACGGCTGGCTCGGGCGACACGGCCGGCGGCCTCGGCGGGACCTGAAGTGCAGGTCGAGCTCGTTGAGTTGGTGGCGTCCCGGCGTGTCGCCGTGCTCTGCGGGCCATGCCGACAGGGCGATCCGCTCGGTGGCGGGGTTGTCGGTGCCGAATCTGGCAGGATGCGGGTTTCGGACGAGGTGGGGGCGGGTTCGGTGCGGCGTGCGGTGATGGTGGTCGTGGTGGTGACTGCCGTGGGGCTGATCGGGTGTTCGCGGGCGACTTCCGAGCGGCGGTCCGCGTCGCCGGCTGCCTCGGATTCGCCGACGGTTGCCGCGAGTTCGGTGGCGTCGGCGAGTGTCGAGCCGCCACCGGCGCGGCCGGCGGAGGACGAGGTTGTCGCGTCCGCACCCGTGGTCGCCGCGACGACGAGTGCGCCGTTCGTGCCTACCCAGGCGGAGTTGAATGCCGCGATCGCGCGGGCCCACGCGGCGCAGGCCGCCGGGCGGGATCCGGCCGCCGATCCTGCGGTGAAGCGGATCGACGACGTTTGCCTGGCTCTGCGCAGCACGAGTTGTGCGGGCTATTTGGCTGAGCGCGGGATCGGCCCGGCCGTCGAGGCGGCCAAGTCGTACGCGCCCAGGCCCACGTTCAGTGTGATTCCGGTGTGCCTGATGACCCCGCCGCCGGATCCCAGGACGAGGTACTGCCCGAATCTGCCCCGGCCGACCGACGTGCCGACCATCCCCAATGCTCCGATCGTGCGTTAGGAAGGCCGTGCCGGCTCCGGCAGTTGGGTGAGGACGCCGGCCAGGAAGCCCGGGAAGCGGGCGTCCAGGTCCGCCCGGCGCAGCGTCACGTAGCGGGAGCGGCCTTCGATGGTGGTCCAGGTGAGGCCGGCTTCGCGGAGTACCCGGTAGTGGTGGGACATGGTCGTCTGGTGGACATCCATGCCCTCGTTGATGCCGGAGCAGCTTTCCCGGCGCCCGTCGGCCAGGTGGGCGACGATCTGTAGGCGGGCCGGGTCGGCCAGCGCGTGGAGCACTTCGACGAACGTGATCTCGTCCCTGGACGGTTGTGTCAGCTCCCGCATCTGGTCCCTGCCTCCTGGGTTCGGCTGTCGGGGTCAGTCTAGCCCACATATTGACGCATGGACATGTGTCCATATGATCGAGCCATGTACAAACGATTGCTCCCTCTTGCGCTTGCCACGTTCGCCGTCGGCACCGACGGCTTCGTGCTCGCCGGGCTGCTTCCGTCCATCGCCGACGACCTCGACGTCAGCGTCGCCCGCGCCGGTCAGCTGGTGACCGCGTTCGCGCTGACCTTCGCCGTTGCGGCGCCCCTGCTCGGCTGGGCGACCAGTGCCCTGGACCGGCGTACCGCCCTGCTCTGGGCCCTGGGCGTGTTCGTCGTCGGCAACGCCGCGACCGCGCCGGCCACGCAGTACGGTGCGGTCCTGGCCGCCCGCGTCCTCACCGCCGTCGGCGCCGGCATCATCACCTCCACCGCGTCCAGTGCCGCAGCGGCCGTCGCGCCACCCGAACGGCGGGGCCGGGCACTGGCGTTCGTGCTCGGCGGGCTTACCCTCTCGACCGCCGTCGGCCTGCCGCTCGGCACCCTGATCGGCCGCGGCGACTGGCACGTGACCCTGTGGGCCGTCGCCGCACTCGGATTGGTCGCGGCGCTGGGCGTCGCGGCGGGCATCCCTCGGATCACCCTGCCCGCCATCCCGTTGCGCGCCCGCCTCGCGCCGCTCCGGGAACGGCTGGTCCAGCGGGTGCTCGTGGTGAGCATGCTGGCCATGGCCGGGACGTACCTGCTCTACACCTACATCGGCGCCGCCCTCGTGAAGGCGACCGACGACTCCGAGGGTGTCCTGACCGTGGCCCTGTTCGGATACGGGCTCGGCGTACTGAGCGGCAATCTCCTCGCCGGACACCTCTCCGACCGTCACCCGCCCGAGCGGGTTCTGGTCGCCGGCCTCGCCGCCGCCGTCCCGGTGCTCGCGGTCGGTCGCGCGGCGGTGGAGACCCTGCCCACCGCGCTGGTCTGGGCGGCGCTCTGGGGGGTGTGCGTGGGCCTGCCGGTGGTGCCGCAGCAGCACCGGCTGGTCGCCCACGCGCCCGCCGCCACGCCGGTGTTGCTGGGGCTGAACTCCTCCGCGCGCTACCTCGGCGTGGCCGCCGGCGGCGCCCTCGGCGGACTCGCCCAGCAGTGGATGTCACCGCTCTGGCTCGGCCTTCCCGGCGCCGCGGTCACCGCCCTCGCGCTCCTGATCGCCGCGCCCCGCACCGGCCGAAGCGCACACCCCGTGCCGGAGAAGGAGGTTGCCGCCGAGGTCCGGCTATGAACCGTCCGGTGCCGGGGACGGGGTGATGCCCACCCACCCCTGGTTGGCGTCGATCGTGGTCTGCGGTGCGACGGAGGTACCGCCGGCCGTGCCGAACGCCACGCAGGTCGGGGCCGTCGTGTCGATGGTGATCAGCGGGTTGCGGATGTTGGTGTCGAGTTTGTTGAACAACAGGAGTGCTCCGCCACTGCTCTGGGTGGGATCGCCCGGCGCGACATTCACCGTCTGGTGCCACTGCCAGGCGCCCCACGTGATGGTGGCCTCGGTCGGCCGAGGCTCCGCGCCGGGCGTGGCGAGGAGGACGTACACCTGGCCCTGGTAGGCGTGGTCGAACTGGTACACCCACCGGGTCCGGGTCGCGCAGCCCGACCCGGTGGCCGGCCAGGGCGGCGGCGTGGACATCGGGACGATCACCACCGTCGGCATCGCCTTGGGCGACGCCGCGGGCGCGGCCGAGGCGTCGTGCGCGCGCGGGAGGTTCACCCCGGTCACCAGCCCGGTGGCGATGCCGACGGCCAGGGTCGCCGCGGTCCGGATGCCGCGCGTCGACAACAGCCGTCGCCGGCGCGCGGGCGAGGGCTCGGGCGAGGCCGTCGCCGCGGCGCCGGCCGAGGCGGGTAAGAGCGGCGCCGCGCCGAGGAGTTCGCCCACCCCGGGCCCGACGTCGGGCACACCGCTGGCCCCCGGCCCCGCACCCGCCGTCTCCTTCAGCGCCTCGCGAGCCCGCTCCCAGTGTTCGAGCCAACACGCGGTGTTCGTCTCGCCGCACGCCTGGACGAACGCCTCCACCGTGGCCCAGGTCGGGAATTCCACCCCGCCGGCCGCCTCGGACAGCGCCGAGGTCGATCGATGCGCCCGTCTGCTCATCGTGGCGAAGGTGGGGTTTCCCGCGCGCTCGCGCAATCCCCGCAGTTGCAGAGCGAACTCGGCCACCGGGCCTGCGGTCGGGTTCAGGGTGCGTTGTTTGCGGCCCATCTCGTCTTCTCCCCTGGTAGCGGCTCCGGAATTGATTGTCCGCGTCGGGAAAGGCGGTTGACCCGCGTTGGCCGGTTTTCCGGGATTCATTGTCCGAAGAGAGTCGCTGTTGGTTCCGCTCCTCGACGCCCGCACTGTGGTTGCCGCGCCGGGGTGCCGCCGGGCACGTCCGAAACCCCGGACGGACGCCGCCGGTACGGACCACACACCGACCCGGACGACACCGACTCGGACAATCTGGAGAGCACGTGAAACAAACAGGAATGTGGCTGGCCCGGCTGCTCACCGCGCTGGCCCTGGTCGGCAGCGGCCTCGTGCTGTTCGCCGGTTCGGCACAGGCGACCACGATCTGCGGCAACACGCCGGTACCCCCGGGGATGGTGATCACCTCGGCCGGTACCAGCAACAGCTGTGGTGGCTATCTCGTCGAGACGATCGACCTGCCGTACAACGGGGTACGTATTTGCGGCAATTCGCCGATCCCCGGCGGCTGGGTGATCACCTCGGTCTACCAGACCAACAGCTGTGGCGGGTTTCTCGGCGAGACCCTCACCAACTCGACCAACAGCGGGTCCACCATCCGTATTTGCGGCAATTCACCGATCCCGGACGGCTGGGTGGTGGCCTCCGCCTATGTGACGGCCACCTGTGGCGACTACCTGGGCGAGTCGATCACCAATGCCCTGAGCAACGGGATCCGGGTCTGCGGCAACACGCCCGTGCCGGCCGGTTGGGTGGTGACCTCCGCCTACCCGAACAACAGCTGTGGCGGGTACCTCGGTGAGACCCTCACCAACTCGGCGAACAGCGGTTCCAGCATTCGGATTTGCGGCAATTCGCCGATCCCGGGCGGCTGGGTGGTCACTTCCGTCTACGTGACGAACAGCTGCGGCGGGTATCTCGGCGAGACCATCACCAACGCCCTGAGCAACGGCATGCACGTCTGCGGCAACTCGCCGATCCCCGGCGGTTGGGTCGTCACGGCCGTCTATCAGACCAACTACTGCGGCGACTACCAGACCGAGAACATCACCAAGGTGGCATGATCCCCGCACCCGCTTCGCGACCCCGGCAGGATCGCGGCACCATCGTGCCTCCCTCCTGCCGGGGTCGACCGCCCGTGGGCGAAGCTGCCCGTCACGCCCGTGCGTTGCGTCGGGCGTGGTGTTCGCCGGCGCAGGACAGGGCGGTGATCGTGCTGAAGGCGGCGCCCAGTACGCAGGCCGCGGTCCAGCCGGCGTGACTCCAGACCACGGAGGTGAGCGCGGATCCGGTCACGCCGCCGAGGAAGTAGGTGGTCATGTAGAGGGAGTTGAGTCGACTGCGGGCGCTCGGGTCGAGGGCGTACACCACGTTCTGGTTGCTGATGTGCACGGCCTGGACGGCCAGATCCAGGAGCAGGACGCCCGCGAGGAGCGGGACGAGGCCGTGTTTCCCGGCGGCCAGCGGGGCCCAGGACAGCAGGAGCAGGACGGCGCCGGCCTCGGTGACGGTGCGGGCCCGGCCGCGGTCGGCCAGGCGGCCGGCCAGTGATGCCGCCAACGCCCCGGCGGCGCCCGCGAGTCCGATCAGGCCGATGGCCGGCGGCGACCAGCCGTAGGGCGGTCCGGACAGCAGGAAGGTCAGCGAGACCCACAACACGGTGAACGCCGCGAAGCTCGACGCCCCGATCAGGGTCCGCCACCGCAACACCGGGTGCCGGCGCCACAGGCGGGCCATGGTGCGGAACGCGGAGCGGTACGGCGCGGGGTCGACCGCCGGGAAGCGCGGCAGCGTGCGGCGCAGCAGTACCGCCATCGTCGCCATCAACACGGCGTTCACCCAGTAGACCGTGCGCCAGCCGCCGAGCGCGGACAGCCCGCCGGCGGCGGTCCTGGCCAGCAGGATGCCCAGGAGCAGCCCGGTCATCACCGTCCCCACGGCCCGGCCGCGCATCCGGGGGGCCGCCATGGTCGCCGCGAACGGCACCATCACCTGCGCGCCGACCGAGCACACCCCGGTCAGGATCAGCCCGACGAACAACAGTGCGGTGTTCGGCGCGAGGGCGGTGCCGGCCAGGCCGACGGCGGTGGCCGCGCACAGGGTCACGGTGAGCCGGCGCCGCTCGACCAGGTCGCCGAGCGGGACCAGGAGCACCAGGCCGCATACGTAGCCGATCTGGCTGACCGCCACCACGAAGGCCGCCGTGCCGGAGCCCATGCCGAACCGTTCGGCCATCACATCCAGGAGCGGCTGGGCGAAGTAGTTCGCGCCCGCGGACAGGCCGGTGGCGATGGCCATCAGCACCAGCGTGCCGCGGGTGAGGATCCCCTCGCCCGCCGCCGACGGCGCCCGCGAAGCCGTCGGCCGGCGCCCCTGTTCCTCAGGACCCACTGCGCGTACTCCTCACCAGGTGACCGGCAACGTCGCCGGGCATGCGAAGAAGCTGTCGTCCGCCTTCTCGACGGTGTGTGGTGCAACGGCCAGGCGCAGGCCCGGAAGGCGGGCGAAGAGCACCGCGTAGGCCGTCGCGACGACCACCTGGGCCAGTACCGAGCCCAGGCAGAAGTGTGTGCCGGCGCCGAAGAAGACCGAGCCCTTCTCGGTCCGGCGCAGGTCGAACACGCCGGGATCGGCGAACTCGCGCGGGTCGTGCGCGGCGGCGAGCGTGGAGGTGATCACCCCCTCGCCCTTGCTCACCCGGATCCCGTGCAGGTCGATGTCCTCCAGGGCCACGCGCGGGAAGTTGGTGATGCCGTTGTTGTGGTAGCGCAGCACCTCGCGGGCGGCCTCCGGCCACAATCGCGGATCCCGCCGGCACGCGGCGAGTTGGTCGTCGTGCAGGAGCAGTGTCATGGTGCCCACGGTGAGCGGCGGGACCAGCGGATCGGTCACGTTCATCAGCAGGAGGCCCGTGGTCCCGACCGCCTCCCGTCGGCTGATCGTGCCCTCGCGAGCGGCTTGCGCGAGGGTGCCCACCGGCCCGCCGGACCTGCCGGGTGTGTGCCCGTCGGCCCGGTCCACCAGTTCCTCGGCCAGGGCCGCCACGGCCGCGGTCGCCGCCCGGATCTGCTCGGGAGTGCCCGACAGGTCCAACTGGCGGCGGATCTGCACCTGCGCCCGGGCGTGTTCGTCGTTGTCGATGCCCATCAGCTCGGTGGCGAACCGGGCCACGAGCGGTTCGCTGAACGAGGTGACCAGGTCGACGGACCCGGCCGGCCCGGCCCGTTCCAGGCGATCCACGAGGTCGTGCGCGTGCCGCTCCGTCGTCACGCGCCACCCGTCCGCCGTACGGCGGGTGAAGTACGCGCCGAGCACGCTTCGCAGGTGGGCGTGATCGTCGCCTTCCATGTTGAACAGGGAGCCCTCGACCGAGGTGAGGTCGTCGCCGGCCATCCGGGGTGCGCCGGCGAAGACCAGATCCCGGGAGAAGCGGGGATCGTGCATCACCAAGCGCACGTCCGCGTAGCGGGTGACCAGCCACAACCGGTTGCCACTGGGCATCACGACCGGACACAGCGGCCGGTCGTCGCGCAGGGTGGCCAGGATCGGCGGAATCGTGAAGAGTGGTCCCGGGGGGAAGTCCTGGGGAATCCTCAGTACTTCCGTCTCGGCCAGATCGGTGAGAGCCACGCCTGTTCTCCGTCCCTCGAACACGGACCGTATCGTGTGGATCACTCTACGGGGATCGCCCGCCGACCGGTCACCGCGCCGCCGGCTCGAATGCCGCGATCAGGTCGCGTTGTTCGCAGCGCACCCCACCGCGAAGCACCGACGTCGTGCGGATCATCGAGGCGAAGTCGGTGAACGGATCGCCGGCCACCAGGGTGAGGTCGGCCAGTTTGCCCGGCTCCAGGGTGCCCAGGTCGCGGTCGGCGCCGAAGAGCCGGGCGGGCAGCACAGTGGCGGTGCGCAGCGTCTCGGCGACGGACAGCCCGCCGCCGTGCAACGCCCGCAGGCCGAGATGCAGATGCAGGCCGATCGGCACCAACGGCGCGTCGGTGCCCAGCGCGACCAGGCCGCCGCCGCGCAACACCCGCCGGTAGATCGCCATTTCGGTGTCCAGGGCGGTCGTCTGCGCGCTGCTCGGCGGGTGTGCGGCGAGCTGCCGCACCTGGTCCCGGTCCCAGGGCGGCATCAGCACGGTGACCCGTTCGTCCTCGGCCAACGCGGGATCGAGGCCGAGCAGGGCCGACGCGGTGAACGGGGTGGCGATCATCGCGAAGTCCGTCGCGGTGTAGATCTCCTCGACGTCCTGGTACGCCCGGCCGGCGGCGGAGACCGCGCGGCCGAACTCGACGCGCTGGGTGGCCTGGAGGTGGGTGGTCAGATCCTGGCCCAGCTCGATTCCCGGCGAACACAGGTGACTTCCGGCCGGGACGCCGAGTTCCTCGTGCGCGTGGCGGGCGGCCTCGGCCATCAGCCAGGCCGGGGCCCGGACGTAGGTCTTGACCATGTCCCAGTCGAGCGCGGCGGCGCGCTCCAGGGAGCGGGCCAGGCCGTCCCGGGTGCGGTGCGCGCGGCCCATGCTGTAGGCCACCCGGGCGCCGTCGAGCAGTTCGCCGGTGGTCAGCAGGCGCGGACCGAGCAACTCCCCGGCGGCGAGCGCGTCCTTGAGCCGGGCCTGCTCGTACGCGAAGCCGCCGAGGGAGACCGCCGTGGTGATGCCGTAGGCGAGTTGGATGCCGGTCTGCCGGCCGCCGTAGGTGTACTGCCAGGGGTGGGTGTGCGCGTCCCACAGGCCCGGCACGACGGTCTGTGCGGAGGCGTCCACGAGCCGCTCGCCGGCCCGGCGGGTCCGGTGCGGCTCGATCGCGGTGATCCGCCCGCCGCGCACCAGGACGTCGACGTCGTCGCGGACCGTCTCGCCGGTGCCGTCCCAGCACCGGCCGGCGTGTACGACGACGTCGACCGGGGTCGGCCGCCGGTAGTCCAGAGCCACGGGCACCGTGCGGGCCGGACCGGTCCCGGGCGCGTCGAGCAGGCGCAGTCGCCCGGCGGACAGGTACAACAACCCGCCGGTGGCCCGGGCCCAGGACGGGTGGTCGGCGGACTCCGGGCCGAGCCCGCGCAGTTCGCCGGCCGGGCTGCCGTCGGGGTGTACCGGCAGCAGGCACAGCGCGGACTCGACGACGACGGCCATCGTGCGCCCGTCGGGGGACCAGACCGGACCCGAGTCGTAGCGGTCGGCGATCGAGGTGTGCGGCGCGACCGCGAACAGCCCTGCCGCGCCCACCGGTTCGGCGCTCGTCGGGTCGCCGGCCGGGGCGTCGAAGGTGTCCACGACCCGGATCAGGTTGTAGCCCTCGCGGAACCGCCGGTTGAGCCGGTTGCGGTCGCACAGCGCGAGGTAGCGGCCGTCCGGCGACCAACTCGGCCGCCCGGGCAGTCCGCCGCCGCCCATCGGCGCGGCCAGGATGTGTTCGGTGCCGTGCGCCAGGTCGGTCAGCACAAGATTGCCGGACATGTCCAGGGTCGCCAGCCGCGTACCGTCCGGGGACAGCGCCGGATGTACCCGGCCGCCGGTCGCCAGTACCGTCTCCGCGCCCGAGGCCAGGTCCAACCGCCGTACCGCGAACAGACCGTCCCGGTCGTCGGCGAACACCAGAGCCCGCCCGTCGCTTGTCCAGGTCGGCGCCAGCACATAGCGGGTCGGCGGGACCGAGCGCACCCGCTGTGGCCCGGCCCCGCCCGAAGTCGGGACGATCCACAGGGAGTTGAGCGCGGCGAAGGCCACCTCGGAGCCGTCGGGGGACAGCGCGGGCAGATGGATCCCACGCACGGGCCGGACCCGGTCCTCGTCGAACCGGTGCTGCTTGGCGCGTCGGCGCGGGCGATCCAGGGTGAGCGTGGCGCGGAACGGGATCTCCCGGCTCGCGGTCGGGGTGTCCGGCGAGCCGAGCCGAAACCGGCCGTCCACGTTCAGCAGCAGTTCGCGATCCGAGGCCCAGCGCGGCGGCACCGGGAGCACGTCGCCGTCGATCGCCACCGGTGCGCCGTCCACGATCAGGGCACCCGACCCGGCCTCGGTACCGTGCCCCGCCGTCCCGGTCGTGCGCAGGTAGGCGAGCCGCCCCGTGGGCGACACGGCCGGCGTCATCACCTGCACGCCGGCGGTGGTGTCGGTGTGCTCGACGGTCACCGGGCCGAGGCCGTCGGCGCGCACCGACAGGACCCGGCGCGCGTCGGGGGCGGGCCCGGAGGTGTCGGCGCGGACGAACAGGATGCGCTCGCCGTGCGGGGCCCAGGTCGGGTCGAAGTCCTCCCAGGCACCCACCTGCGCGGGCCCGTCCGGCCCGTCCGGCCCGGGCGAGCCGCCGACCGTGGTCAGGGCACCGCTACGCAGGTCCAGGACCCAGATGCGGTACGGACACCCCGTCACCGGATCGCCGCCGCGTTCGGACGCGAAGGCGAGCCGGGTGCCGTCGGGGGACCACGCGGGACCCCGGTCGTCCCACGCACCGTCGGTGAGCCGGCGCAGCCCGGTGCCGTCCGGCCGGATCGTCCACACGTGGAACGCGCCGTCGCGGTAGGCGGAGAACGCCAGCAGCCGCCCATCCGGAGAGAACGTCGGCCGAGTCGGCTCCAGATCCGGCGTGGTCAGCGCGCGGGCCGGACCCCCGCGCAGCGGAATCGACCACAACACGCCCTGTACCTCCGCGATCATCGCGTCGGCGGCCGGGTGCATGGTCGCGGCCCCGTTCGTGGCGGCGGTGAAGGTGAGCGACGCGGAGCGCGATCCCGCGTCGAGCGCGAGGGCGTCGCCGGCGAGCAGGCCGACCACGGCGAGGCCGCCGACACCCTGCAGGAATCGACGCCGGGACGGCGGCCGGTCGAGCGGCCCGGCGAGCGAGCGGTCGGGATCGGCGGGGTGGGCGGGACCGACGGTATGCAGGGCGCACCTCCTGACAAGGGGCCTGCCGGGCCCGATCGTCCACGACGAGTGGGCGGCCCGAACCGGTGGGCGGGGCGGTCGGCGGAAAACTATCGGCTCGTCCCGGTCGGCACCCGGGCACGGAACGCCCCGGCGCGCCGAATCACCACAACGAGTGAGCCCCGGTGACTCCGCAGCGCCACCCGACTCGCGGGCGGCGCACCGGGCGCGGCGCCGCCGGTGAGCGTCGGCCCGTCGCCGGGCTGAAGTTCGCCGGATCGGCACTTTGCCGTCATCGGGCGTTGTGCGGTCCCCGCTAGGTTGGCGAAGGCACGCGCTCCGGGAAGGATGGCACATGGAATTCCGTTACCTGGAGTCTTTTCTCGCGATTGCCGACGAACTGCATTTCGGCCGAGCCGCCGAACGGCTGCATCTCGCGCAACCCTCGCTGAGTCAACAACTCCAGCGCCTCGAAAAGGAACTGGGCGTCGTATTGGTGGCCCGCACGTCGCACGAGGTACGGCTGACCCCCGCCGGTCGGGTGTTCCGCGCCGAGGCGCAGGGCATCGTCGAACGGCTCGCCAAGGCCGCGGACCTGGCCCGCGAGGCGGCGGCCGGGCGGGTCGGCACGGTCAAGGTCGGGTTCAACTTCCCGGCCGGGCAGCGGGTGCTGCCGCCGACCCTGCAGCGCCTGGCCGAGGACTATCCCGGGGTGGTCACCTCACTGTGGGAGAAGCGCAGCGGACCGCAACTGACCGGGCTGCTCGCCGGAGACCTGGACGTCGCGCTGATCTTCGGCCGGCCGTTGAGCGCGCGGTTGCGCTCACGCCGGCTGTTGTCCCTGCCGCTGGTCGCGGTGGTCGGCGACGGGCATCCGTGGGCGCGACGCGAACAGGTGGCCTTTCGCGAACTCGCGCACCAGCCCTGCGTACTGTTCCAGCGTGAACAGAGCCCGGCGATGTACGACACCATCGTGCGCGCCGCCGAGGACAGCGGGATCAGCCTGACCATTGCCGACGAAGTCGACGACACCGGCGCCACCGGCGTGGTGGTCTCGACCCGGCCGGTGGTGGGTTTCGCCTCGGCCGCGGTCCGCGCGATCCAACCGGCCCGGCAGGGGTTGAGCGTGGTGCCGCTGGTGGATCCGGTGCCGATGTTGAGCCTGGACGTGGTCTGGCGCGCCGACGACCACGATCCCGTGGTCGAGGCGTTCCTGGACAGCGTCGAGACGGTCGAGGTCGCGCACGCGTAGCCGGTGTTCCTCGGCGTATCGACGGGCCCGATCGAGGGCGCCGAGCCATGGCCCGGTGCCGCGTTCGGCGATTGTCCGCAGCAATGGCGCGTTCGGCGATTGCTCATTGCCGGGGCGGAGCCGGTGAATCACGATTTCGGTGCGAAGGCAGTGCCTTTCGCGTCGACTCGTAGATCGGAATCGGAAATGCAACTCACCGTGCTCGGATGTCGTTCGGGCATGCCGGCCGACGGGCAGGCCAGTTCGGGCTATCTCGTCACCTCGGCCGGCGCCCGGATCCTGCTCGACTGCGGACCGGGCGTGATGACCGGCCTGGGCACGGTGACCCGGCCGGACCGGCTCGACGCCGTGGTGATCAGCCACATGCACCTGGACCACTGCTACGACCTGCTCCCGCTCGGCAAGCGGCTGTTGGCCGCCACCGTGCCCTACCCGGGCGACCTGCCCGAGTCGTTCAAGCGGGCCGCGCTGCCGCCGCGGCGTGCCGATCGGGGGCGGTTGCCGCTGTACGTACCGGCCGGCGCGCGTGATGTGCTCGACCGGCTGGCGGCGCTGTTCCCGGTGACCACGATGCCGCTCCTGGACCAGGCGTTCGAACTTGCCTTCGAGGTCCGCGAGTACACCTCGGGCGACGACTTCGCGGTGGGCGACTGCCGGGTGGACGTCCGGGAGTTGCGGCACGCCGCGCCGAACTGCGGGGTACGGGTGACCGGCCCGGACGGGACGCTCGTCTACACCGGCGACACCGGCGTCACCGACGCACTGCCGGAACTGGCCCGGGACAGCGATCTGCTCCTGGCCGAGGCCACCTTGGAGCAGACCGACAACGGCGCGCACGGCCACCTGAGCGCCGCCGACGCGGGCCGCGCCGCGGCGGCCGCGGGAGCCGGGCAGTTGGTGCTGACCCACTTCGTCACCGCCGACCCGGACTGGCTGGCCGCCCGCCGGGCCGAGGCGGCGGCCGTCTACGCCGGGCCGGTGCTGCTGGCCCACCCCGGGGCTCGATTCGACGTTCGGAAGGGTTCGTAGTGAAGGCGATCGGCAGTATCGGAAGCAGCGGCAAGGGAAGCGGTGGGCCGGTGTTGGCCCGCCGATCCGTGCTCGGGTTGCTCGGAGTCGCCGGGCTGACCGGGCTGACCGCCGCGTGCGGTGGCGGCGGGGGAGGGGGCGGCGGTGGGAAGACGGTGACCCTCGACTTCCTCTCCTACAACTACGGCACGCCCGACCTGGGCGGCCAGGGCACGCAGAAGCTGATCGACGCGTTCCACGCGGCCAACCCGGACGTCCGGATCAAGCCGCAGGGCGTCGCGGTCAAGGACGTACTGACCAAGCTGCGCACGGACACCGCCGCCGGCAATCCACCCGACGTCGCGCAGATCGGCTGGAGCAAGATGGCCGAGGCGTACGCGAACCTGCCGCTCGTGCCGGTCCAGGACCTCCCCGCGCCCGCCGACTGGCAGGCACACGTCGCCGGGATGTCGGCGGGGGTGCTGGCGGCCGTCCGGCACGACGGCAAGGTCAAGGCGATGCCCTACACGATGTCCATCCCGGTGTTGTTCTACAACGCCGACCTGTTCCGCAAGGCGGGCCTCGATCCCGACCGTGCGCCGCGCTCGGTCGCCGAGATCAAGGACGCCGCGCTGGCCGTGGTCCGCTCCGGTGCCCAGGGCTGCTACTTCGCGGTGGCCGACGCGGGCAAGTCCGACTACCTGACGCAGTCGGTGATCGCGAGCAACGGCGGTACGCTGCTGCGCCCCGACGGCAGTTTGGCGCTCACCGATCCGGCCGCGGTCGGCGCGCTGACCGCGCTCCAGGACCTCACCGTCTCCGGCGCGGCACCGGCGGTGTCCGCGAACGACGCGGTCGCGGCGTTCGCCGGCGGGAAGCTGGCGATGATCGTGCTCAGCACGGCGGCGCTGACCAACTTCGAGAAGGCCGCGAGCGGCAAGTTCGATCTGCGCACGGCCGGTTTCCCGCGCTTCACGGACGCACCGGCGCGGCCCACCTACTCGGGGGCGGGCCTGGCGGTGCTGACGAAGGACAAGGCTCGGCAGCGGGCCGCCTGGCGGTTCGTCAGCTTCCTGACCGGGGCCCAGGGATTCACCGTGATCACCCGGGACATGGGCTATCTGCCGCTGCGTCAGGCATTGGTGAGCGATCCGGCCTACCTCGGGGGCTACTTCGCCGAGAACAAGCGGCTGCTGCCGGCACTCGACCAACTCGACTCGGTCACGCCGTACACGTTCTTCCCCGGACGCAACGCCAACCAGGCGGTGCTGGCCCTCCAGGACGAGGCGGTGGAGCCGATCGTGCTGCGCAAGGCCGATCCGGCGAAGACGTTGGCCGAGGCGGCGGCCAAGATCCGCTCGCTGGCCGCACGATCGTGACCGCCACACTGGTGGAGGGCGCGCGCGGGGAGACCGCCGCGGTGCCGCGCGCGGGCGGGAAGCGCCGGAGCGGGCGGCTCGGGCCGTGGCTCTACCTGTCGCCGATGTTGCTCTCGCTGGTGGTGTGGGTCTACGGGCCGCTGGTGTTCACCGGGGTACTCAGCTTCCTGGACTGGGACCTGACCTCGGATCAGCACCCGTTCGTGGGCACCGACAACTACGAACGACTCTTCGGCGAACCGGAGTTCCCGCGCGCGATCCGCCGTACCGTGCTCTATGTCGCGCTGATGGTGCCGTTCGCCACCTTCGTTCCGCTGGGGCTGGCGATCATGTTGTGGAAACGGCCCGGCCGGATGTCCGAGATCTATCGGGCACTGCTGTTCCTGCCCGTGGTGCTGGCCCCGGTGGCCACCGCCGTCTCGTGGCAGTTCGTCCTGAATCCCCTTCAGGGAGTGGCCAATGCCGCACTGGGCGGTCTGGGCTTCGCCGACGATCGCAACTGGCTCGGGGACCCGGACACCGCACTGCCGGTGATCGTCGCCGTCACCGCCGCGAAGATCATCGCGCTGAACATGCTGCTGTTCGGCGCCGCCCTGGCGGCGATCGACCGGCGCGGGATCGAGGCCGCCCGGATCGAGGGCGCCACCGAATGGGAGATCACCCGCTTCGTGGTCTGGCCGCAACTGCGCCGCACCACCGTGCTGTTGGGCTTCGTGTGTGTCGTACTCGCCGGACAGTGGGTGTTCACCAACGTCGCGGTGCTCACCCAGGGCGGGCCCGACGGCAGCACGGACAACGTCTACCACCGGCTCTACGTCTACGGGTTCACCTTCTTCGACATCGGCGCCGCGTCCGCGGCGGCGGTCGTCATCGTGCTCGCGCTCACCGCGCTCTTCGGCCTGCGGATCGTGGCCGGGCGCCTTGCCGGGAGGTCTGCTCGTGCCGAGACGCGATAGTACCGTCGAGCCGGTGGTCAAGGTCCTGCGAGCGGTCGGGCGGCATGCCGTGCTGATCGCCGTCGCGGGGGCGATGTTGTTCCCGGTGTTGTGGGCGCTGATCACCTCGTTCAAGCCCGCCAACGACATCTACGGCACCGACCCGCTGCCGGTGCCCGCGAGCCTGGAGCACTACCGGACCGCGCTCGACGACTTCCCGATCGGGCGACTGCTCGTCAACACCTTCCTGATGGCCGCCGGGGTGACCCTCGCGCAGCTCGCGGTGGGCGTGCTCGCGGCCTACGCGCTGGTGCGCTTCCGGGTCCCGCTGCGCGGCTGGATCATGGGCGCACTGGCGGTGGCCCTGGTCGTCCCGGCCCAGTCGCTGATCGTGCCGCACTTCCTGATGTTGGCCGAACTCGGTTGGCGCGACTCGTATCCCGGACTCGTCCTGCCCCAACTCTCCGGCTGCGCACTGGCGGTGCTCCTCCTGCACGAACACGTCAAGGCCATCCCGCCGGGGCTGATCGGGGCCGCCGCACTCGAGGGCGCCACCCCGTGGGAGACCCTGCGATTCGTGGTACTCCCGCTTTTGCGCCCGGCGTTGGGCGCGGTCGCGGTGCTGGTGTTCATCAGCACCTGGAACGAGTATCTGTGGCCGCTGCTCGCCGCGCCGAGCCGGGACCACACCACCATCCAGGTGGGACTGCAACTGTTCCAGAACCAGGAAGGGCCCAACCCCGGGCCACTGCTCGCGGCGGCCATGTTGTCGACGCTGCCCGTCGTCGCCGTCTACCTGCTCGCCTCCCGTCGCATCGCCGACGCGTTCCTCCACTCCGGATTGCGGTGACCCCCGACATGACCGACCGACCCGCCTCCGGCGGGATCGTGCTGCGCGATCTCGTCAAGTCCTACGGCGACCATGGCGCCGGTGGCCGACCGGCCCTGGATCTGCCCGAACTGACCATCCCACCACGATCGTTCACTGTGGTGGTCGGCCCGTCCGGCTGCGGCAAGTCGACCGCACTGCGGCTGATCGCCGGCCTCGAGACGGCCGACGCCGGGCGGATCGTGATCGACGGCGTCGATGTGACGGACCTGCCGCCCGGGCGACGCGACCTGTCCATGGTGTTCCAGGACTTCGCGCTGTACCCGCACATGACGGTCGCGGAGAATGTGAGCTTCGGGCTGCGGATGCAGGCCCGGCACGATCGGCGTCGGGGGTTGGCGGCGCGGTTGACGCCGAGGGTGGGGGTGGGGGCGGGGGCTTCGGATGCCGCCACTGCTGTCTCTGCCGCCCGTGTTGGTTCCCCCGTCTCTCCCGCCGCTCCCGCCTCGCGGGCCGAGATCGCCGAAAAGGTGCGCCAGGCGTGCGCGTTGGTGCGCCTCGACGGCAAGGAGCAGCGCCGGCCGACCCAGCTGTCGGGCGGCGAGCGGCAACGGGTCGCGCTGGCCCGGGCGTTGGTGCGCGGTCCGTCGGTGTTGTTGTTGGACGAGCCGCTGTCCGCGTTGGACGCCCAGTTGCGGCAGCACGCGCGGGCCGAACTGGTCCGGCTGCATCGGGAGTTCGGCTGTACTGCGGTGTTGGTGACGCATGATCAGCTCGAAGCGTTGTCGATGGCCACCCATCTGGTGGTGTTGGACGGGGGACGGCTGTCGCAGGCCGGGTCGCCGCAGGAGGTGTACAGCCGACCGGCGAATACGTTCGTGGCCGGATTCCTCGGTAGCCCGGCGATGAACCTTCAGGAGGTAAAGGCGGTGGAGGCGGTTGCCGGGCAACCGGCCGGGGTGCTGGAGGCGCCGGGGTTGCGCGCGCGACTCTCGCCGGGTGGACGGGAGGTGCCTGCCGGGGCGTTGTTGCTCGGGTGGCGGCCGGCGGATGGTGTGTTGGCGGACGGCGGTGCGGGGGAGGGGCTCGGCGGGGACGGGCTCGTGTCGGACGGGCTCGTGTCGGACGGGCTGGTGCTGGACGGGGTGGTCGACATCGTCGAGTACACGGGCGACGGGCGGGTGCTGACCTGCCGAAGCGCCGTCGACGGCGGCTCGTCGTGGGCGGTCACCGTGCCGGCCGAGGGGGTGTTCCGGGCGGCGGGGGATCGGGTTCGGGTGCGGGTCGCGGCCGAGCGGCTGCACCTGTTCGGGCCGGACGGGCTGCGCGTCCCGGTGGACACCGCCGCTGCCGACGCCCGGCTCGGGCAGACGGTGCGGGCGTGATGGCCGACATCGTCGTGTGGAGCGACTTCGGTGGCGTGCTGACGTCGCCCCTGGACGAGGCGCTGGCCCGGGTCCTGGCCGCCGCCGAGGTCCCGGCCGAGGCGTTCCTGGACGCGGTACGGCGCGTCGCGCTCGACCTCGCGCCGAGTACCGGATGTACCGCCGCGTTCGAGGCGATGGAGCGCGGGCGGGTGTCGCAGGCCGAATGGGGCCGTCGGGTCACCGCGGCGCTCGGTCCCGCAGGTACCCCGCGTATCGACCTGGGCCGGTTCGGCGACTACTGGTACGAGGGCCGCCGGATCGACACCCGCCTGCTCGGCCACCTGGAGGTCCTCAAGCAACGCGGGTTGCGGATCGGCCTGTTGACGAACAGCGTGCTCGAGTGGGAGCCGCACCGACAGGCCCTGCTGCACGAGGCGGCCCCGCACCTGTTCCCGGGCCTGTTCGACACGGTGATCGCCTCGCACGTCTGCGGCCTGAGCAAGCCCGATCCGCAGATCTACGCCCTCGCCGAGACCACGGCCGGCGTCCGTGCGGACCGATGCGTGCTGATCGACGACGTCCCGGCGAACTGTACGGCGGCCCGGGAGCGGGGCTGGCGGGCGATCGAGCACGTGTCGACGGAGGCGACGATCGCGGCGCTGGACAGCCTGCTCGCTGCGGACGCGGAGGCCGATTCGTCCGGATCGGCCTCCGCGAGGTGACCCCTTCGTCGTACCGGGCTCACAGTTGACGCCGGGCGGCCTCGACGCTGTCTCCGGCATTGGTGTTGAACGCGATGGCGGCTTGGGGCGCATGACGGCGAATCAGGTTCACGATGTGCTCGAAGAAGGTGAGCAACTGCTCGGCCTTGCGGATGCCACCCCCGATGACGACCACATCCCACGGCTGCCGGGCCAACGCCGCCACCAGGGTGGCCTCGGCCGCCTCGTCGAAGACGACCAGGGACAGCGCCGCGTCGATGCCCTGCTCGGCGAATCGCACGAGTTCGTGGTCCAGGACGGCGAGAACGGACTTGCCGTCGATGCCGGGTATCGCTTCCGGGTCGTAACCGATCACCAGTACTGAAGACATGTGGCGAGCCTATCGGGCGAACGGACGGCCGCCGTGGGGGTTTTCGATCGGCTGGTTGGCCGGTCGCGCGGTCACCTGATCCCCGACTGCTTCTCGTTCGCGCGGTCACCTGATCCCCGACTGCGTCTCGTTCGCGCGGTCACCCGATCCCGACTGCGTCTCGTTCGCGCGGTCACCCGATCCCGACTGCGTCTCGTTCGCGCGGTCACCCGATCCCGACTGCGTCTCGTTCGCGCGCAGCGAGACCGGCCCGGGGAGGACCACCGACCTCGGCTACGCTCGTGCGGCCGGCGATGCGGTGTCGTGGGCCGCGAAGGCGCCCGGCAGTCGTCCGCGTCCTAGCCCGGTGTCCGGCTTTGCCTGACACGATGGGCGGTATGCCCATGGTGGAAGCGTCAGTCGAGGTACCCGTCGCCATCGCGACGGCGTTCGCCGTGTCGCAGACGACCGGCGCCGTGCGCAAGCGGTGGGACCCGTTCATCCGCAGTCAGCGCTTTCTCCACGGGGCGACCGAGCCCGGCAAGGGCGTACGTACCCTCACCGTGCACCGGGTCGGCTTCAGGATGATCAGCGAGTACGTCTCCTACCAGCCGCCGACCAACGTGGGCATGAAGATGGTCGAAGGGTCCTGGTTCTTCGCCAGGATGGGCGGCGGCTGGCGTTTCATCGCCGTCGAGGGAGAGCCGCAGCGCACGCGCGCGATCTGGCGCTACAACTTCGGTACTCGTCCACGCCTACTGGTGCCGATCGCCGATCGGATCGGAGCGTTCGTGCTCGGGCGCGAGATCGAGCACCGGATCGCCGGATTCGCGCGCGCCTGCTCGGACCCGGTCGTGCTGGCCGCTGTCCGCGACGCCGAGCCGCCGGTCCCGCCGCGACCCTGAACCCCGTCGCGACCCTGAACCCCGTCGCCCGACCGGTTTCCGGCGCGTCGGCATTCGCATGACCCGGCCCCGGGAAGACGCATCCGCCTGACCGACAACTTTTTTTGTCTTGACAAGTTTTACCGTCGGGTCGATCCTGGAGGAGTGCTGGACGTCGCTGTGATCGAAGAACCCGCCGCGGCCGAGGCGTCCCTGGACCCGATACGGTCCCGGATCCTCGCCGCCCTGGCCGAGCCCGGCTCGGCCGCCATGCTGGCCGTCCGTCTGGGGCTGCCCCGACAGAAGGTCAACTACCACCTGAAGGAACTGGAACGACACGGGCTGGTCGAGCTCGCCGAGGAGCGACGCAAGGGCAACGTCACCGAGCGGGTGTACCGCGCCACCGCCGCCTCCTACGTGATCTCCCCCAGTGCCCTGGCCGCGGTCAGTCCGGATCCCTCCCGAGCTCCCGACCAGCTCTCCGCCCGCTGGCTGCTGGCACTGGGGGCCCGGTTGGTACAGGAGGTCGGGATGCTGGTGACCGGAGCCGCCCGGGCCAAGCAGCGGGTCGCGAGCTTCGGCATCGATGCCGAGGTGCGCTTCGCCTCGGCGGCCGACCGGCGGGCCTTCGCCGACGAACTGGCCCGGGCGGTGGCCGGACTTGTCGGTCGCTACCATGACGAATCGGCCCCGGGGGGGCGGCGGAACCGGGTGATCGTCGGGCTCCACCAGATCCCCGAGCGGCAGTTGGCCGGCGGGACACACGAGCACGAACCGGCAGCGGAACAGGAGGAGAAGAAACCATGACGCACCCGTTCGAAATCGAGCTGGAGACAACCCTTCCGGCGAGCCCGGAACAGGTCTGGGCAGCGATCGCGACCGGACCGGGCATCGACTCCTGGTTCATGGGTCGCAACGAAGTGGAGCCACGTGCGGGCGGCATCGCCGCCATGGACACCGCGGGTCACCGCGAGGAGGCGGTGATCACCGCCTACGAGCCCGGCAAACGTTTCGCGAGCCGGACCACTCCGGGCGAGGACGGCCGGTTCATGGCCTTCGAGTACCTCATCGAGGGAAGGGACCGCGGCAGTACCGTACTTCGCGCCGTGCACAGTGGCCTGCTCGGCGACGACTGGCAGGACGAGTACGACGCCCTGCGCCGCGGCTGGCCCTTCCATCTCCACACGCTCCGCGAATACCTGACCCACTTCCCCGGACGCACCGGGGTCCCCGTCTTCGCCATGGCGCCGGCGCAGGGGAAATCGCCGCAGGAGGTGGGGGCGGCCCTCAGCCGCGGGCTGTCGCTGCCGGCTCCGGTCGTGGTGGGTGCGCGGGCGCACGCCGAGCCGGCCGAACTGCCGCCACTGGACGGTGAAGTCGTCTGGTCCGACGGTGAGCGGGTGGCGGTCCGCACCGCCGACGGGATCTACACCTTCCACTACGGCTCCGGCGTGGCGGTGATGTTCCATCACCTGTTCGGGCCGGATACGGACGGGGCCGAGGCCGCCTGGCAGCGGTGGCTGAACGGCATCCTCGCCTGACCGCGGCAGTGCCCAACAGCCGCAGGCAGTCCAAGAATCGACACGAGACACCAAGGAACAAGCTCATGCGCACCCTGATCAGCACCGCGTTCATCTCGCTCGACGGCGTCGTGGAGGCCCCGGGCGGCGAGCCCGGCTACCGCAACGCCGGATGGACCTTCAAGGACATCGAGTTCCTCCCCGAAGCGTTCGACCTCAAGGTGCGGGAACAGCAGGAATCCACCGCGATCCTGATGGGCCGGACCAGCTATGAGGCGTTCAGCCCGGTGTGGCCGGACATGGCGGACTTCGCCGACTACAAGACGATGCCGAAGTACGTCGTCTCCACCACCCTCACCGACGACGACCTGGTCTCCAACTGGGGCGAGACCACGATCCTGCGCTCGCTCGACGAGGTCGCCGCCCTCAAGGAGACCGAGGGCGGCCCGATCATCGTGCACGGGAGCGCGTCGCTGAACCAGGGCCTGGCCGATGCCGGCCTGATCGACCGCTACCACCTGCTCGTCTTCCCGCTGCTGCTCGGCGCGGGCAAGCGGCTGTTCCCGGCCACGGACAAGGACGCGCAGAAGCTGAAGCTGGTCGAGCACGCCGTGTACGCCAACGGTCTGCAGATGAACGTCCTCGACGTCGTCCGCTGAACCGGGCACGCAACAGCCCGGACCGCGGCCGCGGTCGACCCGGTGCGCGCCGGGCTTCGGGACGACAGCGGCGAGTTCGGCTCACCCACGCCGAACGTAAGCCGCACCCACGCCGAACGGGAGCCGGACCCGCGCCGAACGCAAGCCGGACCCGCGCCGAAGGTAAACAGTCCGTTGCCACTTTGGCCATCGGGGGCGAGTCGTGGTCGCCGGCGATCTACCGTGGTCCCGAGGGGCTGTCGGGTGGGGTGGGGTCGGCGGTGGGGGAGGGTGTATGCACAGCACCATGGTGGTGGGCTATCAACTGGCCAAGCCCGGCACGCGGATGCAGGTCACCGCGGTGGTCGCCGACTCCGGGCGGATGTACCGGAGCAACGGGCGCGTGGGGCACCCGGGGCGGTGTGATCGGGACCGGTTCGTCATCGGTGAGCATCCGGTGCATCGTTCGCTTCGGCTGCTGCGGGCGCGCTATGCCGAGCAGCGGGACGCGGGGTACACCCGGACGTTGATCGCGCCGGTGTTGCGGACGTTGCCGCTGTACGACGAGACCGCGACCGCCGCCGAGGTGATCGCCGCGTTTCGCCAGGACCCGCCCGAGGGTGGGCCGATCGACCAGGTCACGCGCGGGTTCCTGATCGCCTGCGGGCTGCCCGCACCGCCGCCGAACCAGGGCCGTGCCGCCCGCGCGTACAACGCCGCGCCGCCCTCGCGGCGGTTCGGGCAGACCGAACTGCGCCGCCTGGTACACGGCGAGCCGGTGCGACACAGCGGCTCGGCAATCGAGTTCGCGGTCACCGCCGACGAGGTACGCGTGGCCGTCGGCGGAGTCGGCGCCGTGCTCACCCCGGCCGACATCCGAGCCCTGTACGGCGCCCTCGACGCGCACCTGCGCCTGGGCACCCACCCCCGCCCGTGACCGCCGCGCAACGTGGGCGCTGCTCGTCGATCAGGGGTTGGGGCGAGAAGGTGCGGTGTTGCCGGATCCGGCGGGAGGGGTCTTCCGGGTAGGGCGTCTAGCCAAGCCAATCGCCGATCCCGTCCCAGGACACTTCCAGTTCGCGGGCTCGGGCGGCGCCCAGAGCCTTGCGGACGGCCGCGTGCGCTTGCCGCATCGACTCCATGCCGCCCGTCTCGTTCAGTGCGGCGCCGATGGCCTGGATGCGTTCTCTGAGTTCCGATTCCCGAGGCGCCAAGAGCGCCCCCTCCGACCTGCCGATCGCGATGAGCTGATCGATCGGATCCGTGTTCTTCGGTGTAACGCCCTCGGTGGCGCGGACGGCGACCGCCGCCTTCGCATTCGGATACGCATCGAGGACTCGCGGATCGGTCGCGAGCGTGTCCCGGATGAACGCCAGCAGTTCCGGATCGAGCGTGCGTTCGCGGGCGATTTGGTCCAGCTCGTCGACCGGGTCCCCGACGGACGCGCCCTTCGCGGCGGCCCGGCCGGTCGCCTCCCGGATCAGCGCGACCCGCTGCTCCCGGGTTCCCGGCCGCGTCGGCTCATCCGGCGGCACGGAGGCGGTGATCCAGTCCGCCGGTTGTGCGCCCAGTGCCTCCCGGTAGGGCGACACCGCCTGCACGCCGGCCTCATTGATCCGGATGACCGTCGCAAGCTCCCGGCCGTCCTGACCCAGTGGCTTCACCCGCACGGTTGTGAGCCGCCCGGAGCGGATGACCACCTCGAAGATGAACCCTTTCGGTGCGGCATTGCCACTGCCGTACAGCCAGCACTCCAGATCTTCCCTCTCCCCGTCCCAGGTGATGCTGTGCATCCCCTCGAACTGATCGGTGGTCATGGAAGACGTCGGCGGCCCGATCCGCCGGGTCACCTCCGCCTTCCGCATCCCCACGCGAAGGCTGCACACCGGATGCTCCGTAAGCCCGGGCCCGGTCGCTGTGGTCGCCCTCGACTGCGCGGGCTGCTTCGTCTTGCGGCCGAAAAGACCCATCGGGTGGTTTCCATCCTGAAGTTGCCGGTCATGGAACTGGCGTGGCGTGGCGTGGAGTCGGGGTGCTCTTGCCGGTCAGGCGGGTGATCGCCGGTGGAACCCGCCACCGCGCCCGGCCGGCGAACGGGGCCGGGTACACCCCGGCCCGACCGAAGACATCGTGTTCATGCAGACGTCCCTCCCCATGCAGACCCCTGTTCAACTGCCCGGCGCCCCGCCATGTGCGCCGGTGTCGAAGTCCATCCGCGCCCATCGCCAAGTCGCCAGGCGTGACAGTATGGTTCGCCACACAGTCGATGTGAAGCATTGTTCTAGAAAACTATTCTAGTCTTTGACCGCACTAGGCTGTTCGTCATGACGGACAGCAGCACGACAGGCGTCGCCGGGGGCGAGGACAGTACCCGTTCCCGGCGGGGCAGGGCATCGGCGGGACCCCGTCTTGTCGCCTAAGCAGCAGCGCGGTGAGGCCACCGTCGACCGTCTCCTGACCGCCGCACTGGATGTGTACGCCTCATCGGGCCAGTCGGGGTTCACGGTCCATGCCGTCACCAGGGCCGGCGGGGTCAGCCTCGGCAGCCTCTACCACCACTTCGGCAGCTTCGACGGTCTCGCCGCCGCCCTGTACACCCAGTGCATGGAGCAGCTGTTCGACGAGATGATCGCCGCCGTGACCCGGGCCCGCACGGCCCGTACCGGGGTACGCGCACTCGTGACGGCCTACCTGCGGTTCACCGAAGAGCACCCGGACGCGGCTCTGTTCATCCACGGCTCCGCCTACTCCGGCTACCTGTCGGCACATTCCGACCGGATTCGTACGGCCAAGGCCGCCAAGCTGGCCGTGATCGCGGACTGGCTGCGGCCCAGGATCGAAGCGGGAGAGATCGCACCCATGCCCGCGCCCCTGATCGAGGTGCTGGTCATGGGACCGGTCGCCGAGGCCGCACACCGCTGGCTGTCCAGCACCTACGACATGGATCTCGACCAAGCCGTGCGGATCCTGCCCGATCGGATCTGGCGCTCCCTGCAACCGGATTAGCACTGCCGCACGAAGGCCCCGCGTGATCCTCCACGGCACCGACTATGCGGCCTGACGCCACGTGAGGGTCAAGCACCTCACTCACGGCGGCAGCAAGAGCAATGCGAAGCAGCGGTCCGACCCGCCCGCCTCGCGGCTGCCGGGCAACGACCCGGCCGCCGTGCGGACTTCGGGCCGGGACGTGCGCCGGCGATCTACCCGAGATCGACCCCGATCGGCGCAACGACTCACGCGTCGGCCGCCGGGCCGCCTGCCGCGCCGCCGTCAACGCCCCGAGCCGCGTCC
The DNA here is from genome assembly GCF_049739465.1 of Embleya sp. AB8. Lineage (NCBI taxonomy): Bacteria > Bacillati > Actinomycetota > Actinomycetes > Kitasatosporales > Streptomycetaceae > Embleya > Embleya sp. AB8. The sequence goes on from NZ_JBMHHY010000008.1 coordinate 46,937, forward strand.
CCGGGCGCGCTCCCCGTCGCCTCGCCCGACAGCAGCGTGCGCTCGAACACCGTGCGCAGCACGATCGTGGTGCCCGTGCCGCGGATCACCGGGATCGCCCGGATCCGATCCAGCGTGTCGGCCAGCGTGGCCGTGGAGGCGACCCGGACCTTGATCCAGAAGCAGTCCTCGCCCGCCACCTCGTGTGCCTCGAGTACGGCCGGCTCCCGGCGGATCGCCGCCTCCACCTGATCGCGCGCCGCCCGGCCGGCGTCGAAGCGCAGCGCGATGAACGCGGCGGTGCCGGCGTCCACCGCCTCCGGGGCGAAGTTCGCGTGGTAGCCGGTGATCACCCCGTCCCGCTCCAGTCGTTGCAAACGATCGCGGACCGCCGGTTCGGACAGGTCCACCGATCTGGCCAGCGCGCGTACGGTCTGCCGGCCGTCGTTGCTCAGCGCCCGCAGCAGGGCTCGGTCGATCTCGTCGAGCTGCCGTGTCATCGAAATCCTCTTGTTTCCGTACGCGCGGTGGTTCTACTCTGTCGATCTACTCCATAAAAAAGGCTATCAGCTCGGCTTGCCTAACTTACTGAGGCATGGGGATTGCTTTGGCTTCTCTATCGCGAGAACGTCGCCTGTTGCCCTGGGTCGCACTCGTGACCGTGTGGATCCTGTGGGGGTCGACGTATCTCGGCATCCGCTACGCGATCGAGACGATCCCGCCGCTGCTCCAGGCGGGCGTGCGGTTCCTGGTCGCGGGGTTGTTGATGCTCGCGGTGGTCGGTCCGCGACACGCGCGCGGCGCCGAGCGGCCCACCTGGCCGCACCTGCGCTCGGCGGCGATCATCGGCGGGCTGCTCCTGGTCGGCGGCAACGGTCTGGTGAGTCTGGGCGAACAACACCTCGACTCGGGGCTCGCCGCGCTGATCGTGGCCACCGTGCCGGTGTGGATGGTGCTGATCAACGCGATGGTGACCCGGACCCGGGTGTCCGGCCCGGTCCTGCTCGCGCTGGTCATGGGCACGGTCGGGATCGGCGTCCTGGTCGGCGGGCCGGGCGGCGAGGTGAACGTGGGCGCGGCGGTGATGATCCTGATCGCGTGCGTGTTGTGGGCGGCCGGGTCGATATACGCGCGCACCGCGCCGTTGCCCAGGCATCCGCTGGTGGTGGCCGCCCTGGAGATGATCACGGCGGGCCTCGCGCTGCTCGTACTGGCCGCGCTGCGCGGCGAGTTCGGCCGCTTCGAGCCGGCCGACATCTCGCTCGCCTCGTGGCTCGGGCTGACCTGGCTGGTGTTCGCCGGCTCGATCGTGGCGTTCAGCGCGTACATGTACGTCAACTCCGCGCTGCCCAACGACACGGTGGCGACGTACGCCTACGTCAACCCGGTGATCGCGGTCCTGCTCGGCGCCGCGATCGCCCGCGAGTCGATCGGCCCGAACGTCTACCTCGGCGGCGCGATCATCGTCGCCTCGGTCGTCCTCATCGTCGCCACGCGCGGACGCGGGCCGAAGCCCGCGCCCACACCGAACGACACGGCCCAACCGACGCCCACGCCCACCCGAGAGCCCGCGCGCATGCCCCGGCCGACCGAGGAGCCGACCGGCGACATGCCTGCGGACGACACCTCCGCCGAGGCCGAACCCACCCGCTGACCCCGCCGTGTACTCCGTCAGCGGCGCCCCATCCGGAGCGGCGGTTCCAGTCGTCCGGTGCGTTGTGGGCGGGCCCGGTCGCCGTCGCCGCGGAAGCTGTATGGGCCGGTGTGCGGCAGCGGGTGCAGTGGATCGGACAGTGCGACCAGGAACGGCAGTTGCTCGTGCGGGTCGGCCGGCTCCTCGAACTCGACATGTCGGCCCGCGACCACGACCACCGGGCCGGACTGCCGGCAGCGGGTGTAGTCGATCAGGCCGGAGAGATCCTCGGCCGAGGGCACCCCCTTCGCGCCCGACGGCGACAACCCCCGACGGCACGCCTGCCGTTCGCGAGCGGACGCCTCGGCATACCCCGCCACCCGGATGCTCCAGTAGGCGTGGATCGCCTCCCACAGGACCGACTCGGGCGCGGTGACCACGCCGTCGGTCCAACTCCGTCGGCAGCCGACGTGGAAGCTCAGGAAGCCGCTGTCCCAGTCGTTCGGTCGGACCTCGGCGATGCCCCGGGCGCCCGAGTCGTCGAAGCCGAGCAGGTGGTGCGGAACATCGAGATACAGGGCCAGACCCTTGTTGACCATCGCCCGTTCGTGCCGCCGGCCATCGGCGGTGAACGCTTTCTTCTGCCTGTCCGCGAACTCCTGGCAGCCCGCCACGGCTTGCTCGTAGTTCGCGGATGTATCCGAGCGTCTGGTCCACTCGCCGTACAGTTGAACGATCACGCGTGACCCCTTACCCAAGCGTGATAACCGACAGAAGTCACTCAATCACTATCCGCAAGGCTCGCACAGGTAGGTTTTCCGTCAAGGTCCGGCGCACGGCCGAAAACCGCCCACCCGACACGGCAACAAAACGGTGGTTTGCCAGAATCGACCGCATGACGCACGAAGACCCGACGCAGTACATACCGAGTCCCGCGACGCCGGACGCCCTGGTCGTGGTGGCGGCGGTGATCGTTCGGGCCGGGCGGCTCATGGTGGTGAGCAAGCAGGCGGCCCCCGAGTTCTTCTACCTGCCGGGCGGCAAACCGGACCCGGGGGAGAGCCCACTGGAAACCCTGCGCCGCGAACTGGACGAGGAATTGGGCGCGGGCCTCGTCGCCCCCCGGTTCCTCGCCGAGATCGACTCGGTCGCCGTCCTGGAGGACCTCCCGATGCGGCTGACCGTCTTCGAAACCCGGCTCGACCGGGAACCGGTTCCGGCGGCCGAACTGGCCGCCCTGCGCTGGACCACCGGCCACGACGGGGACCTGCGCCTGGCCCCGGCGCTCACCGACCACATCCTGCCCATGTTGCGCCGCAGCGGAGCCCTGGCGGCCTGACCGAGGGCCGTAGACGCGGTACGGCGCCGACCGGCCCGTGCCGACCCCCGCGCCGGAACGGCCGTACGCACGCGGGCGATCCCGCCGACACCATGATCCGCCCGCGTGGTTGTCGGTGACCGCTACTACGTTCGTGGTCGTCCCGCCGGTTCGGTGTGGGGCTTCCCTCGGCTCATGCGTAGAAGGAGATGGTGTGTTGTCCGGTTGGGAGGAGTCGAGCACGGCGCGGGTCGTCGCGCCCGCTCGGCCACGCAAGTTGGCCAAGGTGCCGTTCGTCGAGTTGGCGGACGGGCGGTTGCAGGGGGTGGTTTCCAGCGGCTCGGACTTCGGGCGGGTCTATGTCTCGTCGGTGGCCGCGGGCCACTATGCCTTCGCGTGCAGTACCAACAACAATCGACCCTGTGGCGGCGCGCGCGGGTCGTTCTGCAAGCACATCGGGGCGTTGATCGACGAGTCGGTGGTGCAGTACGGCGCCGAGCGGGTCGCGCGCTACCTGCGGATCGAATGCGCAGACACCGCGCCCACCGCGAGCGGAATCGCCTTCGCGATGAGCAACACCGGGCCGCCGCCGGCCGACGCCACCGCCGCCGCCTCGGTCTTCAGCCGTTTCCTGCGCCAACTGGCCTACCTCGAACTCGCCCCGACCACCTCGCCGTTGCCGGAGCTGCAGTGGTTCCCGCCGACCCGGGCGGTGGCCTGATGCGCATCGACGCACTCGTCGAACCCGTCGCCGGACTGGACGAACTCCTCGCGGTCGTCGAGGCGTTCGACCGCACCCTGATCGGCGGCCTGCTCCGCCCCCAGCCCGCCCAGGCCGCCGCGCTGACCGAATTGGCCGCCGCGCTCGCCGGCACACCGCTCGCCGCGCAGGTCGCCGAGGCGGCGGAGAAGGCGGTGGCCGGTGCCGCGAGCGAGGACCACCTCGTCGTCCTGGCCGCCGCCCGGACCGCCCTCCTCGGCGCCGCGCACGACGCGCTCACCGCCCGCGTGGACGAGGCGACCGGGCGCACCCGAAGCGAGGGGACCACCCCGCAGCCGGACGCCGCGCCCGCGCCGAACCTGCTGATCGCCGCCCGCTCCTGGCTCGCCGACCTGGCCCGCGCCGGCTGGCAGGGCATCGACCACGACCTGATCGCCGGCTCCGCGCCGGTGGTCGCCGCGATGTTGCCGGACCCGGCGCTGCGCCGGCCGGCCACGCTGCTGGACGGCTTCGCGGCCGAACTCGCCACGTCCTGCCCGGGAGCGGCCCTGGACCGGGTGCCGGTCCGCCGCTGGGCCGACCTGTGGTCGCGGGCGCTGTTGCTGACCCGGCCCGGCGCCGCCGGCGCGTCCACGATCGGTACGGCGACCGGCCGGCTGCTGCCGCTGGGCGTCGACGTACACGAGCACGCGACCGCCGCCCAGGCCCAGGTACACGCCGTCCTCGAGCCCGCCGACGGCGGCCCGCCGTACCTGGTCCGGGCGAGCGTGTCGGTGCCCAAGCCGGACACCGTCGTCGGAGTCGGCGTGTGGCAACTGCTGCGCCCGCACCTGTCGCTCCTGGCCGCCGCCGGCGACGGCCGCTCGATGGACCTCACCGACATGCCGATCACCGGCGCGGGCGACCTGATCTGGAGCAACGCACACGCGCGCGTCGGCAAACCCGCCGACGCGTTCGCCACCGCCCGGGTCGCGCTGCCCGCCGCCGGCGCCGTCGCGACCGCACCACTGGACCGCCACCCGGCGAGCCTGGCCGCACCGGTGTTCCTGGCGGACTACCAGGTCCAACACGCCGACGAGGCAACCACGTTCACCCTCGCCGGCCACCGACTGGCCGTCGACACCGACCGTATACCGACCGCCGGCCCGCTCACCCCGGAAGCGGTCGCCGCGTCGAGCGCGTGCATCGGCCTGTTGCGCTGGGACGCCGGGACATTCCACCTCCAGCCGCTCGCCGTGGAGACGACGGTGAAGAAGAAGGTCGTCGCGATCCACGCCGGCGGCTGGGCCGGCGGAACGGACGACAAGCAGGGCGCCAAGGCCGAGAAGGCCGCCACGGAAGCCGTCGCGGCGCTGCGCGAACGTGCCGGAAAGTTGCTGCGGAGATGACCGATCCCACGAGTGCCCAAACCCCCGAAGCCACCGGCGCCGACGAGAACCGCCGCCAACTCCTCTACTGGCGACTGCTCGCCCGCGTCTTCGACCACGAGGAGCAGGCGTCCCTCGAAGCGGCGAGCCTGGCCGTCGTCGAGGACATCGGGCTGCCGACCGAACTGCTCGACCCACGCGTCTCGGTCGACTCGATCGTGCAGCGCCACCCGGAACTGGCCGCCGAGTTCGACGGGCTGATGGTGCCCGAGCCCGACGCGGACGACCGGGACCGGGCCGCCGAGGTGCGCCGCGCCGCATTGGTGTCCAAGGTGCTGCTCAACGTCCTGGCCACCGGATCGGGCACGGTCAGCGCCGGGCAACTGTCCGCCTGGCAGGCCGACGCGGGCTGGCTGGAGCGCGCCGTGGGCTGCCGGCCGGGCGAGTTGCGCGCCGGCCGTTCGGGAGCTCCGGGAGGTGTTTCCCCGACCGGCACCGGCGGCGCCGCCGGAACTCCCGATCTGGGCAACCTCATTCCCACCATCGGCCCCGAACTGGCCGCCATCGAGGCCGATCTCGTCAAACGTATGCAGCTGCGCGAGGTCCTCGCCGACTCCCGGCTCGCCGCGCAGCTGACCCCGAGCATGTCGCTGATCGAGCAACTCCTGCGGGACAAGAACAACCTCTCCGGCGTCGCGCTGAGCAACGCCAAGGCGCTGATCCGCCGCTTCGTCGACGAGGTCGCCCAGGTGCTGCGCACTCAAGTGGCCAAGGCCAGTGTCGGTGCACTGGACCGGTCGGTGCCGCCCAAGCGGGTGTTCCGCAATCTCGACATCGACCGCACGATCTGGAAGAACCTCACCAACTGGAGCCCGGAGGAGGAACGGCTCTACGTCGACCGCCTCTTCTACCGGCACACCGCCCGCAAGACCACACCCGCACGGCTGATCGTGGTCGTCGACCAGTCCGGCTCGATGGTCGACTCGATGGTCAACTGCACGATCCTGGCGTCCATTTTCACCGGCCTGCCGAAGGTGGACGTACACCTGATCGCCTACGACACACAGGCCATCGACCTCACCCCCTGGGTGCACGACCCGTTCGAGACGCTGCTGCGCACCAAGCTGGGCGGCGGCACGGACGGCACGGTCGCGATGGCGCTGACCCGACCGAAGATCGCCGAACCGCGCAACACCGTCGTGGTGTGGATCTCCGACTTCTACGAATGGCGCACCGAACCGCTCTTCGAGAGCATGGCCGCCATCCACCGCTCCGGCGCGAAGTTCATCCCGGTCGGCTCGGTGACCAGCTCCGGCCGCGGGAGCGTCAACCCGTGGTTCCGGGAGCGCTTCAAGGACCTCGGTACGCCGGTGCTGTCCGGCCACATCAACAAGCTCGTCCACGAACTCAAGTCGTTCCTCGGGTAGTTCGGCCGGCTGTCGCCGGCTCGTGAGACCGCACCCCCACCTTCCTTTCAACCGTCCGGAAAGGCCACGTCATGTCCGACCTGTTGCGCGCCCCCGCCGAGCTCAAGTACGCCGAGGAACTCGACTGGCTGGAATCGATCGACGACGGCGCCAAGCCGTTCACCTGGCGACTGTCGCCCAAGATGGTGCGCCTGTTCGTGCTCGGCGCCGAGCGCGCCGACGGCCTCGATCGTGAGATCACCCAGAAGTGGTTCGGCGACCGCAGCATCGTCGAACGGGCCATCGTCACGTTGGCCTCCGACCGCGGCCTGCTGCTGATCGGCGACCCGGGCACCGGGAAGAGCTGGCTGGCCGAACTGCTCGCCGCCGCGATCTGCCGCAATTCCACGCTGGTCGTGCAGGGTACGGCCGGCACCACCGAGGACCACATCAAGTATTCCTGGAATGTGTCCATGGTGATCGCCAAGGGCCAGTCGCGCGAATCGATGATCCCCTCGCCGATCATGACCGCGATGGAGTCCGGCGCGATCGGCCGCTTCGAGGAACTCACCCGCTCCACCAGCGACGTTCAGGACGCACTGATCTCGATCCTGTCCGAGAAGTACGTCTCGGTGCCCGAACTCGACAGCGACGGCATCGTCTTCGCCAAGCCCGGGTTCTCCGTCATCGCCACCGCCAACAGCCGCGACCGGGGCGTCAACGACCTGTCCTCGGCGCTCAAGCGGCGCTTCAACTTCGTCCGCATCCCGGTGGTGACGAACAAGAAGAGCGAAGCGGAGATCGTGCGCTTTCGCACCGAGGAACTGCTGCGCCGACACCGGATCGAACTCGACGTGCCGCCCACCCTGTTGGACGTACTCCTGCAAAGCTTCGCCGACCTGCGCGCGGCGGCGGCCGCGGCCGGCAGCGACGACGAGAAGCTGGAATCGGCGCTGTCCACGGCCGAGCAGATCGGCGTCCTCGAAGACGCCATCCTGCACAGCAACTTCTTCGGCGAGCGGGCGCTGACCGCACACACCCTCGCCGCCTCGCTGGTCGGCTCGCTGGCCCGGCGCGAACCGGAGGACCTGGCCATCATCAACAAGTACCTGCACGGCGTGGTCGAGCCGCGCGGCCAGGCGGAGGGCGGCCCGTGGCCGGAGTTCCTGGAGGGTGGTCGGACCGCGATCGCCGCCCTGTCGTGACCCCGGCAGCCCGCGTCGCCAACCCGACGCCGCAGCCCGAGTTCGACGGCCTGCGCAACCAACTGCGGGAGGCCGCCGCGACGTTCGCGGACGGACCGGACGCGCTCGCCGGCATCCTGCTCGGCATCGTCGACGACGTCGACCGCGCGGTCCGCGAGCCGCTGGAGATCTTCCCGGTCTGCCACCACTCGCCCGCCTCGGCGATCGCGATGGCCCGGCGGCTGCGCGACAAGCAGCCGAAGGTGGTGTACCTGGAACTGTGCGAGGACATGGCCCCGCTGCTGTCCGAACTGCGCAACTGCACACTCCCGGTGGCCGTCCAGGCGTACGCGACCGACATCGACGGTTTCCCGCTCGACTGGGCCCCGCTGTCCGTGGTCGCCCCGATCACCGAGGCCTCCGCCGAATACCAGGCGATCGCCTACGCGTTGGACACCCCGGGAGTCGAACTGGTCCTGGTGGACCGCTCCTCGGACCACGTCTTCCAGTGGGAACCGCGCGCGACCGGGACAGACCAGGCCGGCGAATCGGCCGACCCGGACGCCCCGCCGAGCGACGACGAGGCCGCGCTGCACGGCGACGCGGTCGGCCTGGAGATCGGCGACCTGCGCCCGCGCTTCGCCGAACTGGAGGAACACCTGCTGCGCCACGGCCGGGTGCGGCACTGGTCGGAATGGTGGCACCAATACGTCGAATTGCCGCTCGGCGACAGCGACCACGACACCTACCGGCAGGTCATGCTCCTGATCGGCAGCCTGTTCCGCCGACTGGCACCCGGCGACGCGCGGCGGGTGCGGGTGGACGAGGACCGCGAGCGGTACATGTGGACCCGGATGCGCGAGCACCTGGCCGCCACGGGGACCGATCCGGCGGACTGCCTCTACGTCTGCGGCGCGTTCCATGCGGCGTCCGGGGTCGCGGAGTTCGGCGTCGACGGTGTTGCCGACACGTTCGAGATCGCGCCGCGTACCGCGACCACGTGGCAGCACGGGTTGATCCCCTCCAGCCATGCCGCGATCGAGGCGCAGTTCGGCCTCGCGGCCGGGTCGGTGTCGATCGCGGCGACGGTGTGGGCGAAGAACCTCAAGCGCACCCGGGTCGCGCCGTTCCGACTGGCCGGGCAGGCGGGCGGGAAGCAGGCCGCACAGCCGAAACGGGGTGGGACGGCTGCCGTCGTCGTCGCTCCCGAGCCGGCGCCGGCGGCCGACAAGCTGTCCGGCTTCCTGCAACAGCCCCCCGTCCTGGACCGACTCGACGAGGCCGAACTGCTCGGCTGGTCCGTGGAGATCGTCCGCGCCGCGCGCCGCAACGGCTATCTCGCCTCCACGGCCGATGCCATCGCGGTGTTCGAGACGTCGATCCTGCTGGCCGGGATGCGTGACCGGGCCAGGCCCACGCCGTACGACTTCCAGGACGCGGCGGTCACCTGCATCGAGAAGGACACCGTGCCGGGCCGGCGGGACGTGCGTCGGATCGTCGAGAGCATGCTGGGCGGCGACCGGATCGGCAAGGTCGGCTACGACGCACTGCCGCCGCTGGCCCGCGACGTGCACGACCGGCTCGCGGGACTGGGCCTGAACCTGGAACAGCGCGGCGTGCGACGGGCGTTGCTGGACATCGCCGGCCGACCCGAGCTGGCACCGTGCTCGGACGTGTTGTGGATGTTGCGCTACCTGATGCCCCCGGACGCCGTGCGACCGATCATGGGCGAACGGCGGCTCGGCGAACGGCCGATCCAGGAATCGTGGGACCTGGCCCTGGGCACCCACCAGCGGGCGCTGATCGAACTCGGCTACGAGGGCGTCAGCATCGAACAGGTCCTGGAACAGCGGCTGCGCCGCGCCGCCTACGGCCCGCAGGCCACTGCGGCGACCGTCCTGGCAGCCGTCGAGGACGCCACGCTCTATTTGCGCGGCGGCGGCCGGCTCGCCGAGGAACTCGGCATCCGCGCCCTGGAGGTGCTCTCGATCGAACGCGGCGTCGACGGCGCGCCGGAAGTACTGCGCCGGGTCCGGCGGTTGCTGGCCTACTACCGGACCGCACAGCCGGTACTGCCGGGTTGGATCGAGGCGTTCGTCAAGGCCGGATACGCGCACTACTGCACGCTGCTGCCGACCGCGTTCGCCGACGAGGACGCGACGGTGCGGCAGGTCGCGGCGATGCTGGGCTTCCTGTTCAGCATGGAGAGCCTGGCCCTGTCCCTCGGCTGCGATCGCACCCAGCTCGAACTGGCCGTGGCGCAGGCGCATCCGGAGGAACCGGCGAAGGTGGCGCTGCTGTGGACGGCGCAATTGCAGCTGGGCGGGCTGACCCGGGCGGAACTGCGCTCGCGGTGCGACGAGTTGTTGGGCAACCCACTGGTCCTGCCCGCCTATCCGCGCTACCTGAGCGGATTCGTGCACGCGCTCGAACCGGTTCCGGGACTGGCCGACTTCGTGGTGGAGGCGATCTCGAACGCCTTCGCACGGCTGCCCGATCCGGTGTTGCTGCCGTGGCTGCCGACGCTGATCGGCACATTGCGGGCGGGCGGCGCGGAACTCGCGCCGCTGCTGATCCGCGAGGCGGGCCGGATCTTCCCGGGCCGGTTGGCGGCGCTGGACGCGTGGGTGCCGCCGTGGCAGGCCGGATCGGTGCCGGCGCCGGCGGTGGTGCGGCCGACGGGCGGTGCTCGTGGACTTGCGCTGGTGGCGGCGCATCCGGCCACGTGCGACGCGGTGGCGCGACTCCTGGGCTGCGAGGGGACCTGGGCGGCGGCGGAGCCCGTACCGGCGGGTGCGGCACTGGTCGAGCAGTTCCCGGACACGGCGATCGCGGCGGCGGGCCTGTTGGCCGGCTGCTGATCCCCGGGTTTCCCGGGACGCTCCGGCCGGGCGGCGACGCAAACACGTCGCCGCCCGGCGCGGGGTGCGGGTAGGCGGGCGGGCGTCAGTCGAACAGGGATTCCTGGACGTCGCGCGCGGGCACGAACTCGGGTTCGAGCTCGGGCGGGTAGGTGCCCGCGACCCGGGCCAGGTCCTCCAGCGTGGACCAGCGCCGCATGGTGACGCCGTCGGTGACGACCCGGCGGAACAGGCTCGTCATGGCGTACGCGTCCCAGGTGACCGCACGCTCGGCGGGCGGGTCGAGTCCGATGCCGCGCAGCCGGGCGTCCAGGGACTGGGGTGTGGCGGTGGGGTGGACGATCGCGGCCAGCGCCAGGACGTCCAGCACGACGCAGGAGGCGAGCAGCGGGCAGTAGGCGCGCTGCTCCCACAGGATCGTCTTCTCGGCGAACGGCGGTACGGCGAGCAGGGCATGCGGGCCGTCGGATGCCAGGTGCCGATCGATGCCCGCCAGCGCCTCGGCCAGGGATCCCGGCGCGGCCGGCGGCACGGGCGCGGTGATCGGCGCGGGCGGCGGAGTGCCGGGCTCCGGGGCCTCGATCTCGGCGTGGGTACGCCACGCGACGTGGTCGCCGAGGCCGTGCTGCGTGATCGCGGCGGCGCCGACGGGAACGGGCCGTTGCAGGCCGCGAGTTGCCAGGCGGAGGCGAAGCCCGACGAAGCGTACGTCGGAAAGCGGTGTCGTTTTTGCATGTCCGGCCACCCCTGGATTGTAGGCGGGGGAGGTCGGCGACCGGCGGAACCGGGGTGCGGGCGTGGCGGGCGGCCCGGTCGTCACGGACCGTCGGGGCGCGGGAACACAACGTTTAGTAAAGCTTCCTAACATGACTTGACCCCGTGTTCGACGCCTTGGGATCGTCGGCCGACGTACTTCCTTCCCCGAAACTCTGTGAACCTCGGCGAAAGGACACCTCGTGGTGGCCAGGAAAGTACAGATGGCGCTGGTGGCCGGAGCGGCGGTCGCGGCACTGCTGTCCGGGCCCGTCGGCACCGGATCGGCGGGGCCGGCCGCATCGGTCGGGTCGGGCGGCTCGCCCGGCTCGCTTGCCGCGGCGCGGGTGACGACCCCGTACGCACCTCGCGCGAACGCCCCCTTCCAGCACCCCGGCGTCCTGGTCGGCGATCGCCAACTGGCCTTCGTCAAGGGCAAATTGGCCGCCGGTGCCGAACCCTGGAAGTCGGCCTTCGCCGACCTGCAGGCCAACAAGTACGCCTCCCTCGGCTGGCAGCCCAAGCCGCGTGCCGAGGTCGAATGCGGCTCCAGGTCCAACCCCAACAACGGCTGCTCGGACGAACGCGACGACTCGATGGCGGCCTATACGGACGCCCTGCAATGGGCGTTCACCGGCGACCAGCGCTACGCGGACAAGGCGATCGAGATCATGGACGCCTGGTCGGACGTCCTGCAGGAGCACACCAACAGCAACGCACCCCTGCAGACCGGCTGGTCCGGCGCCAACTTCTCGCGCGCCGGCGAACTGATCCGACACACCGGCGCGGGCTGGTCGGCCGGGTCGGTGGACCGCTTCGCGACGATGTTGCGCACCGTGTACGAGCCGATGTTGGTCAAGGGCAGCCCCACCAAGAACGGCAACTGGGAACTGATCGAGACCGACGCGCTGATGGGCATCGCGGTCTTCCTCGACGACCACGCCGCGTTCGACCGGGCCCTGACGATGTGGCGCAACCGACTGCCCGCGTACGTCTACCTCGAATCGGACGGGCCCCTTCCGGTACCACCCGCCGACTCCGGGATGAGCGGGCGGGATCGCCTGGTGAAGTACTGGCAGGGCCAATCCACCTTCCAGGACGGTCTGGCCCAGGAGACCTGTCGCGACTTCGGCCACACCGGCTGGGGCCTGGAAGCCGCCGCGCACGGCGCCGAGACGGCCCGCCTCCAGGGCGTCGACCTGTGGAGCGAGGGCCGGGAACGCCTGATCAAGGCCCTGGAGTTGCACACCTCGATCGACAACGGCGCAACCGTGCCGGACTGGTTGTGCGACGGCTCGGTGCAGACGGGCCTCGGCCCGGCCGTACAGCTCGCCTACAACGAATACCACGGCCGTGAGGGCCTTACGATGCCCAACACCGAGCAATACGTGGCCGCGCACAGCCCGTTCGGGGCCAACTACTTCATCGGGTGGGAGACGCTGACCCACACGAACGCACCGTAGGGGAGCCGCAGTTCGCGGTGCCGCGCGGCGCCGGGGTCGATGTGGTCACCAGGTGGAGGTCACCCAGGGGGCCACATCGATCGGGTCCATCCCGGCGCCGCCCGGGCCGGTGCGTCTCGGTCCAGGCGGGCCAGGACCGCGTCCACCAGGCTGGTCGTCGAGTCGACCAGGGGCAGTACGCGCGCGGCCTCCCGGCTGATCAGGGGGATCTCCGTACACGCGGCGATGGCGACCTGGGCACCGCCGGCGCGCAGGATCTCGGCGGCCCCGGCGATCAGCCGGGACGGCTCATCGAGGGGCAGGCCCTGTTTGACCGCCCGGATCGCCGGGTCGACGAGGCGTTCCTGGGCGGCGAGCGGGATGCGGATCACGGTGATGCCCAGTGCCTCGCCCGCACGTTCGTAGAGGCGGGCCACGCGGGTGCCCCGGGTGCACAGGACACCCACGCGCGTCACCTGCGCGGCCATCGTGCCGGCCGAGACCAGGGCCGCCGAGACCATGTCCAACACCTCGACGTCGGTGACGAGGGCGATCTCCGCGACGTAGGCATGCGCGGTGTTGCACGGGATGGCGATGCACTCGGCGCCGGCCGAGCGCAACCAACGGGCACCCTCGACCAACGCCGGTACCGGCGACGGGCCTTCACCGAGCAGCGCGGCGGTGCGATCCGGCACGCGCGGGTCGGCCCACATGGCGACCGGGACGTGCTCCTGGTCGGAGCCGGCGGGCGTCCGCTCCACCAGCCGTCGATAGAAGTCGGCGGTGGCGAGCGGGCCCATTCCGCCCAGGATGCCCAGCCGGCGGGGCGGTCGGTCGAGCGGATTCACGACCGAACCAGCCGGTGCGGCAGGGCGAACGCCTGCCGGCCCGACGGCGTGGTCACCGTCCGCGCAGCCAACAGCGCGTCGATCACCGCCTCTTCGACACATTCCATCGCCGCCGCGAACACCGCGTCCAGATGCGCCGGTTCGAGCCTGGCCGGCGCGTCGTCGGGCCGGGTCGAGAAGGCCAGCCCGTAGTCCCCACTGCCGTGACTGAACGCTGCGCCCACCCGACCGAGGGCGAACACACCGCGGGCCGCGATTCGGGACAACTGCCGTGCGGTACACGGGAGATCGATCGCCAACACGACCACACACGAGCCGTGCGCGGTGCTGAACCCGGCACTGGGCAGACCCAGGCTCGCGGGCGTCACGCTGCGCCCGAGCAGCCGCAGTTCGCCGTCCATGTTGGCCTGGACGAGCGCGCCCACGCTCGTCTCCCGCTCGCCGAGCGACACCGTGCGCGACGCGGTGCCGATGCCGGCCTTGAAGCCGAGCGCGCATGCTCCGGTGCCGCCGCCGACACTGCCCTGCGCCACCGGGCCGTCGTGCGCCCGGTCGAGTGCGGCGAGCACGTGCGCCGCGGTGAGCGGGCGGCGCACCACGGACGACAACCACGAGTCGTTGACCTCGCCGACCACCGGGTTCACCGAGATCACCGGGGCGTCGGCGCGGTCCAGGATCCAGGTCACCAGCGCGTCGGCGGCGCGAAAGGTGGACAGTGTGGAGGTGAGCAGGATCGGCGTCTCCAACTCGCCGAGCTCCACGAGCTGCGTGGCGCCGACGAACTTCCCGTAGCCGTTGCCGACGTACAACCCCGCCGGCAACGACGCCGCCGTACGCAGCGCGGTCGGCACGATCGCGGTCACCCCGGAGTGGATGCCCCGGGCGTCGTCCACCAGCGTGGTATGCCCGACCAATACCCCCGGCACGTCGGTGATGGCGTTGTGCGCCCCCGGCGCCAACCGCCCGACCCGATGCCCGGCGTCCCGAAGACGCAGCGGGGGGACGGATTCCTGATCCGGGTACTGCTGATCTGCGTCGCGCACGGTCCGATCGCCTTCTCTCGCGGGTACCGGTCCAGGCGATTCTGATCGCCCACACGCCACTGATCTCCGTCGCCCCGACCGAACTTTCCGCCTCGGCTTGGGCACCCCGAACAGGTACGGGTGGAAAGGCCCGATGGATGGGTCCCCTCGCGGGTGGTGTAGGTGGTACTGATGGGTGGCCCGGGCCGGTGCGGATGGTGTCTTCCCGGGGGTCGGCCCGTTGGGTCGGGTGGTTTCGGTGGTCCGCTCGTGGTGGGTTTCGGGCCGCGGGTCGGCGTGGTGAGGAGAGCTGATCGATGCCTGGGAAGTCCGCGAAACTGCTGTTGGGGAGTGCGGCGCTGGTGTGTGTGGTGGGCGTCGGGGTGGTCGCCGTCGGTGGTGAGGCGTCCGGGAAGGGGTCGGGCGGGAGTCCGGCCGCGACCGGGGCGGGCGGCCCAGCCGCGGCGGCGCCCAGTGCTCGGCCCGTGCTGCATCTGGACAGCCTGGACGGGCCCGTCACGGCGAACGAGATCAACTCGTTCAAGTCGTACATCCAGACGCTGGCCCCCGCCGCCGACAACATCGGCAACCAGTGGGCGCAGGGGCACAGCGGTGAGGACACCAAGGCGATGGGCATGGTGTACGAGATCTCGCAGGACCGGGCGATCCTGGACCGGATGATCGGGTTCTGCGACGCGGTCCTGTCCGAGCGCAACGACCTGGCGCCGGACCCGGTCGGCCAACACGTGTTGTGGACCGGCAACGTCGATCCGGCCTGGCCCAACGACATCACCGCCGACCCGATCGGTACGGGCGGCGAACAGGGCGACCCGGTGGGCCACTTGGCCAACTGCGCCCGGCTGATCCTGCAGACGCCCGCGATCTGGCAGACGCCGGTGACCCCGGGCGACCCGCACGGATACGGGGTCACCTACCTCGACCGGGCCAAGCGGTTCGTCAAGGAGGCGGACACCGCCGTCGACGGCCACATCCTGGCCCGCCTGTTGGACCTCTCCCAGGGCAACCGCCAGTATTTCGCCGCCGATTCGCCGTACAAGGGTGGCCAGGCGGTGCCCTGGAACCAGCAGATGATGTTCGACTACGCCTTCCAGAACCTGGCGATCGCCCACGAGCTGCTGGCCGACGACCCGCAACGGGTCGCCCGCTACGACCAGTTGGTGCAGACCAGCGTGGACTGGTTCTTCGCGGCGGCGCGCAAGTACACCGACTCGGCCGGGAACACGGCCTACGACTGGGGATACGCCGCGTCCCCCAAGGGTCTGGAGGACAACAACCACGGCAGCCTGGACTGCGCCGGTCTGTACCGCGCCTACCTCAGCGGCCGCTACCACATCACCCCGGACATGCTGGCGCCGCTCGTCAACACCTTCGTGGACGTGATGAGCACCGGTCCGCGCCACTACGCGGGCCGCATCGACGGCACCGACGGCTCCGGAAACAGCGGGCCCACCACGTATGTGCGCAGCGGTTGGCTCCTGATGGCCGAGTTCCGTCCGGACGCCTACCAGACCCTGATGAACGTCGACTTCCCGAACGGCAACACCACGGCGAGCGACCAGTTCTCCCGCGGCCTGATGCTCAAGAGCCGCCGGAGTCAGCGGTAGCCGACACCCGACCCGGGGACATCGCCCACGGCCCGCCTGCGGGCGGCCGTGGGCGGGCCGATCCGGCGCCGCTACGGTTTGCGGGCCACGAAGCCCCATTGGGTGACCGGGGGAGTGGTCACCGGCTCGTCGGGGCGCCACAGGGTGATCGAACCGAAGCCCGGCTCGAGAAGGTCGAGGTGGTCGGCGAAGGAGCCGAGCACCTCGGCCGGGCGGGAGACGTACGGGAGCGCGCCGCCGTCGGCGTACTCGTCGGACGCGGCCCGTGTTTCCGGGGTTTCGATGGTGTCGCACAGGACCAGGTGGCTGCCCGAGGGGAACGCGTCCAGGTAGGTGCGCAGCAGGGTCGTGGCCCGCGCGTCGTCGGTGACGTGGCCCAGCGTGGAGAGCAACATCAGTGCGACCGGTTGGGAGAGGTCCAGCGTCTCGGCGGCCTCGCGCAGCACCGTCTCGGCGTCCGTCAGGTCGGCCGGGACGAACGCGGTGGCCCCCTCCGGCCGACCGGTCAGGAGCGCGCGGGCGTGGGCGAGCACGATCGGGTCGTTGTCGACGTATACGATCCGCGCCTGCGGGGCGGCGCGTTGGGCCACCTCGTGGGTGGCCTCCGCGGTGGGCAGCCCGGTGCCCAGGTCGAGGAACTGCCGGATCCCGGCGGCCTCGGCGAGATGACGTACCGCACGCGCCTGGAACCGCCGCGAGGCGCGGGCGATGTCGACGATCTGCGGGAAGGACTCCTGTAACCGCGCCCCCAGGGCCCGGTCCACCGGGTAGTTGTCCTTGCCGC
The DNA here is from genome assembly GCF_049739465.1 of Embleya sp. AB8. NCBI lineage: Bacteria > Bacillati > Actinomycetota > Actinomycetes > Kitasatosporales > Streptomycetaceae > Embleya > Embleya sp. AB8. Next base: position 63,880 of record NZ_JBMHHY010000008.1, read on the forward strand.
CCAGCCAGAAGTTCCACATGCGCGCCGAGTGCGGTGTCGTCGTGTCGATCGCCTGCACCGTTGCGGCAGACGGCTGTTCGGCGTGCATGGCGCTGTTCATCATGTTGTTCATGATGCTGCCCTCCATTGTTCGGCACGGCTGATCGGCCGGCCGGGCCGATCCTTTCAGGACCTGTGACAATCACCGTTCGCGGGTCCGGCGTCGTCGCCCACCGTGCCCGCTGCACCCGGGCCGAAGACTTTCCCTCCTGCCGACCAGGGGCGTTTCTCCCGACTTTCACCGGGGCAGGCTGCCCGGTGCAGCGAGGATCGGAGCCACGGACCGGATGGCGCTGCCGAGGAGGCGTGCGGTGACGGATCCGACCATCGCCGGGTTGGTCGTGCGACCGATGGCCACCCGCATCGGAGCCGAGATCTCCGGTGTAGATCTGTCCGACCCGCTGGACGACGAGGTCGCCGACGCGATCTGGTCCGCGGTACTCCGCTGGAAGGTGGTGTTCTTTCGTGAGCAGCACCTCGATCACGCCGGGCATGTCGCGCTCGCCCGCCGGTTCGGTGCGCCCATCCTCTCGCCGTCGCGCGGCGACGCCTCCCCGGCCGCCTTCCCGCAGGTGCAGTCGATGGTCGACCGGCTCGAGTTGGCCGAACGCTACGGACAGGACCGCGCGCAATGGTTGGACCGGCGGCGGCACACCCTGCTGCGCGACTGGCACAGTGACCTGACTCCCTGGATCGATCCCCCGGCCGCCACCATGCTGCGCGCAGAGGCCGCTCCGCCGTACGGTGGCGACACCACGTGGGCCAACCTGGCGGCGGCCTACGCCGGCCTGTCCGAACCCCTGCGGCGCCTGGCCGAGAGTCTGCGCGCCGAACACCGCCGAGGGGTCGGATATCTACCGCTACCCGGCCACGACGCCTACGCGCAGGAGTTGCAGGAGCGACCGGTGGTCTCGATCCACCCGCTCGTGCGGGTACATCCCGAGACCGGGGAGCGGGTGCTCCTCGTCAACCCCTACTACGTCGAGCGATTCGTCGAGTTGTCGCGGGCCGAGAGCCGCGCCCTGCTCGAGCTGTTCGTCGACCAGGCCACCCGGCCCGAATACACCGTGCGATTCCCGTGGGAGCCGGGGAGCATCGCGTTCTGGGACAACCGAGCCACCATTCACCTGGCCGCCCAGGACCGTGACCATCTCGACTCCCCACGCATCCTGCACCGCGTCATGCTCGCCGGCGATGTCCCGGTCGGCGTGGATGGAACGCCATCCACAGCGGTCGCCGGGGCACCGCTCACCGAACCGAAGGACGAACTCGCCGCACCGCGCTGACGCATCCGCCTCGCGGCAATCCGTTGCACCATCGCTGGGAAACGAACCGTGGGGGACAACGGATGGATGAGGTCCCATGCTCGGCGCCACAACAGGCAACATCCGCCGTTCCCGACGAGTTCGGGCAGGAAGCCCGGAGGAGAACTCTCGACCGACTGGTTTCGGCCCTGGTCCGGGAGGAACTGCTGGACCTCGAGGACGCCGAGCGGCATGGTTTGGCCATCCCGGTGCGGCAGGTCACCGCCGCCGGCCGGCTGGTCGTCGATGGTGTCGTCGCCCTGCGCACCGGCGCCGGCACCCGGCAACCGATCACCGAACCGGTCTGCCTCGTCGACGTGTTGGTCCGCCTCGGCCTGGTGCCGGTGCGCGGCCTGGACTGGGCACAGGTCCGCAGCGAGATCGCGGCCGGCGTCGAGGGCCATACGCTCGCCCTGGACGGGGCGGCTCGGCAGGCGGGGAAGATGCGCGCCGGCGGTGAGTGGGATCCGAAGCGCCCCTTCACCGCTCTGCTGGATCGACTGCCCGCCGGTTCTCCGCTGGTGGGGTTCGAGCAGCTGGTCGTGGACGGTCACCCGCTGCACCCGGCGGCCATGAGCAGGCTGGGCATGTCCGCCGCGGATGTGCTGCGGTACGCCCCCGAGTTCGGTGCCGCCTTCGCGCTTCCCCTGGTGGCGGTGGCGCGCGAGGCGGCCTCGGGCGCGGACGGCCGGGGCGGGACGGCACCCGGTGACCGAAGTGCCGGTCCGGCGGCGGCCGAGGCGGTGCTGAGCCGGGCGATTCCCGGCGCGGTGGCGGCCGCTCGGGCGGAGTTGGCGGATGCCGGGTACGACCCCGATCGGTACATCCTGCTGCCGGTCCATCCGCACCAGCGGGATCACGCACTCCCGAGGTTGCACGGTGATGCGCTGACGGCCGGCCTCGTGGTGCCCCTGGCCGTCACGGTCCCGGCCCGTCCGCTGTTGTCCACCCGCACCCTGGCCGTCCGCGAGCCGGGCTCGCCGGCCGGGCTGCATATCAAGACGGCCCTGGAGGTACAGATCACCAGCGCGGTACGGGGCGTCTCCGTCCAGGCCGTGCGCAACGGCCCGCGGCTCTCGGTCCTCCTGGAGCACATCGCCGCCGAGGAACACGACATGCGCAGCCTCACGGTCTGCCGGGAGCAGGCCGGGGTCTGCTTCGTGCCGGTCGAGCAGGCCGGAGCCGACGCAAGCGCCCGCCGACGGTCGCTCGGCGCGGTGCTGCGCGAGGACCCGGAAACCCTGCTCGCGCCGGGGGAGGTGGTGTTGCCGATCGCGGCGCTGCTCGCCCGCTCGCCGCTCACCGGCCGGACGATCCTGCATGACGTGGTCACCGAGCCGGCGGGCGGGGACCCGGACATGTCCGGCGCCGACGCGGTCGAGCGATGGCTCCGCCACTACCTGGAGCTGATCGTGCCACCCACGCTGACGCTGCTGACCCGGTACGGGATCGCGCTGGAGGCCCACTCGCAGAACACCCTGCTCGCCCTGCGCGGCGGACTGCCCAGCCGCGTCCTGATCCGGGATCTGGGCAGCGTCCGCATCCTGGCCGCGCGGCTGGCCCGCTCGGGGCATACCGTCATGCTCGCCCCCGGCTCCGCCCTGTACGCCTCGGACGCCGACACGCTGCGGTCCAAGCTGTACTTCGCCCTCTTCGGACACCAACTCGGCGAACTGGTACCCGCCTTGGCCGAGGTGGGCGGCTGCCCGGAGCAGGTGTTGTGGCCCGTTGTCCGGGACATCTGCCGGCAGACATTCATCCGCCTGACGGCCCGGGCACTCGGCGCCGATGCGGCGGCGGACGCCTGCGCCGACGCCCTGGCCCTGCTCGAGGACCCCTGGCCGGTCAAGGGCCTGCTCCGGATGCGCCTGACCGGGCAGGTGACCGAGCAGCCCCACTTCGCCGGCCCCAACCCGCTGCGCCGAGTACAGGGCGAGGTCGAGGCCGGGGTCTTGGCAGAACTGCGCGCGCACGACCCGGACTTGGCGATCCGCTGGCTGACCGAACTCGACGCCGCGCGCCGGGACACGGCACAGGACCTCCTGGCGGCACTGCGCCGCGAAGGGCTGGTCACCGGCCCGCACGGTGCGGCGGACCGCCCCGAGCAGGTGGTCGACAACCTGCGCACCACGAGTGGCAACTGGACCGGACTGCGCGCGGAACTGGCCGACTCCGCCGCCAACCTGGCGCTGAGCCGAGCGGCGGCCCGACGCCGGAGAGAGGTCCTCCGGGCCACGGGTGCTCCCGACCCGCTCAGCACGGTTCCCGCAGGATCTTCCCCCTCCGACGTCACCCTTGCCCTGGATGCCCTGGAAACCGAGGGCCACGCCCTGCACCCGTGCCGCCGCACCCGGCTGGGGTTCTCCACCGCCGATGTACTCGCCTACACCCCCGAATCCGGTGCGACGGTGAGGGTGGAGATGGTCGCCGTCCACCGGGGGTCCGCTCTGGAGACCGCCCATGAGGACGGGCGCACGGTGGGCGACCTGCTTGCGGCGGCCTATCCCGCCCTCACGTCCCGGGCCGTACGCGGCCTGCGGGAGCGTGGGTACGACCCGGACGCCTACGTGTTGGTTCCGGTCCACCCCTGGCAGGCACGGAACGTGCTGCCGTCCGCCTACGACACCGAGATCGCCGCCGGCCTGGTGGTGCGGCTGCCCGAGGCCGCCCTGGCCTGCCGCCCGACCTCCAGCATCCGCACCCTGGTCACCATCGACCCGGGCCGGGACGGCGAGCGACTCACCCTCAAACTCGCGCTGGACGTGCAACTCACCGGGGGACGCCGAACCATCTCCCCCGCAACGACCCGCAACAGCCCACGCCTTGGCCCACTCCTGCGGCGCCTGCTCGCCGCGGAGCCGCGCACCACCGGACGAGTGGACTTCGTCCCGGAGTTGGCCGGCGTCGCCTTCGACCCACCGGAAGGGCCCTCGGGTCCGCCCATCCGTCACCGGGGGTTGTCCGCACTGCTTCGCCCGGACCCGGCGGGAGGACTTCGTCCGGGCGAGACCATGGTCAGCGGCGTCACACTGCTCGCCCGCTCACCGGTGACCGGGCACCCCCTGCTGACCGACGTGGTCAATGCTCGGGCCACCGCGGACGGCATCGCACCCTCCGCCGCGGCACTGGCCTTCCTCCGCGAGTACGGCGACCTGCTCTGCTCGGCCGCGTTGCCGCTGCTGTGGCGCCACGGGATCGCGATCGAGGCGCACTTGCAGAACACCCTGCTTGTGCTCCGCCGGCCGGATCCGATCCGGCTCGTGTTGCGGGACAGCGGCGGGCTGCGCCTGCACCCGGGCCGTTTCGGCGAGACCGGATCCGACTTCACCCCGCACCCAGGGTCGTTGACGGTCACCGAGCACATCGAGGAGGTCCGCGCCAAGCTCTGCCACGCGGTGATCCACGCCAACCTGGGCATCCTGATCGACCGGTTGCGGCAGGAATTCCGGCTGCCCGCACCCACCCCATGGGACGTGGTCCGGGCAGTCGTCGAGGAGATCCGGGCAGACGTGTCGAGCAGCGCCACGCCCGGACTGGCCGGGCGGGTGGCACAGGACACCGCCGCGCTGCTCGGCCCGCACCTCCCGCAGAAGGCTCTGGTCACCATGCGGCTCTTCCCCGGCCGCGGCGACATCTATCTCCCCCAGCCCAACCCCCTGCACTGTCACGAGAGTTCCCCCGGCGACCTTCGCTGAGGCGGACTGTTCGACGGCCGGTTCGATCGCCCTGCGGGGCGCAGGTGCCGGTCAGGGTCGGCAGTGGGGCCGGGTGCGGGCGGCGTAGGAGCGCGCGGCAGTGAGCAGGCCGAGGCCGAGGCCGCCGAACGCCATGCCGCCGAAGGCGACCAGCCACAACGTCCCGGACCGGGTGGCGCCCATGGCCGCGTCGGGTTCGGGCGCCGCGACCACGTCGAGCGCGGCGAGTGGGGCATAGCGCGGCAACCGCCGCGCCCGGCGCCCACCCGGGCCATCCCCGAACCCACCCCCACCCGTTCCCGCGCGACTTCGCGGCAACGGACCGTGCCCCGTCGTGCCTTCGTTCCGATACGGGCGCAAGCATGGCGACCTCCGACTCCCTCGACCAGGACGCCCATGCTCGCCCGCCACACCCGCCGGCCACATCCACAACGCGCCGGACCGCCCCGGTCCCCCGCCCGGGGGACCGGAACACCCCACCGGGCGGACGCGCGCGGAAGGACCCCGGGCGACGGTGGAGGTGTCTCCCGCCATCGCCCGGGGTCCGGGCCGGTCCGACGAGCCGTCGGTCAGCGGCCCGTGCCCGCGTGGACCAGGGCCTTTTCGGTGGTGTCCAGGTCGAACGCGGTATGCAGCGCGCGGACCGCGGCGGCCACCTGCGTGGTGCGGCACAGGACCGAGATGCGGATCTCCGACGTGGAGATGATCTCGATATTGATCCCGGTCGCCGCCAGGGTCTCGCAGAACGTCGCGGTCACCCCGGGACTGGTCCGCATCCCGGTGCCGATCAGCGAGATCTTGCCGATGTCCTCGTCGTGGGTGACCTCCTCGAAGCCGATTTCCGGGCGCAGTTCGCGTAGTGCGGTCAGGGCGGCGGGGGCGCCTTCCTTGGGGAGCACGAAGGTGATGTCGGTGCTTCCGCCGGTGGGCTGCGCCGCGTTCTGGACGACCATGTCGATCTCGCCGCCCGCGTCGGCGACGGTGCGGACCAGCCGGCCGACCGCGTCGGCGTGGTCGGGCACGCCGAGTACGGTGACCTTGGCACCGGAGGTGTCGTGGGCGACTCCGGTGATCGTCGAGCGTTCGGAGCCGCCGTCGGCCGAACCGGACACCGTGGTGCCGGGTTTGTCACCGTACGCGGAGCGCACATGGATGGGTACGCCGCAGCGGCGGGCGTATTCGACGGAGCGCAGGGCCAGTACCTTGCTGCCCGAGGCGGCCATCTCCTGCATCGCCTCGTAGCTGATGTGGTCGAGCAGCCCGGCGTTCGGGACTATTCGGGGATCCGCGCTGTAGACGCCGTCGACGTCCGTGTAGATCTCGCAGACGTCCGCCTTGAGCGCGGCGGCGAGTGCGATCGCGGTGGTGTCCGAGCCGCCGCGGCCCAAAGTGGTGATGTCGTCGGTGTCCCGGCTCAGTCCCTGGAATCCGGCCACCAGGACGATGGCGCCGCGGTCGAGTTCGCGGCGGATGCGCTGTGGTGCCACCTCGATGATCTGGGCGTTGCCGTGGTCGGCGGTGGTGAACACCCCGGCCTGGGGGCCGGAGAGCGAGCACGCCCGTTCGCCGAGTGCGCGAATGGCCATCGCGGCCAGGGCGTTGGAGATCCGCTCGCCCGACGTGAACAACATGTCGAGTTCGCGCGGGTGCGGTAATGGGGTGATCTGCCGGGCCAGGTCCAGCAGTTCGTCGGTGGTGTCGCCCATCGCGGACAGGACCACGACGACGTCGTGACCCTCCCGGTGGGTGGCGACCACACGTTCGGCGACTCGTTTGATGCGGTCGGTGCTGTGCACCGAGGAGCCGCCGTATTTCTGGACGATGAGAACCATGGGGAGGTCTCCTCCAGCGGCTGCCGGGGGTAGGGGCAGCCGGTCGGCGCCGAGTCGGCCGGGGTCGGCCGACGCATCGGCGTGGGGCTACGGTTGGCCGGTTTCGATGGCGTCGACAAGAATGGAGCACGCGGTGTCCACGACGTCGGCGCTGACATTGAGCGGCGGCAGGATCCGGACCACGCCGTCTTCGCGACCACCGATTTCGATGATCAGACCGCGGCGCAGCGCACGGGCCTGGACGGCGCCGGCGAACTCGGTCGCGGGTCGACCGGTGTCCGGGTCCGCCAGTTCGACGCCCCACATCAGTCCGCGCCCGCGCACCTCGCGTACCCACGGGTCGGCGAGCAGCGGGGTGAGTCGGTCGGCGATCTGCGCGCCGCGGCGGCGCACGTTGCCCAGGATGTCGTCGCGGCGCATGATCCGGATCGCCTCGACCCCGGCGGCGAAGGCGAGTTGGTTGCCGCGGAAGGTGCCGATGTGCGCGCCCGCCGCCCAGGTGTCCAGCTTGTCGTTGTACATGATCAGCGCGATCGGGGTGCCGATGCCGCTGAGTGCCTTGGAGGCGACGATCACGTCCGGTTCGATGTCGTACTGCTCGAAGGCGAACCAGGTCCCGGTGCGTCCGCAGCCGGTCTGGACCTCGTCGACGATCAGTGGGATGTCGAGCTCGCGGGTGAGCGCCCGCACCCGACGGACGAAGTCCGCGGTGGCCGGGATGACGCCGCCCTCGCCCTGGACCAGTTCGAGGATCACCGCGGCCGGCCGCGCGATGCCGCCGTTGCTGTCGGTGAGCGAACGCTCCAGGTATTCCACGCAGTTGGTGGTGCAGGTGTCCGGGCTCAGCCCGATGGGGCACCGGCTGCAGTAGGAGAACGGGAAGAAGTGGGCGCCGGGAACCCCGTTGGGCAGGGCGCTCTTGGGCGCCACGAGTCCGGTCACCGCCATGGCGGCGTGGGTGCTGCCGTGGAAGCCGCCCTGGAAGGTGACGACGTCGCCGCGGCCGGTGGCCAGCTTGCACAGCTTGATCGCGGCCTCGACGGCGTTGGCCCCGGTCGGGCCGCAGAAGTGCACCTTGGTGCGGTCCCGCATGGCGGCCGGGAGCATGGACAGTTGGGCCTCGAGGAACTCGTCCTTGATCGGGGTGGGGAAGTCCAGGCCGTGGGTGAGCACGCCGAGCTGCGCGGTGACCGAGCGGACCAGTTCGGGGTGGTTGTGGCCGAGCGACAGGACGCCGGCGCCGGCCAGGAAGTCGATGAACACGTTGCCGTCGACATCACGGACGAAGCTGCCGGAAGCCTCGGCAAGGGCGATCGGCAGGTGTCGCGGATAGGTTCGGGCGTTGGACTCGCGCCGGTCCTGGCGCGCGAGTAGTTCGGCGGAGTTCGGGCCGGGCAGATCGCAGTCGACCCGCGGTTCGGTCATGGTGCGTTGGACGAGCGGTGCCATGAGGGTCTCCGATGGGCGTGGCGGAAATTCGGACAGAGACTGGGGAATTCGGTTGATGTGATCGTCGGTTCAGCTGGGCCGGGCCGGGATGCCACGCCACCGGGTGCCGTCGGGCAGGTGTTCGCCCTTCATCACCAGGGACAGTGCGTCCAGCGTGGTGCCGGCGCCGACCTGCGCGTCGTAGAGCACCACGGATCGGGTACCGACCGAACTGCCCGCGCCTATTCGCACGTGGGACATCTTCATCACCCGGTCCTCGAACAGGTGGGTCTGCAGCGAGGTCACCTCGGCCACGGCCGCATCGTCGCCGACCTCGACCAGGTCGAACTCGGTCAGGTAGGTCGTCGCGAGCCAGACCCGCTTGCCGATCCGGGCGCCGAACAGTCGCATGACCGGGCCCATCAGGGGGGTGCCGGTGAGGAAGTTCAGCAGGCTCGGCACGACGAGGTTCTCGAACAGCCCGGTGATCAGCTCGGTGCGGCGCACCCAGACGCCCCACAGCGGCTCGACGCGGGGCCGGTAGCGGCCGATCACCAGCCACTTGAGCAGCACCACGGCCAGCGTGGAGCCGACGCCGATGCCGAGCAGGAGTGCGGGGCCGAACAGGAACAGCGCCCACGGCGGGAAGGCCTCGGCGATCTGGATCGAGGCGTACAGACTGGCGAGCGTGGCCAGGGCGACGAGCGTCGCGGGCAGGGTGACCCGGAAGTACTCGATGGCCAGGCGGGCCGCGATCAGGCCCCGGGTCGGGCTGAAGGTGTACTTCGCCGGGAAGTCCTGACTGGCCTCGCGGCGCGGCAGGAAGATCGCGGGGGAGCCCAGCCAGGTCGTCTCCGGGTCGATCGGCCGGGTCGGGGCGAGCGAGTGCACGCCGAGCAGGCTGTTCTCGCCGAGCCGGCACGAGCCGGGCACCAGTGCGCCGTTGCCGACGAAGCTGCGCGCGCCGACCTCGGCCGGGGCGACCGAGACCTGGCCGCGGTGGAAGACCGCGGGGCCGACGACACTGACGTCCGCGACGAAGCTGCGCTCGCCGATGATCAGCATGTCCGGGTCGACGAAGCTGACCGTGGCCACCTCGGACCAGCGTCCGGTGCGGGCGCCGAGCAGGCGCAGGAACGGTACGAGGTAGAGCGTCGAGTAGAGCGAGTGGGTCAGCGTCAGGCTGGTGGTCATCATGCCGTCGCCGATCCACTTGCGAACGCCGAACCCGCTGCGTTCGGGGTGGATGCCGGCCCGTACCCGGGGCAACAGCACCCGCTTGACGACCAGGACCAGGGTGCAGGTGAGGATCACGAACAGCGGTCCGGCCAGGACGGTGGCGGCGACCGCCCAGCCGAAGCCGAACTTCCAGGCCACGCAGCCGATCAGGGCGCCGGTGCCGCCGGCGACCAGGAGCGGGATCAGCGCGAGCAACAGGGCCGCGGTCGTGAAGCCGGCCAACACCGCTACGGTCCACGGGCGTTGGTCGTCCGCGGCGGCCAGTTCCTCGAGCAGCGCGGGCGCGGTGTCCTGGCGGGCGACCGGCGAGCCGGCCCAGTGCTCGCCGGCGGGGATCACCCGGTCGGCGGGGACCAGGGACTGTTCGCCGACCGAGGCCCGGTCGCCGATCACGGCACCGGCCATGACCACGCTGTTCGTGCCCACGAAGCTGCCCGAGCCGATCTTGATCGGCGCGAGCCGCAACCAGCCGTCCGCGACCACGTACGGCTGGAGCCGGGCACCGTAGCCGATGCTCGTGCCTTCACCGATCTCCACGAACGCGGGCAGGCCGATCACCGCCGACAGGTGGCAGCCGCGACCGATTCGGGCCCCGAGCAGTCGCAACCAGGGTGCGAGCAGCGGCGATCCGGTCAGGAACGGCAGCGGGCTGAACGCGAGCATTCGGCCGTAGAGCCAGAACCGCAGATAGGTCACGCCCCACAGCGGATGGAACCCCGGTCGGACGCCGATCATCAACAATCGGCCGGCCAGGAAGGGGATCAGCAGGCTGACCACTATCCAGCCGATCTCCAGGAGGATGAACCCGGGCAGGTTCATGTGGGTCAGGTGGTCGAGGATGCCGCCGTTGGCCGGCTCGAACACCGGCAGGTTCCAGGCCAGGAACATCCGGTAGAGCAGCACCACGGTGGGCAGGTTGAAGATGAGCAGCCAGCCGTACAGGCAGGTCATCTGGGCCAGGCCGCAGCCGAACACCCGGGCGCTGGAGTGGCGTCGGGGGGCCGGGGGCGCGGCGGGCGAGGTGCCGGCGGGCCGGGCCTCGGTCTCGGCCCGGGCGGCAGCCGCCGCCTTCGCCTCCGCCTCGACGAAGCCCGCCAGTCCCCGGATGGTGGGATGCGCGTACAGGTCGCCCATCGCCACCCCCTGCAACCGGGTCTCGCGGCGCATCCGGGAGATCAGTCGCGCGGCGGCCATCGAGTGGCCGCCCAGGTCGCAGAAGAAGTCGTCCTCGACGGAGACCGCCTCGCCGCCGAGCACCTCCTTCCACATCACGGCCAGCTGCTCCTCCAGACCTGTCGCGGGTGCGACATGCGTGGTGGTGCGCCGGTTCAGCGGCGGCGAGGTGGGCGCCGGCAGCGCGGCCCGGTCGACCTTGTCGGCGGCCAGGAGCGGGAATTCGGGCAGCACCTCGACGAAGGACGGGATCATGTAGTCCGGCAGTCGGCTCTGCAACGACACCCGCAACCGATCGCGCAGGCGGTCGTGGTCGTGGGCGTCGCCGTTGGCCCGGTCGGAGAGCGTGACGTAGCCGATCAGGTCCTGGACCACGCCGTCCTGTGCCAGCGGGGTCACCACGGCGTTCTCGATCGCGGTGTCCTCGCGCAACACCTCCTCGATCTCGGCCAGTTCGATCCGGTAGCCGCGGATCTTGACCTGGGTGTCGACCCGGCCCAGGTATTCGATCTCGCCGTTGGGGGTGAATCGGCCCAGGTCGCCGGTGCGGTAGACGCGCGGTACCTCGGCGCGGTCCGCCTCGACGGGGTTGGACACGAAACGTTCGGCGGTGAGTTCGGGCCGGTTGACGTAGCCGATGGCCACCCCCGGGCCGCCGACGCAGATCTCGCCGCCGGTGCCCTCGGCGACCGGGCGCAGTTGCTCGTCCAGGATGTAGACGCGGTAGGTGGGCAGCGGGATGCCGATCGTCACGGCCCGGTTGGGGGCCAGTTCGCCGCAGGTGGCGGTGACGGTGGTCTCGGTGGGCCCGTACGCGTTGAGGATCCGTCGGCCCGGTTGCGTCCAGCGTCGGACCAGGTCCGGCGGGCAGGCCTCGCCGCTGACCAACAGGGTGCGCAGCCGGGGGAGTTCGGCCTCGATGGTGGTCAACAGCGTGGGTACGCAGCACAACACGGTGATCGTGTTGGCCAGCAGGAACTCGCTCAGACCATGGCCCACCCGGCGGCCGTCGGTGGGGCCGGCGACCAGGGTGGCGCCGGCGATCCAGGCGGGCCAGATCTCCTCCACCGAGAAGTCGAAGGCGATCGACAACCCCTGGTAGACCCGGTCCTCGGCGCCCACCTGGTAGATCGGGGTGACCACGCGCAGGAAGTTGACGATGCTCTCGTGCGATACGGCCACCCCCTTGGGTCGGCCGGTGGTACCGGAGGTGTAGATCACATACGAGCACGCGGACGGCTCGATGTCGACGTCGAGCCGAGCGGCGGACTGCTCGGCCAGTTCGTGGGCGATCGTGTCGAGTTCGAGGTGGGGGCAGGGCAGATCGGTGGTGCGGTGGCGCATCCCGGACGTGGTGACCAGGTCGCACAGTTCGGCGTCCTCGGCGATGAAGGCGATACGTTCGGCCGGGAACGAGGGGTCGAGTGGGACGTAGGCCGCGCCGGTCTTGATCACCGCGAGCAGCGCGATGTAGGAGTCGACCGAGCGCTCCAGCAGGATGCCGACGGTGCGGCCCGAAGTCGCCCCACGAGACCTCAGCAGATTCGCCAGCCGGTTGGCCAGCGAATCTACTTCCGCGTAACTTAGCTCGGCGTTCTCGCAGACGATCGCGATTGCGTCGGGATTGCGGTCGCAGGAGTGCTCGAAGAAATGTGGAAGGGCGCTGATCGGCGACTCGTCGAGAGCGGTCGCGGGCCGCGTCGGAGCGCGGACCAGCGCCGACTTCGCTGGTCCCGGGGCGGATCTCACATGGGTCATGACGCATCCTCGTGTGGGATTTATGTAAACCCGGTTGAATTATTTGATTCGTGTTTACCTGATTGTTGATCCACATACGTGGTGGGTACCGCTATCTGTCGACGCCCGACCGGTGAGCAGTACCGGTATCCGGGCAGGCGTCGTCCGTGCAGGTGAGCAGCCGTGTGGCGGCCCCCAAACCCGCGGCCTCCGGCTCCTGGTTGAGCAGCCCCGTCGGATCGTGCGGCGGATTCCGGCGAACCGCCGAGGCGCAACGAACGCGCACACGAAATGACGTTGCCCAGGAGGACGAAACCGCGACGAGCGAGCCGGTAAGGATCGCTCGCGCCACTCTTCCACCGACAGCCGATGCTATGACGACAACAGTGGTGCGACTTCCCCGGCAATTCGAAGCCAAGATCGTTCCGGATGGGAACGATCACGATCCCGCTGCCTTTTGCGACCAAGTTTCGAGCCTGCACTTTCTTTGCGGTCGCGGTCGAAGTCGAAATGAAAACTAGGTTCGGGGGTGTCGGCGCGAACAGGTGATTACGAGCCAACGTGCGGTGGCCCGTTGGCAGGGGTGTGGGAACACGGACGGTGACCGGGTGGTGACCCTTCGCCCGATCGGGTCGAACGGCGGGCGCAATCCGCCCGCCGGGGCCGAATCCGGGACGAGGGGAGCGCCCCTCGGGGGTTCTCTAGGGGGTCCCTCGGCGACCGTGCGGCGGAGCCGAAACCAACCCCGTCACCTGGGGGTCGTCGGGAGGCGCGGTCGCCGCGCCCGGCCTCTTCGGCGGGTCGAACCCCTACCGGGTGGGGAGTTCGAGCGTGGTCGTCCCGGCGGCGCGAATCGACACGTGTCGCCTGACCTGATGGAGTCGCTCACCCACACAGCGTAGCCGACGCGTGGTCTCGGGAGTGAGATCCAGCCATCCGGGGGGCATGAAATCTCGCCTGGGGCCGTCGAGGGGCCGTACTGGCGTGTAAAGACTCCCTCACGGTTGCCTCTCGGTTGTTTCTCGGCATGTCGAGGGCCGCAGTTTCGTCCAGCGCGGCGCGGCCGTCCCGGGCCGCCCGCCGCGGACTCGACCCGACACATCGGCAGGTCGGCGAAGTGCCAACCGGCCCAGACGAGTTCACCCACTCTTCAACGTCGGGTCGAACGATGGCCACGCAACCTGCGGGAGCACCCTCGAATCCATGGTTCTTGACGCCCAACGAGCGCAACCCGGTCATGGGAACGGCGGACGCGCCACAGACTGGGGGCATGACGCACAACGCCTCGCCGGTCGAGCCGGCGGCCCAGTGCCCTCTACCGGAACCTTTGCCACCGCACCGCAGCTCGTCCTCGAAACGACTCGTCGGCGTGGACCTCGCCCGCGGGCTGGCCGTCTTCGGGATGTACGCCGCACACGTGGGACCCGACCCCGCCGAAGGCGGGCTCACCGGCTTCGTGATGGAGCTGACACACGGCAGAGCCTCGGCCCTGTTCGCCTTCCTGGCCGGCTTCTCCCTCGTCCTGATCACCGGCCGCGAGCGGCCACTGACCGGCCGCGCCGGCCGGCAGGCGATCGGCCGCGTGCTGATCCGCGCCTTCGTCCTGATCGTCGTGGGCACGGCGCTGACCAAGACCGGCACCCCCGTCGACGTGATCCTCGCCTTCTACGGCCTGTACTTCGTGCTGGCGCTGCCGCTGTATCGGCTGCGCGCCGGCACGCTCGCGGCAATCGCCGCCGGCACCGCACTCGTGCTGCCACAGGTGCTGCACGTGGTCCAGGCGTCCATCCACGACGGGAACTGGGCGCAGAGTGTGATCCGCTACGATCCGTTCGCCCGGATCAGCGGCACCCAGGGCTTCCTAGATCTGCTGTTCACCGGCAACTACCCGGCCCTGAGCTGGATCTCCTTCGTCATCGCGGGCATGGCCACCGCCCGACTCGACCTCCGCTCGACCGCCGTGCGGCTGCGCCTGGCCGCCGTCGGCGGCGCGCTGGTCGTCCTCGGCCACGGCGGCTCCTGGCTGGCCCTGCGGCTGTTCCCGGACGCCGTGGACACCATCGGCGAGACCGGCGGCGCCGGGTACAACGCGCCCACCTCGGCCTGGTGGTCGGACACGGCCGGCTTCCCACCGAAGAGCCCGCCCGCCGGCTGGCTGGCTGCCGGCTCACCGCACAGCGAGACCACCTTCTCCATCCTGGGCGCCACCGGCGTCGCCCTGATCGTGCTGGTCGGCTGTCTGTTCGCGATCGACCGACTCCCGCGCGTACGCCGAGCGGCCCGCCCGATCATCGCGGTGGGCACCATGTCTCTGACCGCGTACGTGCTCAACATCGTCGGCATCCGACTGCTCGACATCCGGGACGTCCCCGGCTCCTCGCTGTCCACCCTGCTCGGCTTCTGCGTGGTGGCCGCGCTGTTCGCCGTGGCCTGGCTGCGCTACTTCCGCAGAGGCCCCCTGGAATACCTCCTCAACAGCGCCACGAAGCTCGCCCGCTACGTCAAGTAGGCCCGCGCGGATCGGGGAGGGTCATGCGGGGGGTCGACGGCCGGCGTGTACCGGAACACGTCGCGGGGGTCCCGGCGCGCCTGCACGCGTTGCAGGCGGGGGTAACCGTCCCGGTAGTACAGGGTGTGCCAGGCGGTGCCGGAGGTGTTCCAGACGGGCTCGGCCGGGTCGACGACGGGGACGCGCACGGAGGGGTCGGTGGTGAGGTTCTCGAAACAATGGCCGCCGTTTGCGGACCGCGACGCGCCGCCCGCCGCGGATCGCGTCCCGGGTGGCGCGCACGACCTGATCGGTCGAGCCGAGTACGCGGATCTCGTCGGGGCGGGCCGACGAAGCGGAAGTTGCGGCCGCGTGGCAGGCCGCCGCAGCGGATCTCGTCCGGGCGGACGGTGACGGGTCCGAAGGCGGTCGGGCGCACGGTGGCGCGGCACCAGCGACCGCGCCACCGTGCGTCCGACTCCACGAGCCGGATCCTCGTGTACCGCCCATTTCGCCACCGGCCGTGCGTCGGCGGCACGCCCACGGCGTACCGTCCGGCGCCTGCCTCGGACCCGACGAGCCGTCCATGCGCCGGGTCTTGGGTGCATAGCGCGCCCCCTACCGGGGAAACACCGGAACGTTTTCGGTGGGTGTCCCGGTCGCGCCCTCCCCGTCGGGTACGCCGCATGCCCTCCCCTTGGCGATCCGGCGAGCGACCGGGCGACGACCACCGCCCGACCACTGCCCGACCACCGCCCGACGACCGCCCGACGACCGCTCGCGAGGAGCCGTATGTCCGTGTCCGGAGACAGCGCCGCCGTACCCATACCGAATTCCCGTCCCCGGGACCGCCCGTTCGACCCACCGGACGTCTTCCGGCACCTGCGCGCCGCCGACCCGGTGACCAAGGTGCCGCTCCCCGACGGGAGTTCGTTGTGGCTGATCACCCGCGACGAGGACGCCAGACAGGTCCTCGTGGACCGCCGATTCACCACCGCGAGCACCCCCGACCTGCTGCGCCCGCGCGACGCCGATCTCGAGGCCCGCCGGGTCGGCAACCTGCTCAGGCTCGATCCCCCCGAACACACGCGGGTACGGCGGTTGTTGGTCGGCGCGTTCACCCCGAGCCGATTACGGCAGATGCGTACGGACATCCGACTCCTGGTGTCCGACGTGCTCGAGACGATGGCCCGGCTGACCCCGCCGGTCGACCTGATCGCGCACTTCGCGCTGCCGATACCCTCGTTGGTGATCTGCGAACTGCTCGGCGTGCCCTACGCCGACCGCGAGGGCTTCCAACGCCGGACCGGCACGCTGCTCGACTTCGCCCAACCCACCGAGAAGGTGACGGCCACGGCGGCCGAGGCCCGCGAGTACATGGCCGGCCTCGTCGCCCGCGAACGCGACAAGCCCGGCGACGGCATCATCGGCACCCTCGTCCGGGACCACGCCGACGCGCTCACCGACGCCGAACTGATCGGCCTGGCCAACCACTTGCTCGAAGCCGGACACGAAACCGTGGCCGCGATGCTGGGCCTGGGCACCCTCGTCCTGCTCGGCGACCCCAGCGCGGCGGCCCGACTGCGCGACGACGAGACGGCGGTCCCCAACGCGGTCGAGGAACTGCTCCGCTACCTGACCATCATCCCGTACGCCCTGCCCCGAACGGCCCTGGCGGACGTACCGATCGCCGACACCACGATCGCCGCCGGCGACCACGTGGTCATCTCCCTGGCCTCCGCCAACCGCGACGAAACCACCCACGATCACCCGGACCGGTTCGACCTCGACCGCCCATCGACCCCCCACCTGGCCTTCGGCCACGGCATCCACCACTGTCTCGGTGCCCAACTGGCCAGAACCCAACTGACCATCGCCATCCCGGCGCTGCTCCGCAAATTCCCCACCCTGCACCCGGCTTCCTCCCGAACCGACCTCCGCTTCCGTACCTCGTCGGCCGTATATGGCGTACGGGAGTTGCCGGTTGCCTGGTGACTCCGCCGGCCCGGCCGCCGTTGCCGCGGTGCCTCGGGTCAGGTGCCGGCGATCAGGAACTCCTCGCCGTTGGACGTGCGGAGGCCGTCCGTGCGGTCGGCGAAGTAGCGGGCGTTGAGCATGGCCGCCGAGACGTGGCGGGTGCGGGCGAAGCCCGCCCGGTCGGCCAGGGCGAGGATGGTGTCCGGGGCGTAGAAGCTGAGGAACGGTGTGCCGGACGCGCGGGCGCCCTTCTCCACGGCCAGGCGGCCGGGGCGTTCCTCCTCGTCGAGGAGTTCCAGGGGTGGTTGGAACGTCATGGCCAGCGTGGAACCGGGGGCGAGCGAGGCGATCTGCCGCAGCGTGGCCTCGTTCGCCTCGTGGGTGAGGTACATGCTGACGCCGGCGGACGCGACGACGGCGGGTCGGCCCGGGTCGAATCCGGTGGCCGTCAGCTGCGCCCACCACGACTCGTTCGCCTCGAAGTCGACCGGCACCAGGTGCAGCCCGTCGGGAACGCCCAGGCCCAGGTCGACCAGGCGGCGGCGTTTCCAGGCCTGCGGGCCGGGCCGGTCGACCTCGAACACCCGCAGCCGGGCCGCGACTTCGGGCCGGCGCTGGGCGAACGTGTCCAGGCCGGCGCCGAGGATGACGTACTGGTCGACGCCGTGCCCGAGTTGCTCCAGCACCAGGTCCTCGATGTACCGGGCCCGGGCCAGCACGCCGCCCCGGTAGTGGCGGGTGCCGTCGGGATCCATGTCCGGGAGTCGGAGCCGGTCGTCGTCGGGGGCGGCCAGGCGCAGGCCGAGCTCGTCGTCGAGGACGTGCGGCGGGGCGTCGACCCGCACATGCAGGGCCCGCCACAGGGCGACCCGGACCGCCGTACCGTCCGGCTCCGGGGTATGCGCGTCAGTCATGCGGGTTCGCCGCCGGTGCCTGGAGGTGCCAGATGCGCCCGTCGGGGTCGCGCACGGTCATCTCGCGGGTCCCGAAATGGGTGTCCTCGAAGGCGGTGACGACGTCCACGATGGGATCCGCGTGGAACGTGTCCGCGTCGGCCACCTTGAGGGCGATCCCGATCCGGGTTTCCCGGTCCTCGGGGACCTCGGCGATGAACAGGTAGGGGCCGTCGCCGTTGCGGAGTTGGCCCGAGTTGTGGTCCGTCGCGAAGTCCAGTTCGTAGCCCAGGGCCTGGAAGAACTTGGCGGACTTGCCCCAGTTGTGGGTCTCCAGGAATACCGCTTCGATGCCTTCGGTGCTCATCTCAGATCTCCTTCTCCGTCGCCGGCGGCGGCTGCTCGGGGGACTCGTCGAGGTAGGCGCGCAACGCGGCGGCGACCAGCGCCGACAGCGACAGCTCCGACTCGATGGCCCGATGCTTCACCTGCTTGATCAGTGAGATCGGCAGGTAGACGTTGAACTGCTTGACTTCTTCGTCGCCCACGCCGTCGATGCTAGCAAGCTATTGCTTTGCCTTGCGGATACTGTGTGTGACTCAGGTCACATTACTCGTGTCATACGGGAAGTCGTCACCGAGCGTGTACGGGATGTCCGCGTTTCGTACAGCGATGGGAAATCATCATGCGTCTTCGCAACCTCGCGCTCGGGCTCGTCACCGGCGGCGTCGTGCTCGTCGGCACCGTGTTGAGCACCCTCCCCGCCCAGGCGGCTCCGGCGACGGTGACCTGCAACCATCCCTGCCACCCGCCGGCCAGTCCCGGCTACACCTACATCACCGACTACTACTGGGCCAGTGCCTGCAACGACACCGGCAACCAGGGGATCAACGCGCACCGCTGGTCGACGTACCAGTGCACCGGCGGCGGTCAGTTCGAGAACTACGAGCTGTGGGTGAAGTGAAGTAGCCACTCCGACCGGCGACGGCCCACGGCGCCCGGCCGCCGGGCCGTCGCCCGGCGTCGCCTCCACCGACGAGTCCTCGGCGGAGGCGACGCCCCCTTCGGATGAACGGCCCTCGGGTGAACGACCCTGGGGTCACCGGCGTTCGGGGGATCAGTCCTCGCCGGGGATCCTGGCCTCGCCCGCCGGTCGGCGGACCGCGGCCTCGACGAGCTTGGCGATTCGCGCGGCAGACACGGGGATGCCGGGGGTTCGGCCGGTCCAGGCGAAGAACTCGTCGAGGCTCACGGCGGGAATCTCGCCGAGGTACGGGCGCACGTACACCGGCGTGTCCGGCTCGCTGCGCCAACTGGCCGCGAGCGTACCGGTGTCCACCGTGTCCCAGCCGAGGATGTCCAGGAGGCGTGCGGCCTCGATCCTGGCCTCCGGGTCGTCGCCGGCGATCGGCAGGGCGCTGCGGTCGGCGGCGCCGGCGGGGCGGGCCAGGGAGAACAGCTGGTGCGGGGTGATCGTGTTGAACGCCTTGACGACCCGGGAACCCGCGAGGTGACGCTGGATCAGCGCGCTGGAGGTCAGCTCGCCCGCATCCAACTCGGGCAGCCGGCCGTCCCGTTCGGGGTAGTAGTTCGCCGTGTCCAACACGGTCTTGCCGGCCGGCGCGTCGGCGGGGAGGTGTCGGAAGGCGCCGAGCGGGATCGCCGCCACCACCAGGTCGCCGGCGCGCGCCGCGTCGGCGGCGGTGCCCGCTCGGGCGTGCTCGCCGAGGTCGGCGACCAGATCGGCGAGGGATTCCGGGCCTCGCGAGTTGCCGAGGACGACATCGAGGCCGGCCGCGACGGCCAGGCGGGCCACGGAGGTTCCGACCATTCCGCTGCCGATGACGCCGAGCGTTGGGGGCATGGCTTGGTTCCGTTCGTTCGTTTTGTGCTTTCGGACGGGTGTCACGACCCAGCGTGCGGCGTGGCAAACGTGCCGACCAGGACCGTGCGCTGCGTACTCACCGCGTGATCACCCATCGCGCGCCCGGGCGTAGGGTCGTCGCGTGGACGACCGGACCGAACTGAGCGACTTCCTCAAGTCCCGCCGGGCGCGCCTGCGGCCGGCCGATGTCGGACTGCGCGACTACGGCGGGGCGCGCCGGGTCGCGGGGCTGCGGCGGGAGGAGTTGGCCCGGCTGGAGGGGGTGAGCATCGCCCACTACACACGACTCGAACAGGGCCGGGGTGACGCCGTCTCGGCGGAGGTCCTGGACGCGATCGGCACGGCGCTGCGCCTGGACGCGGACGAGTCGGCATATCTGCACCGGCCGGCCCGCCGTCCCCGGCCGTGTCCGGGGGCCGCGACCTCGCCGGAGGTACGTCCGGGCCTGCGCTACCTGCTGGAGTCGTTCGTGTTGACGCCGGCGCTGCTGGTCGGGCGGCACACCCAGATCCTCGGCTGGAACCGGCTCGCGGTGGCGGTGTTCGGCGACTTCCCCGCCCTGCCGCCGGAACGCCGCACGACGTCGCACCTGCTGTTCACCGAGCCGTACCTACGACTGCGCCGCGCCGGCTGGGAACGTGCGGCCCGCGGGCATGTGGCGCACCTGCGCGTACTGCTCGGCCGGTATCGCGGGGACGCCGAACTCGCGGCGCACCTCGACCACATGCGCGCCCTCAGCCCGGACTTCGCCCGCATGTGGGCCGAACACCCGGTCGCCCAGGTCCGCGACCGCGTCTACGTCCTGGACCACCCCGAAGTGGGCGAACTGACCCTCCACGGCGAGCTGATCGCCCTCCCCGACGACCGGTCCTGCTGGGGCCTGGACGCCTTCGCTGCCGAACCGGGCTCGGCATCGGAGCGGGCGCTACGGGAGTTGGCGAACGGGTAGGCCGACCCGACCCGACCCGACCCGACCGGTGCCGGGGCTGGGGACGTGGGTGGTCGTCGTGCTACATGTGGTGCATGGTGTCCATGGATCGGCTGTTGGCGTTCGCGGCCGTGTCGTTTCTGTTGATCGTGATACCCGGCCCCAGCGTGCTGTTCGTGATCGGCCGAGCGTTGGCGCAGGGGCGCCGGGCCGCGTTGACCACGGTCCTGGGCAGCACGCTCGGGGCGTACACGCTCGTGGTGGCGGTGGCCCTCGGCGTCGGGTCCGTCGTGGAGCGCTCGATCGTGATCTTCACCGCGCTGAAGCTGATCGGCGCCGCCTATCTGGTGTATCTCGGCGTCAAGGCGTTCCGGGCGCGCGGGTCGTTGCAGGCGGCGGTCGACGATGCCGTTCCCGCGCGCGGCGGCCTGCGCACGTTGTGGGAGGGGTTCGCGGTCGGTGTGACCAACCCCAAGACCATCGTGTTCTTCGCCGCCGTACTGCCCCAGTTCGTCGACCCCGACCAGGGCCACGTGCTGGGTCAAATGTTGTTGCTCGGCCTGGTCTTCAACGTCATCGGGGTGGCCTCCGACACCGTGTGGGGCCTGGTCGCGGCCACCACCCGGACCTGGTTCGCGAGCTCTCCCCGACGGCTGGCCAGGGTCGGCGGCATCGGTGGGGTGACGATGATCGGGCTCGGGGTGAGCATCGCCGTGACGGGCGGTAGGGAGTAGGCAGCGCTGCACCACTGCATCACCGCAGCACTGCTCGACCGCACCGCCGACGGTCGACGCGGTTACCCCAGGCTGATCACCATGTAGCTTTCGCCCGGACCCGGTGGGCGGGTCCAGGAGCGGGTGTGCAGGGTGTGCAGGCGACCCTGGGTAAGTGCGAAGCGGGGCAGGGTGACGCCGAATTCGGCGGTGATCGCCTCCAGGGCGCGCAGTCGGCCCGATGGCCCGACGAGTTCTTCGGCCTCCTCGCCGCTGCCGCCGGAGGGCCCTCGCGTGAACAGCCGTTCCGGATCCAACGTCGCCGGGATCTCGCCGCTGCGGGTGATTTCGGTGCCGTGTACCGTGCAGGCGTAGCGCTCCCCGCCGCCCTCCGCCACCGACAGGTGGAACACCTCGGGTGACCAGGCCGGTTGCGCAGGAGCACACCACACCACCACGGCCCGGCCGGCCCGGGACGCGGCGCCGGCCGGGGAGACGAACCGTGCGGCGTGGAACGGACTCGGGTCGGCGTCGAACGCGAAGCTCCAGCCGGGTGCGGCCCGCCCGATCGCGACCAGCGCGAGATCGCGGTACGACGAATTCTCCCTCGTGCGCGTCGCGTTCTCGGCTTCCCAGCGTGTCATCGGGACATGTGGCGCCGCGTTCTCGTCGGCGCCGAGGTACGCCGGGAGTTCGGCCGGTGTCGCGCCCTCGACCAGGACGAAGCGGTATCCGCGCGCCCGCCCGTTGTGGTCGGGCTCGGCCAGCCAGGCCAGGTCCTCGGGGTCGAGGTCCGGCGCTGCGGGCGGGGTGTCGCCGGTTCCGCCGCCCCGGGGTGTGGCCAGCAGTTCCAGGCCGCGTTCCGGGGTGATCAGCGGTCCGAGCAGCGGGTCTTCGAGCAGCGCCACGGGGGCGATGTGGTCGGGCCCGAGCGGCTCCCACTCGGGCAGCGCCGCGCGCAGGGTCCGCCAGGCCCGGTCGGTCTCGGCCCCAGCGCGCCTGCTCCCGTGCGGCGTCCACGGCCCGGCCGAACGCGCCCGGCGCGGTGTAACGGTAGGTCAGGTCACGCATCCGGCCCAGCAGTTCATCCGCCGCCGCGCGGGCCGTCCCGGACAGGGGCCGCAGGTGCAGGTCCCAGAGCGTGTCGTGCCGGTGGTTTCGCACCTGTATGCCCGCCAGCGCGGGCAGGAACTCCGGGGCGTAGAGCGGGTCGACGGCGGGCGCCGCGAAGTCGACGCGGTAGGTGTCGCCGCGCAGTCGAAGGATCTGTGCGTGCAATACCTCGGCCCCTGGCCGTCCATAGTCGTGCGCCCGGGCGAATTCCGTTTCCGCCCGCTCGTATTCCCCATCCAGCGCCGCCCGTCGGGCCTCCGCCAGTGCCGCGTCCAATTCCCGTGTCGTGGCATTGACGAACGGCCGCTCCGGATCCCGGCCCGCCCGCAGACTGTGGAACTGACGATGCATCGCCGACATGAACTCCCGGAAGGACGCGAACCGTTCCGGCGGGCTACCCGACCAGCTCGAATAGCGGTACACCGCCCACTCGCCCGCCGCGTCGACATCGCCCGGGTCCAGCAGGACCTCCGTGATGTCGGATTCCACGGCCACCTGCAACGCCCGCGACCACATCCCCGCCGACAGCCGCAGCTCCGCCGGGGAATCCTCGTCCACGCCCTCTCCGAACAGCTCACCGAGCCCGAACTCGTCCTCGTACCACCGCGCCCCGTCCGTCCCGCCGAGCAGGTAGACGAACCCGCCCGCGTGCCGCCAGCCGTCGGTGACGGCCAGGAACTCCCGGTACGAAGGCGGGAATCGGCACCCCAACCGGGCCTCGGCGGCGGCGATCCGGGCCTCGGGGGCACCGTCGAATCCCAGCCAACGGGTGTGCAGCGCCTGCTCGTCCTCCTCGCCGAGGACATCGTCGGGGCCGGCCGCGTCGGCCCACTCCGCACTCCACCGCACCAGGAACGCCCGCCAGTCGAACTCCGCAACATCGGCCATGCCACCCATCCTCGCGGCGAGGACCGACACGACCGACCCCTTTGCGTGGCGGTGTGGCGGCGGCCCGACCGACCGCCGCCACACGCTCGTTCGTGGGCGGGACCCAACCGGCCTCAGCCGGCGACCGTGGCCAGGTCGCGCGGGTGGGTGCGACAGTCGCGGCGCAGCCGGTGGAGGGTGAAGCGGTCGAAGAGCACCGGGGTCGGGACCGGGTTCGCCGGCGTCGCCGACGGTGTGTGGTAGTAGCTGACGGTGATCGTGGTCCGGCCGCCGATCAGGGTGCCCGGGTCGACGTCGAACACCGCGACGCCGTACGGGAATGCGGTATCCGGGTCGCGCACCGCCGACCAGGTGGCCTTCTCCTTCGCGTCCGGATCGGCCTTGTAGGTCAGCCGTTCGGTGCGCACGAACGCCTCCGGGACCCCGCTGCCGTCCGGGTCCGGCAGGTAGGTGTCGTCGTGCGAGGCGGTACCGCCGCCGCCGAGGATCAGATGCACGGTGCCCTTGGAGGTGTCGATGTCGCGGACCTCGTCGCTGACCACACTGGGCCGCAGCAGGTTGCCGGGGTCGGTGCCGCGTACGGCGTAGGTGCGTTCGTAGTCGTGGTCGTGCCCGCACAACACCAGGTCGACCTGGTGGCGGTCGAAGAGCGGCAGCAGTTGCTCCCGCAGACCCATGTCGCCGCCGTGACTGCCGGCCGAGGACGACATCGCAAACTGGTGCATCGACGCGACGATCCAGTCCACCTCGTGCCCGGCCCGGGCGCGCGCCAACGTGCGCTCCAGCCAGCGCAGTTGGGCGCCCTCGCTGTAGCCGGAGATGTAGATCGACTGTCCCGTGGCCGGATCGAGGCTGGCGTCGTCCTCCACCGCGAGATCGTTGGCGTCGACGGAGACGAACAACACCGAACCGACCTGGAAGCTGTACCAGTTGCCGCAGTAGTCGCGGGTGTGGTTGTCCGGCAGGTCGAACCGGGTGTGGTAGGAGGCGTAACCCAGTTCGCCGCCGCCCGCCTCGACCTCGTGGTTGCCCGGCGCGGGCATCCAGGGCCGATTTGCGGCCGAGACGGACATGTTGTTCATGAACGCGTTCCAGGCCTGCGGCTGGCTGTCGGCGTTGTTGTTGGCGTACGCGAGGTCGCCGTTGAGCAGGTGGAACAGCGGCGCGAACTGCTCGACGTGCCGGACGGCGGCGGCGCCGTGGATGTGCGACTTCTTGAACGCGCCGGAGCCGGTGCCCAGATCGCCGAAACTGGTGAACCGGAAGGCCCGGCGGCCCGGTTCGGGCGCGGTCCGGAAGGTGCCGCGCTGCGCCGTCGCGCCGTCGTGGGATACCTCGTAGACGTACGCGGTGTCGGGCCGCAGGCCGTGCAGGCGGACCCGGTGGGTGTACGTCTCGACCTTGTTCAGGCCGTCGACGTAGGTGCGGGTCTCGGCCCGATGCACCCGCCCGAATCCGTCCTTCGCGGTGCCCAGGCGCAGTTTCGGGCGCTGGACGGAGGTTGCGGTGGCCCAGGAGACGGTCATCTCCCGCGACGGTTCGTTGCCGTAGCTCAGGTGCACCTGTTCGGGTCCGCGCGTGTCCGCGACGGCGGGCCGGCTCCACAGCAGGGTCGAGGCCGGGACCGCGGCCAGGGCCCCGGTGGCGGCCGTGGTGCGGAGAACGGTTCTGCGCGAGGGATGTGCCACTGTTGCCTCCTGGGCCGTGGGAATCGCCCGAAGGGTCACAGCTGCGGGTGACGGCAGCACCGGCGGGGGAGGAACGCATCACGTCCGGAAGGGGAACGTCGGCCCCGGATGGGGTGTTTCGGGCAATTTCGGCGAACGGCCGTTCGAGTAAAGGGCGTTCGCGGTCGATGGAAGTCGATGGAAGTCGATGGAAAAGGGCTCGGCAGGCGTGGGACGGCGGGGGGAGAATGCACGGATGACCATCGACCCGCGTGCCCTGTCGTTCGATACCGCCGCCGCCCAGTACGCGGCGAACCGTCCCTCCTACCCGCCCGCGCTCCTGGACGCCGTCGAGGAACTCGCGGGCCGCCCGCTTGCCGGCGCCCGGGTGGCCGACATCGGCGCGGGCACCGGCATCGCCACCACGCTGCTGCGGGAGCGCGGCGCGGACGTGATCGCCGTCGAGCCGGGGCCCGGGATGGCGGCGGAGTTCCGGCGGGCGTTGCCGGACGTACCGCTCGTCCGGGGCGACGGCAACGCGTTGCCGCTGGCCGATGCGTCCCGGGACCTGATCACCTACGCCCAGTCCTGGCACTGGACGGACCCGGCCCGGTCCGTTCCGGAGGCGCTGCGGGTGTTGCGGCCGGACGGCGCGCTGGCCGTGTGGTGGAACACCGATGCCCAGGACGTGGCGTGGATCGTGGCCCAGAACGAGCGGGTCGCGGAGCACTGCGGCGTCGATCCGCCCACCTCGTCCCGCCCGGACGACGCCCGCGCCGCCGAACTCGCCGGCTTCGCGGGCCTGCGGGTCGGCCGCCGCCAGGTGCGCTGGAGCCGCACCGTCCCGCTGGACATCCACCTGGCCAACGTGAGCAGCCACTCGGCCTTCCTGGTCCTGGACCCGGCAAGCACCGAGGCGTTCGTGACCGAGGAACGCACCCGGCTGCGCGAACTCTTCCCGGACGAGAAGGTCGAGGAGACGTACGTCGTCGACTTGCTGGTGGCGCGGAAGGCAACGGCGCCCTCCTGACCGCGCCGCGCGTACTCGACGCCCACCGCGGTTCCGGACACCTCGCCACCGGCGACGCCCCGCACCTCGCCCCCGGGCCACGACGGGAAACCGCGGCGCCGGGCGCGCTGCCCGCCGCGAAACGCGCCCTACCGTGCGCCGCCCGGAGCGGTGCACACTGGCGGGGGTAGGCAGGCGACCCGACCTCAAGGAGCGATGTGGATACGCGGCCCGAGCACGTACTGCGCACCAGGATCGGAGGCAGGTTCGTCGACCTCCCCGGCACCCTCGACGGCATCCGCGCTTCGTTGCCCGAGGACCGGCGCGAGGAGTTCGACCGTGCCGTGGGATCGGTCCCCCTGACCGAGGTGCCTCTGGTCGCGGCCAGGTGGAGCCTGCCGCCCGAGGCCATTGCCGAGGACGACGCACTGGTTGCCCAACTCCGCGCAGGCGACCACTCGAGCTTCGTTGGCCTCCACGATCCCGGCGACGGGCGCCCCGGATGACGTACAGGGTGCAGTACTCGGGGGAGGCACAGGCCAACGTCGATGCCTTGCCGGCTGACATACGCCGCCGGTTCGACGCCGACCTCGCACGACTCGCCGGCGACCCGTACGGCATGGGGTCGAAGGCGATCCGGGAACGCGACTACCGTCAGACGGTTCTGGGCGGCTGTATCACTGTGTACTACGTTGGCGCGACCGTCCGCGTGGTCTCCGTCGTACGCGTCCAGGGCCCGCCCTGACCCGACCCGTCCACCCGGGCCGGGGTCGGCACGTCCCGGCCGACGACGGAGACCAACGCTCAGTCGAGGCAGAACTCGTTGCCCTCGATGTCCTGCATCACGAGGCACGACTCGTTGACGCCGTCGGCACGCAGTAGTTGCACGCGTACCGCGCCGAGTGCGACCAGTCGGGCGCCTTCGGCCTCGAGGGTGGCCAGGCGCTCTTCGCCCACGAGTCCGATGCCGGCCCGCACGTCGAGATGCACCCGATTCTTGACGACCTTGCCTTCGGGAACACGCTGGAAGAACAGTCGCGGGCCCACACCCGAGGGATCCACGCAGGCAAACGCCGCACCCTGATTCTCGGGCGGCAGCGTGCGGTCGAAATCGGCCCAGGTGGCAAACCCCTCCGGGGGCGGCGGTACGACGTAGCCCAAGACCTCGCACCAGAAGCGAGCGACGCGCTCGGGTTCCGCGCAGTCGAAGGTGACTTGGACCTGCCTGATCGATGCCATCGGATCACCCTAGCCGCGGGGTCCTCGTCGTCTCCACCGGCCCGCCCCTGCCGGGTCGTCCGCACCCTGATCCGCGCCCGGGCCGCGTCGCACGTCAAGAATCGGTCGGCTGTTTCGACCTGGGGGTGACAACCGGCTCGACCGGTGCGTGCAGCGCCCGGTGAACGTGGAAGGACCGACGATGAACGACGCGACCCCGGTGAGGGCCGGGCGGCGGGAGTGGATCGCGCTCGGGGTGCTCTCGCTCCCGACGCTGCTGGTCTCCATCGATGTGTACGTCCTGCTCCTGGCCCTTCCCCACCTGACGGCGGACCTGGGCGCGAGCAACATCGAGCAACTGTGGATCACCGACATCTACGGGTTCACCCTCGCCGGATTCCTGATCACGATGGGCAGGCTCGGCGATCGGATCGGCCGGCGGAAGTTGTTGCTGATCGGGGCCGCGGTGTTCGGCGCCACCTCCGTGGTCGCCGCGTACTCGACCAGCCCGGCGATGCTGATCGCCGCCCGCGCCGTGCTCGGTGTGGCCGGCGCGATTCTGGCGCCGTCGACCGTGTCGCTGATCCGTACCCTGTTCCCGGACCCCAAGCAGATGGGGCAGGCGATCGGGATCTGGGCGCTGTGCTTCTCGGCCGGCGCCGTGATCGGCCCGCTGGTCGGCGGCGCGATGTTGTCGCGGTTCTGGTGGGGTTCGGTCTTCCTGCTCGGGGTGCCGGCGATGTTGCTGCTGCTCGTGGTCGGCCCGCGCCTGCTGCCCGAGTACCGTGATCCGCAGGCCGGGAAGCTGGACCCGATCAGCGTGGTGTTGTCCCTCGCCGCCGTACTGCCGGCCATCTATGGGCTCAAGGAACTGACCAGGAACGGTTGGCAGCCGCTGCCGGTCGCCGGGGTGGTGATCGGGCTCGCCTTCGCCGTGCTCTTCGGGCGCCGGCAGCGGCGCCTGGAACACCCGCTCCTGGATCTGCGGTTGTTCGCCAACCGGTCCTTCGGCACGGCTCTCGGCGGCATGGTGTCCGGCACGCTGCTGATCGGCGCGATCATGCTGTTCATCACCCAGGACCTGGAACTGGTCGAGGATCTCTCGCCGTTCCGGGCCGGCCTGTGGATGTTGCCCGCCGTCTTGGCGAACGCGTTGTCGTTCGCGGTGTCGCCGATCCTGGCCCGCCGCTTTCGGCCGGCGTATGTGATCGGCGTCGGGTTGGCGATCTCGGTGTGTGGCCTGCTCGTGCTCACGCAGGTCGACACGACGTCCGGGCCGACCACCCTCGCGACCGGGTTCGCGCTGATCTTCCTCGGCTCCGGACCGCTCGTGACGCTGAGCATGGGACTGATCATGCTGACCGGTTCGGCCGCTGCCCGGTCGGCTCGCCCACCCGGTGGGCCGACCGTTGCCGGTGCGACGGCGAAGCGCGGCGGCCCGGTCATCAAGTGTTCACTGCGCGGGTGTTCCGGACTCGGGGTGAGTGGTGGTGTTATGCGAGAAGCCGTCCGGATATCCGGATGCCTACTCGTGGGAGATTCTCATGCGTACAGTTCGCCGCGTCACCGCCACCACCTCCGCCCTGGCCCTCGTCTCCGCCGGATTCGTCTTGACCACCGGGACCTCCGCGCAGGCCACGAAGACCGTGAAGAGCACGAATATCGCGCTGACTTGCTCGCAGGCGTACCTGCCGCTGCCCGACCCCGGCTGCCAGCCCGGCGCGCTGAACAGCGACGTCACCCAGGACACCATCCAGGACACGATCTGCGTGCCCGGATACAGCTCGTCGATCCGGCCGCCCACCAGCTACACCAACGCCCTGAAGGTGAAGCAGATCGCCGAGTACGGCTACGACGACACCGACACTGCGGACTACGAGGAAGACCACCTGATCAACCTCAGCCTGGGTGGCAACCCCAGGAGCCCGCTGAACCTGTGGCCCGAACCGCGCTACGCGGTCGGCGGGAAGACGGCCGCCGACAAGGACACCGTCGAGTTCAAGCTCTACCGAGCGGTATGCGACGGCACCATCCAACTGGCCCCCGCCCAAAAGGCCATCGCCACCGACTGGACCACCGCCCTGGCCGCCGTCGGCATCGGCTGACCACGACGCTCGACACCGAAGGTCCTCGCTCAGGACCGAGGACGACAAGCGCGCCCGCTTCGCGGACCGGGTACGGACGCCGGCGCCGGCGCTGGCGATCCGGGAGATGCGGGGCGGGCCCGCGCGGCCGATGTCCGTTGCTCCTCCGACGTGTATCGGGCCCGGGGGCCGAAATGCGTCGTGGTGCGCGTGCGAGCGTTCCGGGTCGATAAGCCTTGCGTCAAGGTTCCGAGCAGGCCGGAAGAAGCGGTTCTCCTCGTTGTTAGCCTCCGGACCGTCACCCCGATCCGATCCGGGTCACGGTTTTCCGAAAGGCGCTTACATGTCCCTCTCCGCAGCCGAGTCGTGGTTCCGCCGGTACTCCGGCGGAAACCATCCCGCCCTGCGGCTGGTCTGCTTCCCCTACGCGGGCGGCGCGGCGTCGTTGTTTCGCGGGTGGGGCTCCCGGTTGCCCGACGGCGTCGAACTCCTGGCGGTCCAGTATCCGGGCCGCGAGGACCGCAGGCGTGAGCAGCCGATCGGCGAGATGGCCGAGTTGCTCGACCGGCTCGCCGACGCCTGGGCCGAACTTCCCGACGTGCCCTACGCGTTCTTCGGCCACAGCATGGGCGCCACGGTGGCGTACGAACTGGCCACCCGGCTCGAGCGAACCACCGGGCAGGGCCCGGTCCACCTCTTCGTCGGCGCCGCGCACGCGCCCGGCACCGGCACCGTACCGACCGACGCGCCGCCGGAGCGGCTGGCGGAGCACATCGACCGCTACTTCGGCGGCCTGCCCGCGCAGATCCGCGAAGACCAGGCGTGGGTGCGCCGGTTGACGCTCCTGTTGGCCGCGGACTTCGCGCTGTACCGCTCCCACCGTCCCCGGCCCGGAGCCCCGTGGCGGCTGGGCGCGGCGATCACCGGCTTCGCCGGGGACCGGGACCGGGCGGTGCCGGCGGAGCACATGGCGTCCTGGGCGGACCGCACTGCCGCAGGGTTCGACCTGCGCGTCGAGGCGGGAGCCCACCTCTTCATTCGTGACGGGTGGGCTCCCGTCGTGGACACCGTCAGCGCCGTGCTGCGCCCCCGGCTGCTGGGCTGAGCAGGACTGACTCCGCCGCCTCCACCTTGTCCTGCAGGGCGTCCGCCTCGCCCTGCAGGACGTCGAGGTCGTCGGAGACGACACTGCCGGTGGGAATGTCGGGCAGTCGGTCCTCGATGCGCCGCAGCGGGCGGTGGCGCAGGCCCAGGATGCCCCAGCCGGACAGCAGCAGCCCGCCCACGATCAGCAGCAGGCCCATGCCGCGGTTCGGCCCCTCGCCCAACACGGTCCGGAGGAAGTCGCTTCCGCCGACCAGTGGGCCGAACACGTGGTCGTTGAGCATCGGCGTCAGCAGAAAGCCGAGCGGCATCATGGCAGTTGCCAGCATCTGGTTGGTCGCCACCACCCGGCCCTGGAGTTCCAGGCCGACCTTCGCCTGGATGATCGCCAGCCAGTGCGCGTTCAGCACGGCGTTCAGCGCCCACCACAGGAACAGGCCGACGCCCATCAGCACCGGTGCCGGCCGCAGGCCGATCAGCACGGTGGCCAGGCCCATGGCGATGGTGGTGGCGATCATGCCGTCGGCGCGGCGGCGGGTGCCGCCCCAGAAGGCCATGGCGAGTCCGCCGACCACCGCGCCCAGGCCGCCGGCGGCGGTCACCAGGCCGAGGACGGCCGGGGTGCTGATCGACAGCACCAATGGGGCGGTGAGCACCGTGGTGGTCGCGGTGAGGTAGTTGACCACCACGAAGAAGACCACCATCGCCACCATGGGCCTGCGACGCACGATGAAGCGCCAGCCGCCGGTGACGGCGGAGGCGAAGGTCTCCCGTCGCCTGCGGAAGAGACGGTCCGGGAAGCGCACGGCCAGCAGCACCGCCGCGCCGCCCACGAGTCCGGCGAGGTCCAGGGCGATCACGCCGGTGAGCCCGGCCAGGGTGACCAGGGCTCCGCCGAGGACGGGGGAGATCAGCGTGCTCAGCGCGGTGCCGAGTTGGGCCACGCCGTTGGCCTGGGCCAGGTAGGGCTTCGGCACGAGTTGGGCGACGGCCGCGAGGTAGGCGGGACGCTGGAATGCCGTGGTGAGCGAGGTCAGCGCGGCGAACACGGCGATCTGCCACACCCGGAGCGCACCGCCGGCCGCGACCGCGGTGAGCGCGGCCAGGGCCGTGCCGTAGCAGGCGGTGCAGCCCAGCAGCACCTTGCGCCGCTCGTACCGGTCGGCCACCGCGCCGCCCAGGGGCGCGGCGAACACGGCGGGCAGCAGGGCCAGCATGGTGATCATCGAGTAGTAGCCGACGTTGTGGGTGCGCTGGTAGACCCAGACGCCGAGGGCGAAGGCGGTCAGGCTCGCACCGGTCAGCAGGATCGTCTGGCTCAGCGCAAGCAGCGCGAACCTCCTGAGATCGCGCAGGTCCTGACCGGCGGGCCGGGCGGGCCGGGCCGGGGCGGCGGGCGGTTTGCCACCGGGCGCCGGGTGCTCGGCCGCGTGGGCGGTGATCCGGCCGGAGACCAGCTCCGCCAGTTCGCCCGCCTGGTGCTTGACGAAGTAGTGGCCGGCGCCCGGGATTTGGACCAGGTCGACCCGATCGGCGAAGGTGTACCACTCGGCGTACCGCTCCTCGGACAGTTCCGTGGTGCGGTCGCGGTCACCGATGACGCACAACACGGGGGTGCGCAACCGCGCCGCCCCGGGGGCGCCCAGCCGGGTGCTGAACCAGTCGACGGCCTGGCGCACGTCGTGCCGCACGCCGCGGATCACCGCCTCCTCGGTTTCCTCCGCCAACTGGCCGCCGAGGGCCGAGAGCACCTCGCGGTAGGCCCGGTCGGAGGTCCACCGATCGCTGGGGAGCAGGCGGTCCACCAGGGCGGAGAGGCGTCCGGGGAGCCGGGCTGTGGGGAAGGACGCGCCCAGGACGACGCCCGCCAGTTCCGTGCCGCGCGCCTCGAGGGCCAGCGCCAGGCCGACCGCGGTGGCCGTGCCCACACAGTGCCCGTACACCAGCACCGGGCCGTCGTGTTCGGCGAGTTCGGCCAGGCAGCCGTCGATCAGTTCGGCGAGGCTCGGCATCGCCTCGTCCGGACGCGCCGGGTCGTGCCCCGGCGGTTCCAGGGCGAGCACCTCCGCGTCGGGGTGACGCGCCGTCAGCTCGGCGGCGAGCGGCCCGTAGGAGGCGGCGGAGCCGCCCGCGTACGGGACACACACCACGGTGAGACCGATCGTGGTCCCCCGCGCCGGCCCGGCCAGTCGTTGCAGCAGACGGGTGTCGCGCGCGGCGGGCCCGTCCAGGAAGAGCGCCAGTTCGCGCACCGTGGGGTGGGTGAACAGGTCGATGATCCGCAGGTCCGGGTCGATGGCCCGGGCGGCACGCAGGGCGCGGAAGGAGTCCCCGCCGAGGGCGAAGAAGTCCGCGTCGACGTCCGACTCGGCGTCGGGGAGCTCCAGTACCTCCTGCCAGACGGCGGCGATGCGGCGTTCGGTGTCCGTACGCGGGGTGACCCGCTCGGCCGGTGCCTGGGCCGACGGCCGGGGCAGCGCGGCGCGGTCCACTTTCCCGTTCGGGGTCAGCGGGATGCGGGGGATGCCGATCAGCGCGCTGGGCACCATGTGGCCCGGCAGGTCGGCGCGCAGCGCGGTGCGGACGGCGTCGACGTCCAGCGGTCCGTCTCCGGCGGGGACGAGCCAGGCCGCGAGCCGGCGCCGGCTGCCCGTGCCGACGGCGAGGACCACGGCCTCACGTACCCCCGGCAACGCGCGGCAGGCGGCGGCCACCTCGCCGGGCTCGACCCGGTAGCCACGCACCTTGACCTGGTCGTCCAGTCGGCCGAGGAACTCGATCAGGCCGTCGGCGCGCACCCGGACCCGGTCGCCGGTGCGGTAGCAGCGGCGGGTGCCGTCCACCGGGTCGGGCCCGAAGGCCCGTTCCGTGGCCTGCGGGTTGCCGAGGTAGCCGCGCGAGACGCCGGGGCCGGCGACGAGCAGTTCGCCGGGGACGGTGGGCGGGACCGGCCGCCCCGCCGGGTCCACGACGTAGCACACGGCATTGGGGAAGGGGGTGCCGAGCGGGGCGATCGGGCCGCCGCCGGGCCCGCGCGGGTCCACCTGTCCGAGGTCGCAGCCGAGCACCGAGACGGTGGTCTCGGTCGGGCCGTAGTGGTTGTGCAGGACCAGGTCGGGGCGGGCGGCGCGGATTCGGTCGGCCAGCTCCCACGGGCAGGGCTCGCCCGCAAGCACCAGGGTGCGGCGCGGCAGTACGGCCGCCAAGTCACCGTGCGCGGCGAGGAGTTCCAGGTGGCTGGGCACCATCTTGACCACGTCCACCGGGTGCGCGGTGAAGTACGCGGCCAGCCGCCCCGGGTCGGTCGCGGTCTCGCGGTCGACCAGATGCACGGTGCCGCCGCTGATCAGGGCACCGAAGACGGACAGGTAGCCGAGGTCGGCGGCTGCGGTGGACAACAGGGCGAAGGCGCGGCCGTGGCCGTCGACGCGTTCCAGGCCGCCGTACGCGTAGTGCACCAGGCTGCGGTGCTCGACGGCCACCCCCTTGGGCGTGCCGGTGGAGCCCGACGTGAAGATCACGTACGCGAGATCGCCCGGAACCGCCCCTGCACGCGGACTCGTCGCGGGCAGCGCCGCATCGGCCGCGGTCTCGCCGATCACGGTGACCCGTTGGGCGGCCACACGTTCGGCGAGGCCGGCCTGGACGAGCAGGTCCTCGCTGCCGGACGCGGCCAGGGTGGCCGCCAGCCGCTGATCCGGGTAGGACGGCTCCAGTGGTACGAAGGCCGTCCCCGCCTTGAGCACGCCGAGGATGGCGACCGCCAGGTCCAGGCCGGGCTCGGCGAGGACGGCGACCGGCGCGTGGGACCGCGCTCCGCTGGCAAGCAGCCGGTGCGCCACCCGGTTTGCCCGGCGGTCCAGCTCCGCGTAGGTCAGCGAGCCGTCGGGGGCGACCACCGCCACGGCGTCCGGCGTGCGGGCCGCCCAGTCCTCGACCAGGGCGTGCACCGGACGGTCCAGCGCATACACGCGGACCGGGCCGTGCACGACGCCGGCGCCGGGCTCGGTGAGTGCGAGGGCGCCCACGGCGGCGTCCGGGTCGGCCAACAGCCCGTCCAGCAGGCGCAGATACCACCCGGCGACGCGCTCGGCGCCGGCGCGGTCGAAACGCTCGGACCGGTACTCCAGGATGCCGCCGAGCGTGCCGTCGCACTCCTGCTCGAAGAACTGGAGGGCGAGGTCGGCCTTGACCGAGCCGGTCGAGACCTCGCGGAACTCCGCGTCCAGGCCCGGGAAGAGCGCACGCACGTCGGGGCGGCGGTAGAGGTTGGCCATGGTGTCGAATAGCGGCTCGGTGCCCGCCCCGCGCTGCGGGCGCACCCGGTCCACCACCCGCTCGAACGGCACGTCGCCGTTGCCGATGGCGTCCAGGACGGTGCCGCGTACCCGGTCCAGGAGCGTGCGCCCGGTGGGGTCGCCGGAGAGGTCGGTGCGCATCACCACGGTGTTGACGAACAGCCCCACCGCCCGGTCGCTGCCGGGGGTGCGGCGCCCGCCGTCGGGCACGCCGACGGGGATGTCCGTACTCCCCGAGACCCGGGCCAGCAGTGCCTGCCAGGCCGCGAGCAACACCATGAAGGGCGTGCAGCCGGACGCCGAGGCCAGGGCGCGCAGCCGCGCGTGGGCCTCGGCGCTGAAGGCCAGCGGTACCGCGCCGCCCGGGTCGGCGGGGACCGGGCGGCGCGGGCGGTCGGCGGGCAGGTCCAGCCCCGCGCCGCAGCCGGACAGCCGCTCCTGCCACCAGTCCAGCCGGGCGTCCGCGAGTTCCGCGGGCGGCCGCTCGGCCACGGCCGCGTACTGCGGGGCCGCCTCCGGTACCGGACCGAGGCCCCGCCGGGCGGCGTACAACGCGGCCAGGTCGGCGATCAGCAGGCCGTTGGACCACGCGTCGGTGGCGATGTGATGGACCACGAGGAGCAGCGCGTGGTCCCGCTCGCCCACGGTGAAACAGGCGGCCCGCAGCGGGCACTCCCGGTCCGGCGCGATGGGCCGGCGGACACGTTCGTGCACCTGCCGGTCGAGTTCCGCCTCGGGATCGGCGCGGTCGGTGAGGTCGACGGCCGCCACGGGGACCTCGGCGGCCGGGCGGGTGCGCAACACCGGCCGCGGCCCGGAGGCGTCCACCACGCCGCGCAGTACATGGTGGCGCTCGGCGAGGTCGCGCACCGCGCCGAGCAGCGCCTCGCGGTCCAGCGCCCCGCGCAGCCGCAGCAGCACGGGCACCAGGTAGGCCGGGCTGTCGGGCCGCAACTGCGTCTGGAACCACACACGTTCCTGGGCGGGGCCGAGCGGCGCGCCGGCGGCGTCGTCCCGGGGGACGCCGCGCCGGGCGGTCGCGGCGCGCGCGGCCAGGAGGGCGCGCAGGCGGTCCTGGTCGGCGGGCGCGGGATGCACGGCGGATGTCGTCATCGGGCACCACCTTTTGCGTCCAGGAGGGCGAGTGCGCGGCGCTCGACGTCGGCCGCCAGGTCGGTCAGCACGGGCAGTTCGAAGACACTGTGCACGGGCAGTTGCACCCCGAGCGCGTCCTGGATCTCCCGGGTCAGCCGGATCGCGGTGAGCGAGGAGCCGCCGAGGTCGAAGAACGAGTCGGCCGCGGTGACCTGCTCGGCGCCCAGCAACCCCGCCCAGACGTCCGCGAGGAACTCCTCCACGACACCGGTGGGTTCCGTGCGCCGCTGCCCGGGTTCGGCGGCCGGCGGCACGGGATGTTCGGCGGGCGGTGGCTCGGGCAGCGTGATCGCCGAGCACGGCAGGTCGGGTTCGGCGGTGCCCCGGGTCAGGACCCGCAGGAAGCCGTCGAGCAGCGCCGCGGCGGCGTCGGCGTCGAACCGCTCGACGTCGTGGACCAGGTGGATCTCGGTGCCGGCGGCGGTCTCGTTGACCAGGAAGGTGGCCTCGTTGGGTGCCGCTCCGGTGTCGAGTTCGCCGAGCGCGGTCAGTTCCGCCGCGCCGGCCCGGGCCCGTACCGGGACCCCGGTGGGGCGCACGGACAGGGTCACCGGGGTCAGCGGCACGCCGGGCAGCCGGGCCACGCCGGCGTCCTCGGCGGCGGCGAACAGGGCCTCGGCGGCCAGGTCGGGGTGCCGGAGCGTACGGTTGCGGGCCAGCGCCGCGAGGGCGGCCACCGACCGGAAGCTCTGCTCGGGTTCCCAGCGCACCCGGACCGGCAGGACGGCGATCAGCGGGCCGACCACCCCCTCCAGCTCGACCAGGTCGCGGCGGGCCACCGGGACGCCGACGAGCACATCGCGGCTGCCGGTCCAGTGGGCCAGCAGCACATCGAGGGCCGCCATGTGCACGGCGAACTCGCTGAGCCCCGAGGCGGCGCCCAGCCGGCGAACCGCCGCCACCGTCGTGGGGGCGAGCGGGCGGACCAGCCGGGTGCCGCGCCCGCCGGACGGCTTGTTGCGGGCACGTCGGGCGGCGGCGTACGGGGGTCGGGCGCCGGTCAGTTCGCCGGCCCAGAAGGCGCGGGCGGCCCGGTCCGCGGTCGTGTGCACCTCGTGCTCCCAGCGGGCCACATCGCCCAACTGCAGGACGGGCTGGGCCGGTTCGATGCCCGCCAGATGCGCGGCGAGCTCCGCGGACAGTAGGCCGGCCGACCACCCGTCGAAGGCGAGGTGGTCGACGGCGACGACGAGCCGCGCCGCGTCGTCCGCGGTGCGCACGAGGGTGGCGCGGATCAGTGGTACGTCCTCGTCGGCGGCGAAAGAGTGCCGGGCGGCCTGTTCGATCAGGGCCCGGGTCCGCGCCTCGGTCAGGGTGCGCGCGTCGAGCTCGGTGAAGGGCACGGCGGTCGGCGGGCGAACCTCCCCGTACGGGGCGTGTGTTCCGTCCGCCGCCGCGCGGACGACGGTGCGCAGCGCCTCGTGCCGGGCGACGAAGGCGTCCAGCGCCGCGCTCAGCGCGGCGGTCTCGACGCGACCGGTGACGCCGATGGCGAACGCCTCGGCGGTGACCCCGGGAAACCCGCTGACCCGACGGGCCGTCCACAACTGTCGTTGCATGTCGGTGAGCGGCACCCGCTGCCGGTCGCCATCCGGGGCGGGCGTCGGCCCGGGCGTGCCGGTCGCCCCCGCGACGCGGCGGGCCAGCCCCGCGACGGTGGGTTCGGCGAGGAAGTCACCGAGGCGCACGGCAACGCCGAGTCGACTGCGGACGCGGGCGACGACCTTCGCCGCGGCGAGGGAGTGTCCGCCGAGCGCGTCGAACCGGTCGGTCCGGCCGACGTGCGGCAGTTCCAGGACCGCCGCGATCACCGCGGCCACCCGCTCCTCGACGCCGGCGCGCGGCGCCTGGTCCGGGTCGGCCGACGATGTGCCCGCGGGCGTGGCCGGCATCGGGGGCAAGGCCGCCCGGTCCACCTTGCGGCCGGCCGTCTGGGGCAGTTCGTCCAGCACCATGATCCGGGACGGCACCAGGTAGTGCGGCAGCAGTTCGCGCAGGTGCCGCAACAGGCCGTCCTCGTCGGCGAGTCGACGGCCGTCGGCCGCGGCG
The DNA here is from genome assembly GCF_049739465.1 of Embleya sp. AB8. NCBI lineage: Bacteria > Bacillati > Actinomycetota > Actinomycetes > Kitasatosporales > Streptomycetaceae > Embleya > Embleya sp. AB8. The sequence goes on from NZ_JBMHHY010000008.1 coordinate 101,796, forward strand.
GGGGCCTGTACATAGGCGTGCAGTACGCGGGTGCCGTCGGCGTCCTCGCGGGCGAGCACGACCGCGTGCCGTACCCCCGGGTGGCGCAGCAGCGCGGCCTCGACCTCGCCCGGCTCCACCCGGAATCCGCGGATCTTGACCTGGTCGTCGATGCGGCCCAGGTAGTGCAGCACGCCGTCCACCCGGCGGACCAGGTCACCGGTGCGGTAGCGGCGGCCGCCCGGTGCGGCGGGGTCGTCGACGAACCGTTGCGCGGTCGGTTCCGGCGCGCCGAGGTAGCCGCGGCCGACCAGCGGCCCGGCCACCCACAGTTCGCCCGACGCACCGTCGGCGACCGGCAGTTGGTCCACGTCGCGGACAGTCAGCTCGCAGCCCGCGATGGGTGTGCCGATGGGCGGGCTGCCGGTGCCGTCGCGGTCGAGGACGTGGACGCTGCACGCCACCGTGCACTCGGTGGGCCCGTAGAGGTTGACGACGGTCTCCACGCCCGGTTGCGCGTAGACCTTGTCGACCAGGGGCCGGGTCACCGCCTCGGCCCCGATGTTGACCCGGCGGATGCCGCCGGGCAGCGGCTGCTCCAGCAGGGTGGCAAGGGCCGAGGGCGTCGCGCCGATCATGGTGATCTCGTCGCGGGCCGGGAGTGTGGGCAGGGCCAGGATGTCGTCCGCCAGGACCACCGTGCCGCCGGTGCCGAGCGGTCCGAAGATCTGCAGGACCGACTGGTCGAAGGAGATGGACGCGCTCGCCAGTCCGGCCTTCAGATGCGCGGGATCGTAGGTGCGGGCCACCCAGTCCAGCAGCGCGAGGACCGAGGCGTGCTCGATCACCACACCCTTGGGCGTGCCCGTGGAGCCGGAGGTGAACAGGACGTAGGCGGTGCCGGCTCCGGTGGTGACGGGCCGCTGTCCGCTCTCGTCGGCCGGGTCAGCCGCGTCGGCCGCGTCGTCCACGGCAACTGACACCGGTGTGGCGCCGGTCGCGGCGACCACCGAGGCCGTCGCGCCGGCCGTCAGCACCTCGCGCACCCCCGCCTGCCGGACCATCTCGGTCAGCCGGGACAGGGGCAGGGCGGGGTCGAGCGGAACGTAGCCGCAGCCGGCCCGCCACACCGCGAGCAGTGCGGCCGGCAGGCGCTCGTCCCGCTCGATGCAGACGCCCACCAGACCGCCGGCCGGCTCGGTCAGCCGAGCGGCGAACCGGTCGGCCAGCGCGGCCAGTTCGCGATAACTGGTCCGGCGTTCGCCGGCGATCACCGCAGTGGCGTCGGGTACCCGCTCGACCTGTGCTCGGAACAGGTCGTACGCACTGGTGGTCATGAGGCCTCTTTCGAAGGGTTGGAATGCTCGTTGCCGCTCATGCGACCGACAGCCCTCCGTCCACCGGGAGCAGCGCGCCGGTGATCCAGGACGCCGCGGGGCTGGACAGGAACAGCACGCAGGACGCGACGTCCTGCGGGGTGCCCAGGCGGCCGAGCGGGAGGGACTCCGCCCATTCGGGGAATGCCTGTTCGGGATTGCCGTCGGGAACGGCCAGCATGTGCGCGGCCACCCCCTCGGTGGGCACCGGGCCTGGGCCCACCGCGTTGACGCGGATGCCGTACGGCCCCCACTCCCGGGCCCAGGAACGGGTCAGCGAGACGATGGCAGCCTTGGCGGCGCCCGCGTGCGCGAACCCGGGGAAGCCGCGGTCGGGTTCCGGGACGACGATCGAGGTCACCGCGGCGTTCCCGGCGGCCCTGAGGTCCGGCAGGAAGGCCATCGTGGTGTTGAAGGTGCCCATCAGGTCGATGTCGACGACGGTGCCGAAGCCGCGCAGCGTCATGTGCTCGGCCGGGACGCGGAAGTTGCCGGCCGCGTTGTTGACCAGCACGCCGGCGGGACCCAGCCGCTCGGTGACGGTTTCCCGCAGCGCCTGCACCTGTTCGGGGCGGCGCACGTCGCACACCACATCCAGGCAGGGTCGCCCGGTGCGCTCGGTCAGCCCTTCGGCGGCGGCGCGCAACCGCTCGGCGTTACGGGAGGCGATGGCCACGCGGGCCCCGTGGCGCAGCAGCGCCTCGGAGATCGCGAGCCCCAGGCCGGAGCCGCCGCCCGTGACGACGGCGACCCGACCTGCCATCAGGGACGGATCGAAGAACCGCTGCTCGCTCACGCGCCCTTCACCTCCCGCGTGATCAGGACTTCCTGTGTCGCCACGACCTCCTGTGCCATCAGGCGCACGGTGGGGCGCTGGAAGAGGGTGCCGATGGAGACGTCCACACCGAGCCGGTCCTTGATCCGGGTCATCAGCTGGACGGCGGTCAGCGAATCGCCGCCGAGGTCGAAGAAATCCTGGTCGAGGCCGAGGTCCGGGATGCCCAGAGCCTCCGCCCACAGTGCGCGCAGCGCCTCCTCGACGTCGTCCCCGGCGGGGGCCGGGACCGGGGTCGAGGGGATGGGCGCGGGGGTTGCGAGGGTGGGGGACGGCGCGGTTGCCGGGGACGGTGCCGGCCGGACCGGCACCGGGGACGCTACGGGCGTGGCCGGCCCGGCGGGGGCCGCAGCGCCGGGCAGCGAACTGCCCGGCGGCGTGACGGCGACCTGGCCGAGGAGGTGCCCGGAGAGCAGGCGCAGCAGTTGTCGGGTGCCCTGGTCGGGCGTCAGCGCGTCCGCCGGTGCGGCGGCGGGCCGCGGTGCGGGGACGGCGGGTTCCGCGCGGCGCATCCGGAAGCCGCGGACCAGCAGTACCGCCCGGCCCTCCGTGTCGTGCACGTCGACGTCGCCGACGAGCATGCGCGGCTCCGCGCGCAGGCCGTGGGCGCGGACCAGGATCTCGCCCGGCAGGTCGGACAGGACGACCACACGCTCGTAGTGGAAGGGGAGATGGCCGACGCCGTCGCTGCCCTGGACCAGGCCGGTGGCCCGGTCGAGCAGTGCCGGGTGGACCGGATGCTCGGCCAGGTCCCCGGCGTACCGGGTGCCGAGGGCGAACCTGGCCAGCCGGTCGCCTCGGTGCGAGCCGACCACGTCCACCGCGTCGCCCCAGCGCGGACCCATGTCCACCAGGGAGGCCGCGCCACGGGAGGGTGCGTCCACGCCGACCGGATCGAGGTCGTCCAGCAGTTCCGGGGCGAGGTCGGGGGCCGGCTCGGCGGTGGTCGCGCGGATTCGGCAGCGGGAGTACTCGGCCCAGCCGGTCTCCCGACCGACGGCCCGAGCCAGCAGCCGTACCGTGCCCGCGGTGAACTCCACGCGGATCTCGACCGGTTGCTCGGCGGCGAGGGGCGCGGTGAAGACCAGGTCGGACAGCTCGAGCGGGCTGCCCGGGTCGGCCTGGCCGGATTCGCGCGCGGCCCGGACGATGAGGTCGATCTGTCCCGTGCCCGGCACCACCGGGCGTCCCGCGACGCGGTGTTCCGCCGCGAGCCAGTCGACCGCGGGGTCCAGGACCCGGCTCCACTCGGCGTCGGCGGCAGCGGAGGGTTCGGCGGCGGGGGCTTCGGGCAGGCCGCTGCGGCCCGTGCCCGTGCCCGTGCCGGCACCGGTCTCGGCACCGGTTTCGGCGCCGTGCCCGCCTGCGGCGCGTACCTCGGCCAGCCCGGTGGAGGCCGCGGCCATGCCCACACCGCTCCAGGCGGGCCAGTTGACCGGGATCACCGGCGCGCCGGCGATGGTCCGGCCGGCCCAGGCGTCGAGGTAGGCGTTGGCGGCCGCGTAGTCGCCGCTGCCGATCAGGCCGGTGACGGCGGCACGGCTGGAACAGAGCAGGACGAAGTCGAGTTCGGGTTCGCCGGCCAGCAGCCGGGCGAGGTTCTCGGTGCCGGTCACCTTGGGCGCCAGGACCGCCTCGGCCCGCTCGGCGTCGCGCCTGGCCAGCAGCCCGCCGCCCGCGATCCCTGCGGCGTGCAGCACACCGTTGATCGGTCCGAAGCGGCGCCGCACCTCGTCGAGGGCGGCGCCCAGCGAGGCCGCGTCGGTGACGTCGGCGATCAGCGGAAGGGCGGTTGCCCCCAGCTCGGCCAGTTCGGACAGCGCCTCGCGGGCGGCGTCGCCGGCCGGGCCCTCGGGTACGCCGCGCCGGCCCATCAGGACCAGGCGGGGCCTGCTGCCGGTCTCGGCGAGGGCCAGCGCGCTCTGCAGGCCGATTCCGCCGAGTCCGCCGGTGATCACGTAGACGCCGCCGCTGCGCAGGAGTTCGGGCCGGGCGCCGGTCAGGTCGGCCGTGGTCCAGCCGGGCAACCAGCGGTGCTGGCCGCGCAGCGCGGCCACCGGGTGGGCGGCGCCGAGCAGTTCGGCCGCGAGGACCCGTGTTGCCACGGTGCCGCCGAGGTCGATCAGCCGGGGCGTCAGCCGCGGCATTTCGTCGCCGATGGTGCGGACCAGGCCGGTGAGCATGGCGGCGGCTGCGTCGACCGGTTCGCCGCCGGTGACGTTCACGGCACTCGTGGTGAGTACGGTCAACTCGGTCGCGGCCGAGGCCAGCGCCCGGCACAGCGCCATGGTGGTGCCGAATCCGTGCGCCACGTCCGTGCCTGCGGGTACCAGCTGCACCACCCGGGCGGGTATGTCCTCGAGAGCCGCGAGGAGTTGCCCGAGGTCGGCGGAGTTCCCGGGACGTACGGACCGGTCGCGGCCGTCGATCCGCAGCCGGTCGCCGAGCACCACGCCGATCGGCCGGTAGCCGGCGGCGCGCAGGGCGTCCGCGGCGAGGCGGGCCCCGGCGGCCCCGGCGGCCTCGGCGGCGTCGGCGGTGTGCAGGAGCAGTGCGGATCCGCGCTCGCCGGGTTCGCGGTAGTCGACGGGATGGACCACGGCGTCGTGCGTCCAGTGCGGGGTCCACAACCCCACGCCGGTTGCTGCGGTCGCGGCCGGCGGGGTGGCCGGCTCGGCCGGCACGGCCGGTGCCGGGACCACGGCCGCAGGCTCCGGCCGTGCGGCGTCCGAGACCTGCCCGGCCGGCGCGTCGGCGCGGCGGGCGGGCGGGTCGATCCAGAAGCGCTTGCGCCGGTAGGGGTAGGCGGGCAGGTCGACGCGCCGGGCGTCGCCCTCGTGCAGGGCGGCCCAGTCGATGTCGCCGCCGGCCACCCACAGCGCGCCCACCGCGTCGAGGAGGCCCTCGCGCTCGGACTCCGCGCGGTCGGACAGCGCCGCGGCGAAGACATGATCGCCGCCGACGCCGCGCAGCAGCGTCGTCATGGTGGTGCCCGGCCCGACCTCCACCACGGTCGCCGGACGCGCAAGGGCGACGGCGGCCGCGTCGGCGAACCGCACCGGCGAGGTCAACTGCCCGGCCCAGAACTCCGGGTCGCACGCCTGGCTGTCGGTGAGCACCGCTCCGGTGGCCGCCGAGACCACGGGGATCTGCGGGCTCTTCAGACGGCAGCCGCGCAATACCTCCGCGAAGCGCTCGGCGGCCTCGGCCATCATCGGGGTGTGGAAGGCGTGCGAGGTGGCCAGGATCCGCACCCGCAGCCCGGCGTCCGCCAGTTGCCGCGCCTGCTCGGCGATCCGCTCCGGCGCGCCGCCGAGCACGGTCTGCCGGGCGGCGTTGACCGCCGTCACCGACACCCCGTCCAGCAGTTGCCCGGCCAGTTCGGCCGGTCCCGCCTGCACCGCGAGCATCGCGCCGGCCGGCGCGTCGCGCACGGCGAGGGCGCGGGCGGCGACCACCCGGACCACGTCCTCCTCCGCGACGACACCCGCCGCGGCCGCGGCCACCAGTTCGCCGAGGCTGTGCCCTATTACCAGTTCGGGCACGGCCCCGTAGGCGCGCAGCGTGCGGGCCAGCGCGAGTTCGGTCGCGCACAGCAGCGGCTGGGCCAGCTCGGTACGGGCGATCCGGGCCGCGTCGCCGGAGCGGGCGGCCTCGGCGAGGTCCTCGCCGAGTTCGTCGGAGAACGCCGCCAGCAGCGGGTCCAGGTGGGCACGGAAGACCGGATCCGTCTCCCGAAGCGCCATGCCCATCGCGGGCCGCTGGGCTCCCTGTCCGGGGAAGGCGAACACCGGCGTGCGCAGGATGCCGTCGGATCGGCGCAGCCCCGCCGGGGCGTCCCGGGCCAGCCGCCGGCCGGCGTCGGCGAGGTCGGCCCCGACCAGCGCCGCCCGCGCGGCCCGGTGCCCGGTGCGGCCGGCCTGCAGGGTGAACGCCACGTCCGCGGCCCGCAGTTCGGGGTCGGTGGAGAAGCGCTCGGCGAGCCGGACGCGCAGCGCACGCTCGTCCTCCTCGTCCCGCGCCGACCAGACGAGCAGCTGCGCCCGGTCGTCGGGACGCGGCGCGTCGGCGACGGGAGCCTCCTCGACCACCACGTGGGCGTTGGTGCCGCCGATGCCGAACGAGCTGACGCCCGCCCGGCGCGGGGCTGCCGCGCGGGGCCACGGGGTCACCTCGGTGACGATGTGGAACGGGGTTTCCGCCAGTCGCAGGTGCGGGTTGGGGGTGGTGAAGTTGATGGACGGCGGGATCTGCTCGCGGTGCAGGGCCAGTACGGTCTTGATCAGGCCCGCGACGCCGGCCGCCGGGCCCAGATGCCCGATGTTGGACTTGACCGAGCCCAGCCCGCACCTACCGGGGGTCGGTCCGGCTTCGCTGACCAGCTCGAACGCCTGGGTCAGCGCGGCGACTTCCACCGGGTCGCCGAGCGCGGTGGCGGTGCCGTGCGCCTCGACGTAGCCGACGGTCGCCGGGTCGACGTCGGCGACCGCGTAGGCCTCGGCCACGCAGCGGGCCTGCCCGTTGACGCTGGGGGCGGAGAACCCGACCTTCTCGGCACCGTCGTTGTTGATCGCCGAGCCGCGGATCACCGCCAGGATGCGGTCGTGGTCGGCCTGCGCATCGGACAGGCGCTTCAGCAGCACGGCGCCGCCGCCGTTGCCGAACACCGTGCCGCCGGCCTGCGCGTCGAACGGGCGGCAGCGGCCGTCCGGGGAGTAGATGCCGCCCTCGGCGTGCCGGTAGCCGCGTCCGTAGGGCATCTCCACCTCGACACCGCCGGTGATCGCCATGTCGCACTCGCCCGCGCGCAGCGCCTGGCAGGCCAGGTGGACGCCGACGAGCGAGGTCGAGCAGGCGGTGGCCACGGACAGGCTGGGGCCGCGCAGCCCGAGCTTGTAGGAGACGAAGGTGGCCAGGTAGTCGGAGTTGTTGCCGATGTCGACGGCGAGTTCACCGAAGCGCCGCAGCGTGTCGGGGTGGCTGCGCAGGTTCTGCTCGGCGTAGCGGTTGGTGGTGGCGCCGGCGAAGACGCCGATCGCACCGGGGTAGCGCGGCGCGTCGTAACCGGCGTGGCCGAGCACGGTGTGGCACAGCTCGAGGAACAACCGGTGCTGCGGGTCGCGCAGTTCGGCCTCGCGCGGGGTCATGCCGAAGAACCGGGCGTCGAACCGGTCGACATCGGGCAGCAGCGGACAGGCCCGTACGTACGCCGGGTCGGCCGCCGCCTGCGGGTCCTCGCCGGCGGCCGACAGTTGCTCGTCGGTCAGCTCGGCGATGCAGTCGCGGCCGGCCAGCAGGTTGGTCCAGTACTGCTCGATGTCACCGGCTTCGGGCAGCCTTGCGGCCAGCCCGATGACGGCGATGGGTTCGACAACGGACATCGCGTTCGGTCTTCCTTACTGTTCTTGATGTGCGGGGGCACTACGGGGCGTCCCGTGGCGTGCGGGGGGGCACGGCGGGATGTCGCCGCGCGGGGAGGGCGGCGGTCGGACGGGGAGGGCGGCGGTCAGCGCGCGGAGAAGGCGCGGCGGATGGCGCGCCGGGTGGACAGCTCGCCCTGTGCCCTGGGGGGACGCGGGGTGCCGACCGGGTCGCCGGACCGACCGGCCAGATGGGCGGCCAGGGAGGCGATGGTCGGGAACCGGAACAGGGTGACCACGGGGAGATCGGGTCCGGCCGCCTGGAGCAGGCGTCGGTGCAGGCGCAGCAGGTCGAGCGAGGTGAGTCCCGCGTCGAAGAAGTGTTGTTCCGGCGCGGGGGTGCGGCCGCAGGTCTCCCGGACCGCGGCGGCGATCGTCTCCTGGAGCGCGCTCGTCGACGCGCGGCCTGCGGGAGCGGGAGGTGCGGATGCGTGCTCGGGTCGGGTCGGGTCCGGCGCGGGCAGCCGGCCGAGGTCCGGCTTGCCGTTGCGGTCGAGCGGGATCGCGGCGACCTCCACCACCTCGGGGACGGCCCAGGACGGCAGGTGGGTGCGCAGCCGCCGCTCGGCCGCCGGCCGGGCGGGCAGGTGGGTGGCGGGTACGACCACGGCCAGCAGTACGTCGGGGCGTTCGGGGTGGAGCGCGACCGCGGACTGTGCGACGGACGGCACCGCGTTCAGGACGGCCTCCACGGCGGCGGGCTCCACCCGGTGTCCGCGTACCGATACCTGTCGGTCGGTGCGTCCGCAGATCTCCACGTCGCCGTCGGGTGTGCGGCGGCCGAGGTCGCCGGTGCGGTACTCCGTTCCCGAGCCGAGCCCGTGACCGCGGACCACGACCTCGCCCAACTGGCCCACGCCCGCCGGGATGCCTGCGGAGGTGACGACCTCCAGGGTGCGGTGTCCGGCGCCGGTGCCGACCGGCACGGTGGCGCGGTTGGCCGCCCGGCCCGTCGGCTCGCGCCACCGGTGGACGGCGGCGGCCTGGGAGGTCTCCGTGCTGCCGTAGACGTTGTAGAGCCGCGCGCCGGGTGCCAGTCGCCGCAGCGACCTGGCGACGGTGTCCGTCAGCGGGGCGCCGTAACTGCTGATCCTGCGCACGCGCGGCAGGGTGCCGCCGCCGGCCGTGAGCAGTTGCGCGTGACCGGGTGTCACGTTGAGCACGGTGCAGCGGCCTTCCGCCAGTACACCCAACAGCCGTTCCGGGTCGAAGCGTTCGGCTGCGGAAGGCACGAGCACCGAGGCGCCGATGGTGAGCGGCAGCAACATTTCGCGCAGGACGGGATCGTGGCCGGCGCCTGCGAGCGCGCAGCAGACGTCCCCCGGGCCGAGGTCGAACTCCTCGGCGTACCAGGCGAACGCGGTCGCCAGGGCGTCGGCGGGGACCCGGACGACGGCGGGCTCCCCGGTGGTGCCGGAGGTGAGCAGGGCGTGGCTGAACGCGCAGGGGAAGACGGCCGGGGCCGGGTCCGCGGGCGCGGCGTCGAGCAGTTCGGCGGCATCCAGCACCGGCACCGCGGCCGTGCGCTCCTCGGGCGGGCCGCCGGGGCCGACCCGCACGACGGCCGCCGCGCCGATCCGGTCGATGGCCTCGCGACGCCATCGCTCGGGAGTCTCGGCGTCCAGGAGAAGTACGGGACGGCCCGAGTGCCAGACGCCGAGGAGCACGATCGGGAGTGTCACGTCGCGATGCGCGACGACGGCGATCGGGGCGCCGGGCGCGATCCGGCCCGACAGCGCGCCCGAGCAGCGCAATACCGCGTCGCGCAGCCGGCCGTACGAGTGCACGGTGCCCTCTGGGCCGACCAGGGCGGGCGTCTCGGGGGTGCGGGCGGCCCGGGCGAGGATGCCCTCGACCATCTCGCGGACCGTGATGCCCGCCGCGGCCCGCGCCGGGGGCGGCGCGGCCGGGGCGGCGGCGCCGAAGTCGGTCACCGGTCGGGTGAGGTCCCGCGTCATGGCCCGCAGCGCGGAGCGCCACTGGTCGAGCGCGGCCCGGGCGACGTCCCGCTCGAAGTGGTCTCGGGCGTGCACCACTTGGAGCCGGTACCGGCCCTGATCGCGGTGGAGGTAGAAGCCGAGGTCGAACAACGACCAGCCGACCGGCACTTCGACCGGTTCGGCGGGCGCGCCGGCGAAGCTCTCGGGCGCGGACGCCTCGCTGAGGTCGTTGAACCAGGTCTGGAAGAACGCATTGCCGAGCGCACCGCGAGCCGGGCGCAGCGCGGCGACCACCTCGTCGAACGGGACCGCGCTGTGTTCGACGCCGCGCGCGAGGCCCTCGCGTACCCGCTCCAGGGCGTCGCCGAGGCTCGGCCGGTCGCCGACGTCCAGTCGCACCGGCACGGTGTCGACGAAGAAGCCCACGGTCCGCTGGAACTCGGCGCGGTCGCGGGCGGAGGCCGCGACGCCGATCACCACATCCCCGCCGGCGGTCCAGCGGGCCAGGACCAGGGCGGCGGCGGTGAGGAAGACCATCGCCGGGGTGCAGCCGGCGCGGACGGCCAGTTCGCGGACGGCGCGGTCGTCCTCCTCGTCCAGCGTGGCCGCCGTGGCGTCGCCGGCGAAGGTGGGCACCGCGACCGGCGCAAGCGCGAACGGAAGGCCGCCCGCGGCGGGGGCATCGGCGAGGGCGGCGCGCCAGTGCGCCATGGCCGGCTTCACCGCGGCCTCGCGCCGCCGGTGTTGCAGGGCGGCGTATTGGCGGTAGTCGGCGGCCGGGGGATATTCGGGACGGCCGAGTTCCTCGCCGCCGCTTGGCCGACCGTACTCGGCGGCCAGTTCCGCCAGAAGCACGTCCAGGGTGCGCTGGTCGGCGATCGTATGGTGCAGCGTCAGCGCCAGGACGGTGGTGCCGTCGCCGGTGTCGAGCGCGGCGACCCGGTACAGGGGCGCCCGCTGCGGATCCAGCACCGTGTCGCGGCAACGGCACAGGAAGGAGTCGATGTCGCCGGGGGCGCCGTGTTCCACCGTGACGGGGGCCGGGGTCGAGGGGTCGACGGTGAGTCGCAGGTCCGGTCCGTCGTCGTGCAGCGAGGCCCCGAACATGGGGTGCCGCAGCGCCACCGCCGCCACCGCGGCGGACAACGTTTCCGCCGCCAACTCGCGGTGGATCCGCAGCGCGCCCACCACGTTGTAGGCGGGGCTCTGCGGGAACATCCGGGACAGCAGCCACATGCGGCGCTGCCCGGGCGCGGCGATCGACGGGCCGGCGGGGATCTCGGGGAGGCCGTCGGGACGTTCGGCCGTGGCCACGGCGGCGCGCAGCTCGGCCAGGGTGGGGTCGTTGCGTAGGAAGTACCCGGGCGGCAGGGCGACTCCGAGTCGGTGGTGGATCTCGGCGGCCACTCGCGCGCCGAGCAGACTGTGCCCGCCGAGCGCCACGAAGCGGGCCGCCTCCGGGTCGTCGACGTCCGCGGCCTGCGGCAGCACCTCGTACCAGATCGATGCCAGGGCGTCCGGGTCGTCCTCCTCGGCCGACCGGGCCGACGGGGCCGACGGGGCCGATCCGCCCGTGCGTTCGCGCAGCAGGCGCTGCAACAGAGGCCGCCCGCCGTCTGTCCGGCCGGCCGGTGTCGCATACCGCCGGACGTTCAACCGCTCCTCCGCGCGCTGCCGCAACAGCTTGCGGTCCCGCTTGCCGCTGCTGCCGAGGGGCAGCTCCGCGACGATCAGGAACCGGGTCGGCACATACGCGGCCGGCACCCGGCCGGCCAGGTGCTCGCGAAGCCGGCGGTCCAGGCCGTCCCCGGCCGGTGACTCGGCCTCGGCCCCGGTCGGCTGGATCCACGCGACCAGTTCCACGTCCTCGCCGACCCCGGCCGCCACCACGGTGGCCGCGGCCACCTCGGGGTGGCCGGTCAAGTGGTGCTCGACCTCCTGCGGTTCGATCCGCCGGCCGCGGATCTTCACCTGGTCGTTGATGCGGCCCAGGTACTCCAGACCACCGTCCACCACGCGTACCCGGTCTCCGGTGCGGTACCAGACGGGCACCGACGCGTCGGCGTCCGCGGGTACGAAGGCCTGCCGGGTCAGCTCCGGCCGGTTGACGTAGCCCAGGGCCAACGGCAGTCCGCCGATCCGCAGTTCGCCCTCGTCCCCGGCGGCGACCGGCCGGCCGTCGGGGCCGAAGACACCGAGGACACAGTTGTCGACGGGCGACCCGATGAGGATCCGGTCGATGTCGGCGGCCTCCTGCGGGCAGGTCCAGTGGGTGACGTCGATGGCGGCCTCGGTGGGGCCGTACAGGTTGTGCAGCCGGGCGCGCAGGGTCGCGGCGAAGTCGCGCGCCACCGCGACGGGCAGTGCCTCACCGCTGCTGAACACATGGCGCAGCGACGCGCAGTCCCGCGCGCCGGGACCGCGCAGGAACTCGCGGAGCATGGACGGGACGAAGTGGCACACGGTGATCCGGTGTTCCCGGACGGCCCGCGCCACCAGAGCGGGATCGCGGTGCTCCTCCGGCGGGAGGAAGACGCAGGTGGCGCCGGAGATCAGCGGGAGCCACAACTCCCAGCCGGAGACGTCGAAGGTGACCGGGGTCTTCTGCAGGATCCGGTCCTTCGGCCCGATGCCGTAGGTGTCGCGCATCCACAACAACCGGTTGCACAGCGCCATGCTCGGCAGCACCACGCCCTTGGGCGCGCCCGTGGAGCCGGAGGTGAACAGGACGTATACGGGCTGCTCCGCGGCCACTTGCGGCAGCGGATCCGTCGCGGACCCGGTGGCGTGCGCCGCGTCGCGCGACGCCTCGACCTCGACGGTCCGCAGCCCGTGTCCGGCCAGGATGGGCTCGGCCTGCGCGCCGACGAGCGCCAGTCGGCTGCCGGCGGTCTCCAGGACACCGGCCAGCCGGGCGGACGGCTCGTCCGGATCGACGGGCAGATAGGGCAACCCCGCCTTCAGGACGCCCAGCAGCGCCGCGAGCAGCCCATTGCCGCGCGGTACCGCCACCACCACCGGCACACCCTCCGGAGCCCGCTCGCGCACGGTCCGGGCCACCACATCCGACCACACGTCCAACTGCCGATAGCTGAGGACGTCCGCCCCGGAACGCACGGCCGGGCGATCCGGGTGCCGTTTCGCGACGTCCCTGATCAGCCCCGGCAAGCCGGTCGGACAGTCCCGTATGGCCTTGGGCCCGGCCAGTTCCCCGGCTCCGGCACCCGACTCGTCTCGCACGTCCCATGCTCCTCTCGCGACCCGGACCGGGCCGCCAGTCACCCTAGGAACACCCGACCGAAAGCCACAGGGGCGCTGATGAGTCCTTAACGATCTTGCTTTTCCCACACTTTGCCCGGGCGAGGGCCCGCCTTTTCGGACGGACCGGGACGGACTGCCGTCTCAGGCGGCGAGCCACAATTCCTCGAACCCGGCGCGTATTTCGCGCAACGGACGACAACGCACGCCCGAGCGAAGGCTTTCGCGAGTGCCGCGGAATTCGAGGTACGTGCCTTCGCGGAATTCGCGGCGCGCCGGCGCCGTCAAGACTTTCTGACGGGCACAGCCACGATCGGGAGCACCGGGGTCGATTCCCTGGCGACCGGATTCGTGGCGAGCCACGTCCCGTACGAGGTCGCCCAACTCCGCGCCGCCGCCCGCGCCGCCGATGCCGACGCAACCTTCGACCGGTTGCTCGGGCACCTCATCGACGGGGTCGCCGCAGTCGGCGCAACGCGGCCCGGGTAGCGCGTGGTCGGCATACGAAACGCGGCGCCTCGGTCGAGTACCGAGGCGCCGCGTGCGCACACGATTCGGGTCACGGCCGGCGGGCGGCCTCGCTCGGCTCGGTGATGCTCTTCCAGTACGCGATGACTTGCTTGGACGGCTCGAACACGCCGTCCCGGATGGCGTTGTCCTGCATGCCCGCCAGGTAGATGTGCTCGGCGTTGCGGCGGTCGACTCGGACCCGGCGGACATGGATGGTCAGGCCCACGCTCGTGGGCGCGATGTCGGTGACGTCGGACCAGGGAATGAAGGTGTGGCGGATCAGGGCCCTGCCCTCGATGCCCTTGGGGGTGAGCCGGGTGTAGGACAGTCGGGTGCGCAGCACGGCGGTCGGCACCAGCACGGCCATGAACAGACCTACCCAGGCGAACCCGTACCCGCGGCTGATGTGGCCGTTGGAGACCGAGTGCTCCAGGAAGTGCGACCAGCCCGGGCCCGCGGTCACTCCCACCAGCGCGGCGACGGCGCCGAGCGCGGGTATGCAGCAGAGGAGCCATTCCCCCCGAGTCGGGGTCGGCCGGAATTCGAGCGTCTTCATAAGGCCAGGTTAGAGGCCTGATCGGGCCCTGTCGGCAGGTATTGACGCGTGCCTGAAAAGTCTTCCGACCTCCGGCAAACAGGACGGGTCCGACACTGCCGAGATCGGCGAGCGTTGCCGGGGTCCCCAGCGCCGGCGCGAGCTCAGGCCGTGCGCCGGCCGTGGAAGATGCCCCAGCTCAGTCGGCCCTGCCGGCATGCCTCCACCCACAGTGGCAGGTTGCTCAGCAGGGCGGCGAGGTAGGCCGGGCTGATCACGTCGCGGAGTTCGTCGGCCCGCCGCCGGGTCTCCTCGGTCAGCCGCACGTAGTGGGTGCGGGCCTGCTCGCTGCGGTCGTCGAAGTGCACGTGGGTCAGCCCGAGTTCGGCCAGCTCGCGCAGATAGAAGGACGGCGTGGCGAAGTCCTCGACCGCCAGGCGGGCCAACATCGTGCCCAGCGCGTCCGGCGGGGTCGCGTCGGCGGCCATCAGGTCGGTGAAGACGAGATCGCCCTTGGGGGCCAGGACCCGCACCGCCTCGCTCAGCAATTCCCGGCGGTCGCCGCTGTGACAGAACGCCTCCTGCGACCACACGACGTCGAAGTGCCCGGCGGGGTAGGGGATGTCCTGGAAGGACCCGGTGACCACCTCGATCAGTCCGTCCAGGCCGGCCTCGACGTTGGTCGCGCGGTGCCGCTCGTTCTGGGCCTCGCTGATGTTGAGCGCGACGACCCGGCAGCCGAACCGGCCGGCCAGATACCGGGTGGGTCCGCCGTACCCGGAGCCCAGGTCGAGCACGGTACGTCCGGGCCCGAGGCGCTCGGCGACCCGCTCTGCCGCCAGCTCGACCGTACGCCGCGAGGCGACCGCCACCGGCTCGTCCGGGGTGGTGTAGACGCCGGTATGAATGTCCTCGCCGCCCCACACCGCGGCGTAGAACCCGTCGACGTCGCTCGTACCGTAGTACCGACACGCCGCCTCGGCGGCCTTGGCCGCGCTCTCGTGACTCATCGCCGCCGCCTTCGCTCGTTCGTCCCGGCCGCCGGGAGTCGTCTCCCCGGACGTACCGGACACGACGTTAGCCGGATCGGCCCCGATCGACCGGCATTTGCGAAGTTTGCCCACTCATCCACTCGGCGGCGTCCACACGTTCGGCCCACGCGCGCCGCAGCTTCGCGAGGGCGACCAGGTCACCCGTCCCGGCGGGATCTTCCCGGCGAAGTGCGCGGCCCGGCCCACGAGTTCCGCGCCCACCCGCCGCGCGGCGGATCACTCGTGCTCGACCACCGGCCACTCGTCGCCGCCCTCCCACGCCACCTGGTCCCGATCGGCGACGTCCAGGCCGAGTCGGGCCGCGAGTTCGTCCAGTTCGCGGCGGCTGTGCAACTGCCGGTAGGTGCCGTCGCCGAGCATCACCAGCCGGTACGCCTCACCCGGGCGATACGCCTCGACCACCAGGTCGAAGCGGCCGTGCGCCTTGTCACTCATGCCTCCCACGGTCGCGCACCCGACCCGGATCGGCGACCCGCCCCACCGGACGCGTGATCAAGGCCCCGATGCCATCCTGGGAAGCGTGCACCTCGGGCGACACCACAGCACGACCACCGGTGGAGGTGTCCGGGATGGGCGGAGCGGGGAGAGCCGCGCGGCTGGTCTGTGGCCGGCGCGCCAAGTGGGTCATTCTCGTGCTCTGGATCCTGGTCCTGGTCGGAGCCGGGCCGGGGGCGAGCAAGTTGATGGGCGCGGAGAAGAACGACGCCTCCGCGTGGTTGCCCGGCAACGCCGAGTCGACCAGGGTCGTCGACCAGTCCAAGGCGTTCCTGCCGCAAAACGTCACCGCCGTCGTGGTGTTCGCGCGCTCCTCGGGGCTCACCCCCGCCGACGATCGCACGATCGCCGCCGACGCCGCCCAACTGCGCACCCTGGCCACGCACGGCATCGCCGGCGCCCAGGTGCAGGGCCCGATCCCGGACCGGGTCACCGCGCCGCGCGCCGCGCTGATCCTGGTGCCGATCACCTTCGGCGACAGCGGCTGGAACCGGGTGAGCAACGCGGTGGACGACATCCGCGCCGTGCTGCACAACCACCCCGGCGCGGGCCTGGAGACACACATCACCGGCCCCGGCGGAGTCGCTGCGGACAGCAGCAACGCGTTCAAGGGCATCGACGGCACCCTGCTGTTCGCCGCGCTCGGCGTGGTCGTGGTGATCCTGCTGTTCACCTACCGCAGCCCGACGTTGCTCCTGGTCCCGGTGGTGTGCGTGGTCGGCGCCTTGTTCACGGCCCAGGCGATGATCTACCTGCTGGCCAGACACGCGTCGCTCGTGGTCAACGCGGAGAGCGCGGGCATTCTGACCGTCCTGGTGTTCGGCGCCGGCACCGACTACGCGTTGTTGCTTGTCGCCCGTTACCGGGAGGAGTTGCGCCGACACGAGGACCGACACGAGGCGATGGCCCTCGCCCTGCATCGGGCCGGCCCCGCGGTGATCGCCAGTGCATCGACGGTGATCATCGGCATGTTGTGTCTGCTGGCCGCCGAGATGAACTCCACCAACGGTCTCGGACCGGTCGCCGCGATCGGCGTCGCGGTGGCGCTGCTCGCCATGTTGACGCTGTTCCCGGCGGTGTTGCTGATCGTCGGGCGGTGGATCTTCTGGCCCGTCGTCCCGCATCTGGGCTCGCCCGAGCCGACCGAGACCGGCCTGTGGGCCCGGATCGGCGCGCGGATCGCCCGTCGGCCGCGCGTGGTGTGGATCGGTACCGTGGCGGCGCTCGCCGCGATGTCCCTCGGCCTGCTCGCGCTCAACGCCAAGGGCCTGACCTCCGCGCAGAGCTTCACCGGCAAGCCGGACTCGGTGGTCGGCCAGACCGTCCAGGCCCGCTACTTCCCGGCCGGTACCGGCCAGCCGCTCCAGGTGGTCGCCGACACGAGTGCCCTGCCCGCGGTGCGCGCCTCGCTCGCGGCCGTACCCGGAGTGGTGGGCAGCAGTGTCGGCACACCGCCGGGGGTGCCGGGCGAGGTCGCCGGGCGGTCGTACCTGGAGGCGACCCTGAGCAACGCCGCGGACAGCGGCGCGGCCCGCAACACCGTGGACGCCGCGCGCACCGCGGTCCGCGCGGTGCCGCACGCCGACGCGCTCGTGGGCGGCGGTACGGCGGCCCAACTCGACAGCAACCGGGCCTCGGCGCGCGACGAGAAGTTGCTGATCCCGGTCATCCTGGCGGTCGTACTGGTCATCCTGGCACTGCTTCTGCGGGCCCTGGTCGCGCCGCTCGTACTGATCGCCACGGTGGTGCTGTCCTTCACCGCGGCGCTCGGGCTCAGCGCGCTGGCGTTCCGCCATCTGTTCCATTTCGCCGCCGAGGACACGTCGTTCCCGCTGCTGGTCTTCGTGTTCCTGGTCGCGCTCGGGATCGACTACAACATCTTCCTCAGTACCCGGGTGCGGGAGGAGACCGTCCGGGCCGACACCAGAACCGGTGCGCTCACCGGCCTGGCCGCGACCGGCGGGGTGATCACCTCCGCCGGGCTGGTCCTGGCGGGCACCTTCGCGGCGCTGGCCACACTGCCGCTCGTCGGCTTCGCGGAGATCGGCTTCGCGGTGGCGCTGGGTGTGCTCCTGGACACGATGGTGGTGCGTTCCGTGGTCGTCACGGCGCTCGCCCTGGACCTGCGCCATCGCATGTGGTGGCCGAGCGCGCTGTGGCGAAGGGAGGCGCGGGCCACGGCCGTTCGCGGCACGCCCACCGGCGGGCACTAGACGTTCGCCGCACCCCCACCGGCCGGAGTTAAACTGGGACAGGGCCATGGGCGCTCGGGGACGCCCGCCTGCTCGGGGCAACAGCTTCGGCACCGGAGTGGGCCATGATCATTGCACTGTTGATCATCATCGTTCTCGGCGGCATCGCCGCCGTCGTCGGCTTGGCCGCCGCCACCGGCCTGCGTGTGGTCCGGCAGTACGAACGCGGCGTGGTGTTCCGTCTCGGCCGTGTCCAGGAACCGACCAGGGAGGCCGGGCTGACCCGGATCGTGCCGATCGTGGACCGGATGCGGAAGGTCAACACGCAGATCGTGACGATGCCGGTGCCCGCCCAGGACGGGATCACCCGGGACAACGTGACCGTACGGGTCGACGCCGTCGTCTACTTCCGGGTGATCGATCCGGTCAAGGCGACGGTCGAGGTGCAGGACTACGAATTCGCCGTCTCGCAGGTCGCGCAGACCTCGCTGCGGTCCATCATCGGCAAGAGCGACCTGGACGATCTGCTCTCCAACCGCGAGGCGCTCAACCAGGGCCTGGCCCTGATGATCGACTCGCCCGCGATGGGGTGGGGCGTGGAGATCGACCGGGTGGAGATCAAGGACGTCGCGCTGCCGGAGTCGATGAAGCGCTCGATGTCGCGCCAGGCCGAGGCCGAGCGGGAGCGGCGGTCGCGGATCATCACGGCCGACGGCGAGTTCCAGGCCTCGCGCAAGCTCGCCTCGGCGGCGGATGTGATGGCGACCAGCCCGGCGGCCCTGCAACTGCGCCTGCTGCAGACCATCGTCGAGGTGGCGGCGGAGAAGAACTCGACGGTCGTGCTGCCGTTCCCGGTCGAGCTGTTGCGGTTCCTGGAGAACGCGACCAAGCCGATCGGCGACGGCCGCACCGCGACCACTCCCGAGGCGGAGGCGCCGACGTCGACGCACCCGCGGCGGTCGGTGCCGACCCATCCGCATCACGTGAAGAATCGCGGCATCCGCCGTGCGGCGGCGGGACCGATGACACCCGTCGACTCGGCGAGCGACGCCCACGAGCGGGTGCCGGATTCGCTGCGGACACTGGGCGGCAGGTCGTAGAGTCGTTCGGGTGAACCCGGGACGCGTGAGCAGCGCGGTACTGATGGTCTCCGGCATCGCCTTTGTCGCGATGCCCGAACAGGCGGGCGCCGCACTGGACTTGGCGCCGTCGAGCAGCCGAGGGGTGACCGAGATCCGGGCCGCGCTCGGTGGCACGTTCGCCGCCCTCGGCGCCTGGGCGCTGGTCACCCCGGATCCCGCCGTGCGACGCGCGGTCGGCGCGGTGTGGCTCGGCGCGGCGGCGACCCGACTGGTCGCACTCCGGGTCGACCACCCGAGGACCGACCGGTCGTTCTGGGGCTATCTGGGCCTGGAGATCGCCTGCGGCGCGGCGGCCCTGACCAGGCCCTGAGCCGAGGCGCCCCCCGGTCCGTGCGGGTCGTGTCCGCTCGGCGCGGTTGCGGGCGCGCGGCGGCGCGGGTGACGGGGCACACTCGGACACGTGGGCCTCCGACGGCGTTTCGCGGAGTTCTGGCAACCATGGCGAGCGACCCATGCACTGCCGGTGATTCCCGTCGCACTGATCGTGGTCATCGCGGTCGTGGACGTGTTCTCCGGGCCGGACGTGCACCTGGGGCCGCTTCTGGTCGTCGCCCCCGCGCTGACCGCCTCCTTCGCCGGGCCCAGGCTCACCGCCGGGATCGGGATCCTCGCGGTGGGCGCCCAGGTGCTGATCGCCGCGCTGCGCGGCGGGGTGGCCACCCGCAACCACGTGATGCAGATCGTCGCGGTGACCGCGATCTCCACCCTGGTGTGGTTCCTGTGCGTGCGCCGCGAGCAGCGGCAGCGGCAACTCGTGCAACTGCGGTCGGTGGCCGAGGCGGCGCAGCGGGTGCTGTTGCGGCCGTTGCCCCGGCGGGTGGGGTCGTTGCGGATCGCCTCGTTCTATCTGGCCGCCGAGGACGAGGCGCAGATCGGTGGTGATCTGTACGCGCTGGCCCGGACCGATGCCGGGGTGCGGCTGATCATCGGCGATGTGCGCGGCAAGGGCCTGGCGGCGATCGGCGACGCGGGCCAGTTGCTCGGCGCGTTTCGGGAGAACGCGCATCGCCATGCCACGCTGCCGGAGTTGACGGCCGCGCTGGAGGAGAGTGTGTGTCGTTATCTGGCCGAGTTGGCGCAGACCGATCTCGATGCCGACGAACGTTTCATCACGAGCATCGTGGTGGACCTGCCGGAGGACGTCGACGCGGGCGGGCTGACCAACTGCGGACACCCGCCACCGCTGTTGTTGCGCCAGGGTCGGGTGAGCACGCTGGAGTCGCCGCATCCGGCGCCGCCGATCGGCCTGTGCCAGGGGTCCGAGGCGGACGGCGAGTATGAGGTCGATACGTTCATGCTGCGCGCGCGAGACGTCCTGCTGCTGTACACCGACGGGGTGATCGAGGCGCGGGCGCCCGACGGGACGTTCTATCCGCTGGCCGAGCGGGTCGCGAACTGGGCCGACTACGGCCCCGAGGCGTTGCTGCATCATCTGCGTCGCGATCTGCTCGACCACGTCGGCGGGCGGCTCGCGGACGACGCGGCGGTGATCGCGATCGAACGGGCGCCGGTGTACCTGCCGGGCCACTACCTGTCCTGAACCCTGCCGACCCGGCGGGACGGCCGCCTCGTGCCCGGCGGCCGTCCCGTGCGTGGTTCAGCCGGTGGGCGAGACGAACTCGGGCTGGTCGAGCACTCGCAGCCAGCTGCCGTCGGACTGGCGGCGGACCACCTGCGCCCTGGCCCCGGCGCCGTCCCGGGGCGGAGTCGAGGTGAGCGCGATGTCGCCGTTGATCAAGGTCGGCAGCGGCTGTTCGGGCTCGAAGTGCGGGCGGTTGGCCAGCACCTTCGCCCACAACTCGCGAATCGCCTCGCGGCCCACCGTTCGGCTGCCCGGGGGATAGGCGAGCACGGCGTCCTCCGCGTAGAGCGCGGCGACCCCGGCCGCGTCACCGGCGTTGGATCGTTCGACGAACAGGCGGGTGATGTCCTCGGGTTGCATGGCCTTCGCGTACTGCTCGTACTCCGACACGAGTTGCTCCTGACTTGGGCTGCGGGCCCGGCGCTTGGTACCTGGTGCTTCGTGTTTGGCGCCCGGCGCTTTCGATACGTCCATCCTGGTCGCCCGCGAATCAGAAGTCCAACAGATGGATCTACTGGTAATCAGTAGTCGTGGTTATGGCTGTGCCGTCACCGAGCCGGGGCCGGCTCGCGTATCTCGGGGAGATCCGCCTCGGCGTCGGCCAGGGCGTCGCGGATCTCGCGCGAGGTCGTGTGGCAGGTCGCGCGCAGCCCGAGCAGGAAGGCGTATCGGCACGCGGCGCCGATCGCCGCCGCGCCGGCCGCGTCCAACACCTCGGTGCCCGACAGGTCGAACACCAACTCGACCACGTGGTCCGGCAGCGCGTTGATCCGCGACACCAGGTCCATCCGCAGCCGGTGGGCCACCGAGACGTCGACCACCCTGGGTACGGTCATCCGGGCGTAGCCGTCCTGCACGAGACAGGCGCACAGCGCATCGTCGGTCATCGATTTCCCCCTGACGACCCGCCCCACGGCCACGCCCTGTGCGGTCGGCCGGCCGGATCCGTGACTACGATCCCACCGCATCCCGGGCGTCCTCGTGAGCCTCGAAACGAAATCGAGACTCCTTCGATGCCACCCGATCGGATTCCTGCCCTCCGCAGGCCCCCGGCGCGCGCCGGTGACCCGGCGGTGGCGAACCGGAGCACCGACGCGGCCGGCATACCCTTGTTCGTACGCGTTGCGCGGTGTCGCGTTCTCGGTGCCGCGTACGCGTGTTCGCGTTGGGGTGGCCGCAGGTTCGGCCGGGTGATCTTCGCGGTTGTATCGGTACGAACGCCTGCCTCCCGATGGGAGATCCATTGCTCGCGCCCACCGTGGAGTCGACGCGGCGAGCCCTCGGCCGGATCCGCGACTGGATCGTCTCGGCGCCGGCCACGTATCTCTGGCTGCTGATCATCCACATCACGACGCTCGACATGTATGTGCGGCTGACCGCCGGCGAGCGTGCCGAGTTCCTCGAAGAGCAGAGTACGAACCTGCATAATCTCGACACCAGTCCGCTGCGGGTGATGGCGGCCAGCGCGGTGTGGGCCGAGGGCTGGCATGTCATCCGCTTCACCCTGATACTCACCGTGTTGTGCGCGGTCGCCGAGCGATGGGTGGGCACTCGGCGGATGTTGATCGTCGCCGTGCTCGGACACGTGGGCGCGACCTGTCTGAGCCAGGCCTTCGTGTTGACCCGGATCCACGAGGGGGCGCTGGCCGAGAGCGCGCGCTTCCAGGTGGACGTCGGGCCGAGCTATGCGTACATGGCGGTCGCGGGCCTCCTCTTCCATCGCATCACTCCGGGTCGCTGGCGCTGGTTGTACGCGGCGGCGCTGGCCCTGTACGTCGGCCTGCCGCTGCTCCCGGACCAGGACGTCACCGCGACCGGGCATCTGAGCGCGGCGCTGCTCGGGCTGTGCTGCTACCGGCTGGCGCGCGGGCGGCCGACGTGGGATCCGGGGCAGTGGTGGCGGACGCGTCGGCCGTGGCCGGGCGGCGGACCGGTCGAGGCGGGGCCGCCGGCTCGGGAGGTATCGGGGAGTTCGCCGAACGGGCTGTGAGCGGGTGCCGGCCGATCTCCGACCCGTTCCGCGCTGCGGCCAACTGCGTTGGCAGCCCCACGTGTAGCCGTCGCGAGCCGCCCTGGATCATGTATCGCGTCGCGGTCGGTGGGGTCGGGGCGGGAACGGATCGGGGAACGTCGATGGTGCGCGGGGATTCGGCTGTGCGGGTGGCGGCAGCCGCGGTGGGGATGGCGCTCGTGGCGGGCTGCTCGTCGGCGGTGAAGCTGGCCGATTCGGCCTCCGCCGACCTGTCCAGGCTGGGCGACAAGGCGTTGCACTCGCGGGTGGACAAGGCGGTGGGGAAGGCGCGCTACGTCCGGATCACCGGCACGATCCGAGCCCGCGGCGTCCTTGTCGAGGTCGACACGCACATGGACATGGAGTTCGGCGAGTACACGACCGTCACGAAGACCATGGGCTTGACGATCGAGACGGTCAGCGTCGAGTCGAACGTCTTCATCAAGGCTCCGCGAGCCTATTGGCAGCAGGTGCTCGGACCTGCCCGGGCCGACCTGGCGGCCGAGTTGGACGGCAAGTACGGACGCATGGCGGCCGACGATCCGACGCGGTCGAAGCTCAAGGCGTCGGGCCTGGCGATCAATCCGCGCACGATCGTGAACGACGTGATGAAGACCGAGCGCCGTCCCGACCGGGTCCTCGAGGGACGCCGCATGGTCGTCCTGGCCGAGCGCGACCAGGACTCGCCCGGCCTGGTGTTCATCCCGGCCGAGGGCCCGGCGCTGCCCTATCGGATGAGCGCCCGCCAGGCCGGCGAGGAGTCGACCGAAGTCACCGTGACCTGGACCGAGTACGGCCGCCCGAGCCCCGTCCGGCGACCCGGGCTCCCCGAGGTCGTGGACCTGCCCCGACTCCCCACCCTCGGCAAGCTCCCGGGCACCGTGCTGTAACGCGCGCACCCGGCGCGGGTTTGCCGACCCGGTCTAGGCCATCCGGGTGACCTTCCGGGCCTCTCACCTGCGGATATCGTCGTCGGGTGGCGCCGGTCGCCGGGGGCCGTGAGGGTGGAGGGGATATCTGCCGTGGCACGCTCACGGCCTGCGCGGCGGGTGTCACGAGGGCCGCCCGGCTCGGTCGATCGCAGAGCCGCCCGGCCACCGCTTTCCGGCCTTGCGGCATGGCAACGCCGGTTCAAGGAGCCCACCCCACACCGGTCCGTCCCTCGGACGCGGCATCGGCGTGCCCGGGTGGCGAAGGATCACCGATGGCACACACCGGCGGCAATCCCGCGATCTTGACCATGGGCGTGGAGGAGGAGTTCCTTCTCGTCGACGCCCGCACCCTCGCCCTCGCCGAAACCGCGGAACTCGTCCTGGCCAAGGTCGACGACGGCAGCGGCACCGCCCACCTGGAGGCCACCCGCCAACAGATCGAGGCGGTCAGCCCGGTGGCGCACACCGCGGCCGAACTGCGCGCGCAACTGTTCGCGATCCGCTGCGGGTTCACCGAGGCGGCGGCGGCCTACGGCTGCCGCCTGGTGGCCTCCGGCACCGCCGTACTGCCCGGGCCCACGCTGCTGGTCGACGCCCCGCGCCGGCACGAACAGCGGGCCCGCTACGGTGCGTTGACCGACACCCTCGTGCACTGCGGCTGCCACGTGCATGTGGGCACGCTCGACCTGGACACCGCCGTCGAGGCGGTCAACCACGTACGGCCGTGGCTGCCCACGCTGATCGCGGTGGGCGCCAACTCGCCCTTCCGCGCGGGCCGCGACACCGGGCACGCGAGCTGGCGGGCCGCGGTCGCGGATTCCTGGCCCGCCGGCGGGCTGCCGCCCCGCCTGGACTCGGTCGCGCACTACCGCTCCCGGCTGGCCACGCTGGTGGCCTCCGGCGCGGCGATGGACGCCAAGATGCTCTACTGGGACGCCCGCCCGTCCGCGACCTGGCCGACCCTGGAGGTCCGCGCGCCGGATGTGTCGCCCGACCTCGACGAGACGGTCCTGTACGCCGTCCTGGCCCGCGCCCTGGTCGCCACCGCGCTGCGGGCGATCGCCGAGGGTCGCCCGGCGCCGGGTGTCCGCGACGAGGTCCTGGCCCTGGCCCGGTGGCGGGCCGCGCGCGACGGCCTCGACGGCGAGGGTCTGGACCCGTACACCGGCACGCCGGTGCCCGCGTTCGAGCTGCTCGACGCGCTGGTCGCGCACACGCACCCCGAACTCCTGGCCGCCGGCGACCTCGCCCACGTCACCGAGAGCGTGGCCGCGCTGCGCCGCAACGGCGGTGGCGCGCGGCGCCAACGTGCCGCGTACGAACGCCGGCACGACTTCACCGACGTGGTCCGCCGGCTCGCCGACGCCACCGAGTGCCGCGACGGGTGACCCGCGCGCCCCTCGCTGCCTCGTCATCACCCCACTGCACCCTGCGACATCGTGATTCCCAAGGAGTCCGTCATGCCTTCGACGCCCCTGGCCACCGTGTTCGAAGCCGATCGCTTCCGCGCCCTCGGGGCCCGGCACCTCGACGAGATCGCGGCCCGCTACGGGCTCGCGCCGGACGTACGCGACACGGTCCGCGCCATCGCCCAAGTGTTGCCGTTCCGAGTGAACGAGTATGTGCTCTCGCACCTCGTCGACTGGAAGTCGGCGCCGGACGACCCGATGTTCAGGCTGATCTTCCCGCACCACGGCATGCTCGACACCGCCGACGAACGCCGACTCGCGGACCTGCTGCGCGCACCGCATCGCAAGCTCGAACTCGCCGCGCTCGTCGCCGAGATCCGGGCCGGCCTCAACCCGCACCCCTCCGGGCAGCGGGAACTGAACGTGCCGCACATGGGTGACACCGCGCTGGCCGGTCTGCAACACAAGTACCGCGAGACGGTGCTCTACTTCCCCGCCCAGGGCCAGACCTGCCACGCGTACTGCACATACTGCTTCCGCTGGGCACAGTTCGTCGGCGACGCCGATCTGCGCTTCGCCGCCCACGACCCCGGGCACCTGATCGACTACCTCGGCGCGCATCCCGAAGTGAACGATGTGCTGATCACCGGCGGCGATCCGCTGGTGATGTCCACCGAACGGCTGCGCTCCCACCTGGATCCGATCCTCGGCGTGGAGAGCGTGCGCACCGTCCGGATCGGCACCAAGTCGCCGGCCTACTGGCCGTACCGCTTCGTCACCGATGCCGACGCCGACGAACTCCTGCGCCTGTTCGCCCGGGTGGTGGCCGCCGGCCGGATCCTGGCGGTGATGGCGCACTTCAGTCATCCGCGGGAGCTGGAAACCGACATCGCCCGGCGGGCGCTGGCCCGGATCCGCTCGACCGGCGCGCTGGTGTTCTGCCAGGCGCCGCTGATCGCGCACGTCAACGACGACGCGCCCACCTGGGCCGCGCTGTGGCGGGCCGAATCGGCGGCCGGCGCGATCCCCTACTACATGTTCGTGGAGCGCGACACGGGCCCGCACGAGTACTTCAAGGTGCCGCTCACCCGCGCCGCCGACATTTTCCGCACCGCCTATCAGACCCTGCCCGGGCTCGCCCGCACCGTCCGCGGCCCGGTGATGTCGGCGACGCCGGGCAAGGTCGTCGTGGACGGCGACGAGCACACCGCGCAGGGCCGCTTCTTCCGGCTGCGCCTGCTCCAGGCCCGCGAACCGGCCCTGGTGGGACGCCCGTTCCGGGCCCACTACGCGTCGGACGCGGCCTGGCTGGACGAACTGGAGCTCGCCCCCGAGACGCCCGCGGACATCGCGGCGGCGATCCGACAGGGGCGCGAACTCGCGCCGACGGGGGTGCGACGGTGACCGTGTGGCGCACCTCGCCCAATCTGGCGCTCGACGAGTGGGTGAACCGGCGCCGCGCCGAGGGAGCCTCGATCGTGCACCTGGGGTTCGGCGAGTCCCGGCTGCCGGTGTTCGCACCGCTGGTCGAGCATCTGATGGCGGGCGCCGGAGCCAACGCCTACGGGCCGGTGGCCGGCACGCTCGCCGCACGCGAGGCGGTGGCCGGGTACTTCACCCGGCGCCGGTTGCCCACACACGCGGATCAGGTGGTACTCGCCCCCGGCAGCAAACCGATCCTGTCGGCGATCCAGCACGTCGTACCGGGCGATTGCCTGTTGCCCGTGCCGTGCTGGAACTCCTACGCGCCGCAGGTGCGATTGGCGGGCGGCACGCCGATCGGGGTGCCGATCCCGTCGGAGTGCGGCGGGGTGCCGGCGCCCGCCGCGTTGCGCGAGGCGATCCGCAGCGCGCGGGCGCGCGGCCTGGACCCGCGGATCCTGGTGCTCACCCTCCCCGACAATCCCACCGGGACGCTGGCGCCGCCGGTCCTGGTACGCGAACTGTGCACGATCGCGGAGGAAGCGGATCTGCTGATCGTCTCCGACGAGATCTACCGAGACGTCGTCCACGATCCGGCAACCGAGCTGCTGAGCCCGGCCGAGGTCGCACCGCACCGCACGGTGGTGACCGCCGGCCTGTCCAAGAGCCTCGCGCTGGGCGGTTGGCGCATCGGCGTGGGTCGTTTTCCGGACGACGCGCGCGGCGCCGAGATCCGCGCCGGGGTGGTCGGCGTGGCCAGCGAGGTGTGGTCCAACCTGGCGGCGCCGATGCAGGAGGTGGCCCGCTACGCCTACACCGATCCCCCCGAGATCCGCGAACGCCTCGCCGCGAGCGCCCGGTTGCACGGCGCGGTGGCCCGCGCGGTGCACACGATCGTGGTCGGCGCGGGTGCTCGATGTCGTCCGCCGACCGGCGCGTTCTACGTCTACCCGGACTTCGAACCCGCCCGCGAGGCGCTCGCGATGGTCGGGGTCACCGACGCACGATCACTCCAGCGCCGGCTCCTCGACGAGTTCGCGGTCGCGGTGCTGGCCGGCGACGCCCTCGGCGACGACCCGCGGGCGCTGCGCTGCAAAATCTCCACCAGCATGCTCTACGGCGACACCCCCGAGCAGCAGGAACAGGCGCTGGCCTGCGCCGATCCGGTGCGGCTGGCGCATGTGGCCGAACTGCTGGCCCGGATCGAGGACACGTTCACCAGGTTGTGTGTTGCTCGCCGGCCGGCGGCCGTGCGATAGGCGTTCGCCGCCGGGCCCGGGGACGCGGACCACCGGTCCGGGGCCGTACCTCGGGGTCGTATCGAGAGGACACGTCATGTGTGGCATCACCGGCTGGATCTCCTTCGACCGCGATCTGTCCGCCGAACGCAAGATCGTGGACGCCATGACCGAGACGATGTCCCACCGCGGGCCCGACGACCGGGACACCTGGGTGCAGGGCCCCGCCGCCCTCGGTCACTGTCGCCTCGCGGTCATCGACCTCCCCGGCGGACGACAACCGATGACCGCGCACAAGTCGGACGGGAGTCCGGTCGTCATCGTGTACTCCGGCGAGACGTACAACCACCTCGAACTGCGGACGGAACTGGTCGCCAAGGGCCACTGCTTCAACACCGACTCGGACACCGAGGTGGTGCTGCGCGGATACCTCGAATGGGGCGAGGCGGTCGCCGAACGGCTCAACGGGATGGCCGCGTTCGCGATCTGGGACGAGGAGTTCCGGCGGCTCGTGATGATTCGGGACCGGATGGGCATCAAGCCGCTCTACTACCACCCCACTCCCGACGGCGTGCTCTTCGGCTCCGAGCCGAAGGCGATCCTGGCCAACCCGCTCGCCAGGCGCGAGGTCGGCGCCGACGGCATCCGCGAACTCCTCGCGTTCGTCAAGACACCCGGCCACGCGATCTGGGCCGGCATGTACGAGATCGAGCCCGGCACGGTGGTCACCGTCGACCGGGGCGGGCTGCGCCGACACGTCTACTGGTCGTTGCGGACCCGGCCGCACGTCCACGACCGGGACACCTCGATCATGCAGGTCCGGACGCTGCTGGAGGACATCGTCCATCGTCAACTCGTCTCCGACGTGCCCCGGTCCATCCTGCTGTCCGGCGGCCTGGACTCCTCGGCGATCACCGCGCTGGCGGCCCGCCGGCTGGGCGAGGCGGGCGAGTCGGTACGCAGCTTCTCCGTCGACTTCGTCGGCCGGACCGAGAACTTCGTGGCGGACGCGCTGCACGCCGCTCCCGATGCGGCGTTCGTGCAGGACGTGGCCCGCCGCTCCGGAACCGACCACCGGGACATCGTGCTGGACTCGGCGGCCCTGGCCGACCCCGCGGTGCGCGCGAGCGTCATCCGGGCGCGGGACATCCCGATGGGCATGGGCGACCTGGACACCTCCCTCCATCTGTTGTTCAAGGCGATCCGGGAGCACTCGACCGTCGCGTTGTCCGGCGAGGCGGCCGACGAGGTCTTCGGCGGGTACCAGGCGTTCTTCGACGAGAACGTCCGCCGGGCCGACACCTTCCCCTGGATCGTGCGCCACGAGGACAACTTCGGCGACAGCCGCGACATCCTCGCCCCCGGGGTCGCCGACTCCCTCGACCTGGATTCCTACCTCCGGGACGGCTACCGCACCGCGCTCGGGGAGGTCGAACGGCTGGACGGGGAGCGCGACTTCGAGTTTCGGATGCGCGAGATCTGCTATCTGCACCTGACCCGCTTCGTGCGGATCCTGCTCGACCGCAAGGACCGCACGAGCATGGCGGTCGGGCTCGAGGTGCGGGTGCCGTTCTGCGACCACCGACTGGTCGAGTACGTCTACAACGCGCCGTGGTCGCTCAAGTCCTTCGACGGACGGGAGAAGAGCCTGCTGCGCGAGGCCACCGCGGACGTACTGCCCAGGTCGGTGTACGACCGGGTCAAGAGCCCCTACCCGGCGACCCAGGACCCGCGATACGTGAGCGCGCTCCAAGACCAGGCCAAGGACCTGCTGTCGGCGCCCGCGCACCCGGTCTTCGACCTCGTCGACCGCCGCCGGCTGCGCCGAATCGCGAACCACGAAGCTCCCCGGATCACCCGCGCGCACCGACACGGTCTGGAACGAACCCTGGACCTGGCCGTGTGGTTGGACATCTACGCACCCACGCTCACTCTGTGAGCCGGTGCTGTCCGGCGGCGTCGGCGATCAACTTCAGGGCCAGTGCCTGGAGTTCGGGGTCGGCCTTTTCCGGGGTGCCGGTGTCGTACGGGGGATCCGGGTCGTATTCGGTGGCCAGTTGCATGGCCTGGGCCACCCGGACGGTCGAGAGCCGGGAGGCGAGGTGCAGCGCCATGTCGATCCCGGCGGAGACGCCCGCCGCGGTGATGATCTTGCCCGCGTCGACGTAGCGTCCGGGGGTGTAGATCGCGCCGAACGTGGTGAGGTAGGTACGCGACGCCCAGTGCGTCGTGGCGGGCAGGCCGCGCAACAGCCCGGCGGCGCCCAGGATCAGCGATCCGGTACACACCGATGTGGTCCACGTGGTGGTGCGGTGGATGCGGCGGATCCAGTCGAGGAGTTCGCGGTCCTTGGTGGCGGCGATCGAGCCGCTGCCGCCACCGGGCACGAGCAGCACGTCGGCGGTTCGCACCGCGGCCAGGGGGCGTTCGGCGATCAGCGCCAACTGGCCGGTGTCGGTGCGGATTCGGCCCGCCCGGTGGGCGACCGTGGTCACCCGGACCCCGGGTACGCGACACAGGATCTCGTACGGGCCCACCGCGTCCAACGCGGTGAACCCGTCGTAGAGCAGGATCGCGACGCGTACCCGGGCCGTGCCTGGTGCGTCGGCGGCGTCCGCCGGGTCCGCCGCCTCGGCGGCATCGACGGCATCGGCTGCTCCGGCGGCACCCGATGCCCCGGCGGCGAGGATCCCGCCGGCCATCGCCGTGGCCACCGCGCCCCTCAGGACTCGACGGCGACTGTTCTCATGCTCGGCGTTCATACCCGACACCTCTCGCTCTCGGCGTGCTCGGCGTCCCCCTCACCGCACAGGTCGGGCCGCGAGTGGCCGGAGTTCCCGGGGAGTTCCGGGAGTTCCGGGTGGGGCTCCGGGGTGTCGGGTGCGTCCGGGTCAGGCCGCGGCGAAGGCGTCGCCGGTGACCCGGAAGAAGCCGATCGGGGCGTTGGCGTGGGTGCTGACCAGGTCGATGCGTACGTTCGTGCCGGTGGCGGCGGCCTGGATCATCGCCGGGCCGGTGCCTTCCCCGGCGACGTATTCGGTGCCGACGTACAGCGCGACATGCTTGGTGTCGTTCAGGTTGGGGCCGTAGTAGATCAGGTCGCCGGGGCGCAGGTTCGCGTAGTCGGCTCCGGGGGAGACGGCGCGCAGGTGGCGGTTGTGGATCTGGTCCCGCGTACTGCCGTTGCCGAGGATGTCCTTGCCGCCCGCGACCGCGTACAGCCAGCGGACCAGTCCGGAGCAGTCGAAGCCGACGGTCTGGTCGGCGGGGCACGGGAGGATGTTGCCGGTGTAGCCGGCGCAGGTGCCGGTGTGCGGGCCGGGGACGTTCCAGTGCCCGCCGCCCCACGCGTAGGGCACGTTGGCCAGACCCGGGCCGTAGGCGGTCTGCGGGGCCGGGTGGCCGAGTTGGTAGGTGGCGTGGCTGTTGCTGTAGTCCAGGTTGTTGTACGTGTCGTCGAAGGACGCCTGATCGGCGGCCTGATCGTCGGAGGTGGGCGGGTCGTACATGTAGTGCGCGACGGTCACCGCGCGGGCGGCCACGGCGTCCCCGGTCGCGCATGCCGAGGTGCCGGGCGGGAGGACGCAGTCGACGGTGGTGGGGGTGCCGCCGCCGTGGTACAGGGCGTACTTGGTGTTGGGTCCGACGATGCCGTCCACGCCGAGGCCGTTGGCGGTCTGGAAGGCCTCCACGGCGGAGAATGTGGCGGGGCCGAAGATCCCGTCGGGGACGAGCGAATTGCCGTGCTGGTTCAGCAGGTTCTGCAGTTCGACGACACAGCCGTCGCTCTCGTTCTGCTTGATCAGGTTCGGGCACCGGGGGTCGTTGAGATTGATCGGGGCGGGCGCGGAGTAGGTCGTGGGTGTCGCTTGGGTCGCGTGGGCCGCTTGGGCTGCGGGTGCCGCGGTCAGGGTGCCCACGCCGAGGAAGAGGACCAGCGACGCGAGCACGGCCGACCAGCGTCGTCCGGTGCGGTGTTCGGCATTTCTTCGGTTGCTCATCAGAGGCGGACCTTTCGCAGTCGCGAGCAGCGGGTGGGTGGCACGACTCTCGACCGGGCGGGTTGCGTACCGCCAGGGTTGTTCCGTCCCTGCCGTGCGTGGGATGGCGTCGGTGCCGTCGACCTGCGGGGATGCGCCGCGTCCCAGCCGCATCCCACCGGATTTCCCGGTGCGTGGGATGGACTTGGGCCGAGAGAGTACCGACAACCGCTCGGATACCGAATCATGGTTTCCGCACGCGGAGGTGTGCTTCGCGAGACGGAGGGTAATCGTGAGCGGGGACGAGGAGACGGGTGGTCGCCAGGAGGATCCGGCGGAGGAGTTACGCCGGCTCCTGCTGGAGTTGAAGGAGGAAGCAGAGCTCAGCTATGTGCGGTTGGGTGCGAAGACGCACTATGCGAAGTCGTCCTGGGAACGCTGGCTCAACGGAAAGCAGTTCCCGCCGCGCGACGCGGTGCTGAGCATGGCGCAGGTGTGCGGCGGGGATGTGTCCAGGGTGCTCGACCTGTGGGACCGGGCGCAAGGGGCGCCGGGGGCGCAGGAGCCGGCGGATGAGCAGCAGGGCATTGATGATCCGGGCGAGGCGGTCGAATCGGGTCCGGCCGAGGGCGAATCGAGACCGGGCGAACCGGCGCCGGTCGAGCCCGCCGTACACCGCGGATGGTGGCCGTTCGGGCGCCGAGTCACCTATGTCGTCGCCGTGTTGGCGGTGGTTGCCGTCACCCTGGCGATCCTCGTTCCGGCATTGTGGTCCAGTGACGGTGGGACCGGAGGGGGTGCGGGGAAGCACGCGGCGCCGTCGGTGGGTGCGCGGCAGTCCGGCAATCCGGGGACCCCCGGTCCCACGGCCGAGCAGCCGTTGCCTTCCGCCGTGATCGCGCCCGGTTGTTCGGGACCGGCGTGTGAAGGTCAGAGTGCGCAGGCCATGCGCTGCGGGAGCGGAGCGGCGACCGCCGCGACGGCCACCACCCCGACCGGGATCGTGGTCGAACTGCGTTACAGCAGCGTGTGTCACGCCGCGTGGGCTCGGATCACGTACGCGAGTCCGGATGCCGTGGTCGAGGTCGACAGTGCCGACGGGCGCGTGTGGGCCGCCCCGGTGCACTGGGGATACGACGCGTACACCGCGATGCTCGCGGTGCCGGACACCGGCATGGAGATGTGGGGGTGCGGCACCGCGCCGCACGGAGGACCGCGCGGCTGTACGGCGCACACGCTGGTGTCGCTTCCGCAGTGACCCCCCATGTGCCGCGCCCGACCCATGAGGTCGAACCGGCCGGGCCCGAGCGCCGGTTCGGACCCGGGGCGTACGCGGTCGGGGGCCGCCGTGCCTCGCGGCGCTCGGGTGTGCTCCTGGCGTGCGCCGGGGCCGGCGTGTTGTCGTAGGAGGTCCGACGTCGGCCGCGGCGCGTGTGCGTGAAGGGGAGCCGGATGGAATACGAGCGCATACTCGATCCACACGAGCGGGCCGTGTTGGCCAACGGGGCCCGGCTACTGGTGTGTTGCGAGGTCCGGGGGGAGCTCGACCGCACGGTGCTGACCGCGACGATCCGCGTGCTGGCCCGGATCCATCCCGTGCTGGCGGGGCGGTTCGTCGCGGTGGGGGACGACTACCTGGTGCGGACCGGGAGTTCGGACGGGGACGGCGTGCCCACCGCGCCGCTGCGCCTGGCCTTCGCCGAGGATCTGGACGCGGAGGCGAGTTTCACGCCGGACTGGACGACGGGTCCGTTGTTGCGGGTGTCCCTGATCGAGGACGCGGCCGGGGTGATCGTCGCGATGAGCCTGCCGCGGGCCATGATCGACGGGACGAGCTTTATCGCCCTCCAGCATCGAATGTGGCGGATCTATGGCGAACTCCTGGCCGGGAAACCGGTGTTCGCCCGGGCGATCGAGCCGGTACTGCCGCTTTCGCTGGACGAGCGGGCCCATGAGGCGTTGACGCCGGCCGGGATCGAGGAGTTCCGGTGCGACCCGGCCGCGCGTGCCGCAGGTGTCGTGGCGGCGATGTTGCCGACCCGGAGTACGCCACCCGACAACGGTGGGCACGGCTTCTTCGGGTCGGCCCGGATCGAGTTCGACACCGAGCACACCGAACGTATCGTCGAGGCCGCCCATCGCGCCGAGGCTACGGTGCACGAACTGGTGTGCGGCGTACTCCTGACGAGTGCCCGTCGGCTGATGTCGGCCGAGGCGATCGGCCCGCTCACCCTGGCCTGCCTGAGCGCCGTCGACATGCGTCCTCGGCCGGCCCCGCCGATCCCCGCCGAGGCGCTCCGGTCGGCGGTGTCCACCAATACCGCCGTGGTCCGGGTCGACCCGGGCGCCGACCCGATCGAGGTCGGCCGAGCCGTTGCCGCCGGGCTACGTGCGGATCTGCGCGGGGACGTCCCGGCCCGTGGGGTGGTGGACACGCCCACGCCCACGCCCTACGTCCTGGAGCGCGGTACGGCGATCCCGCCCACCCTGGTCGTCATCAACCTGCGGAACATCACGCCGCCCGCGCTTCCGCCCGGTCTGGCCCTGGTCGACTGGTTCGCCGTACCGGTGATCGACTCGCCCCTGCCGATGGCCGTGGTGGCGCGCTTCGACGGCCGACTTCGGATTCACCTGTGTTTCAGTCGTACCTGGTACGACGACGCGCTGATGCAGCGGCTGATCTCGACTTCGGCGGCTCTGTTCGACCGAATCGGCGGGTGAGCCGATCGAAGTGGCCGTCGGAATCGGTCAGTTGCGGTGGCCGCTGCGGTCGGCGCTGCCGTCGCCGGGGACGGGGGTGGGGGCGGCAGCGGACTCGGTGGTGTGCCAGTTGGTGACGGTCGGTCCGTCCTCGCTGACCCCGCCCTTCGGGGTCAGCTGTACGCCGGCACCGCTTCCGCTGGTCAGGCTGAGGTGGAAGGAGTCGAACTCGGTCCGGTGTTCGTTGGCGGTCGTCTTGGGGTTGATGCCCGCGTAGGCCGACGAGCCGTCGCCGAGGGTGATCCTCGGGCCGACTGCCTGCTCGGCGGGCGCGGCCCGGGCCTTGGAGCCGAATGTGACCACGGGCGGCGTCTCGGGCAGGGCGCAGGTGACGCCGGGGTTGGCGGTCGCCTTGACCAGGAAGTAGCCGGCGGCCCGGGTCCGGGTGGTGACCGAGAAGGTGAGGTCGTTGTCCCCGCAGACCTGGCGGGCGCCGCGTCCGCCGGCGGACGTGCCGGTCCTCTTGGCGGCGCCGGTGGGGGGCTTGCCGGTGGCGTCCGTGCCACCGGTGGTGGACGAGTCGCGCTGCGGCGGGGCGGCGGCCTGGTTCGACGGCGAGGCGACCGGGGCCGCGGCGTTCGTGCCTACGGCGTCGTCCCTCTGCGCGTCCGTGGAGTCGCCGCCGGCGCACGCCGTCGCGCTCGGCGCGAGCAGGGCGACGGAGCAGAGACCGAGCACGATCCTGGCGCCTGAGTGACGGAACGAACGCATGGACTTCCAGCTCCCGGATCCGATGGGAAAGGGAGGCGACTGCCTCCCGACGACGGACCGGACACGCGGCGCGGCGGTGGTGGGTTGCCGGAGGACGTACGGAAGTTACCTTGATCTCATTGGCCTCGTCGCCTTGACGCAAGGGCGGGGCCGGGCGGGTCCGGGGCGGTGGGCGCCCGCTCCGGGCGGGTGAACCCGGCCGGTCGGTCCGGGAGTTGGCGGCGCGCCGTGCGCCGTGCGCCGTGCGCCGTGCCGCGGGGTGGGCGCGTCAGTGCGCGTCGGGGGTGGTCAGGTCTTGGGTGGCGAGCCACTGGGCGATCGTCTTGCCGATGGCCTCGGGCTGGTCCTCGGGGGCGTGGTGGCCGGCCGGGCCGCAGTGTCGGATGTCCAGCGCGCTGATGTGGTCGCGGCTCCAGGCGATCATCGCGTCGGTGACCAGCAGGGTCGGTGCGGAGTCGAAGGTCATCAGCAGCTTGGGGACGTCGGGGCTGTTCGCGAGCCAGGCGTCGTAGGCGGTGATGCGGGCGACGACGTCGGCCGGTTCGCCGTCGATCGGCATCATCCGCGCCCAGGCCAGCATCGGGCGGCGACTCTCGGGCGTCGGGTAGGGGTCGCGGTAGGGCTGTACGTCCGCCTCGCTGACAGGGGTGATCACGGCGCCCTTGAAGGCGGTCTCGATGAAGATGTTCTGCTCGAGGACGAGTTCCTCGCCGACTCCCGGGGTGCGAAACGCCTTGGTACGGGCGAGCCCGGGACCGGGCACCTCTGCGGAGACCATCGGCTTGAGCATGGTCTCCAGGAGGGCGACGCCGCGCACGCGTGAGGGGTGACGGGCGGCCCAGTCGAGGGCGAGCACGCCGCCCCAGTCGTGGCCGACCAGGACCGGCTCGGGCAGGTCCATGGCCTCGATCCAGGCGTCCAGGTAGCGGACCTGATCGGCGAAGGTGTATTCGATGTCGGGCTTGCCGGAGGCGCCCATCCCGATCAGGTCCGGCGCCAGGGTGCGGGCCCGGTCGGCGACGTGCGGGGTGACGTTGCGCCACAGGTGGGACGAGGTGGGGTTGCCGTGCACGAACACGACGGGCGCACCCTCGCCGGTCTCGGTGTAGGCGATGTGCGAGTCGAGGATGTCGATGACGGGCATTTCGGGGTGTCCTGATTCTCGAGTGGGTGGCAGCGGTCGTCCGTTATTCGTTCATTCGGCTAACGTTTGTGTGACTAACGTTTCCGACATGAGAGACCATATATCGTTAGGGTCACTAACGCAACGGGTAGACTCGAAGCCATGAGCAGCATCGAGGCCGCCGAGACACCTGCCGCGAAGTCGTCCGGCGAAGCCGGCACCTGTGCCGGCGACATGACCGACGACGACGCGACGACACCCGCCCGGGTACGCAACCTGCCCAGCAGGATGTTGTCCAAGGCCGCGATGCACGCCGATCGCCTGGTGTCCGAGGGCCTGGCCGCCGAACACGCCCGCAAATGGCACTTCGCGGTCCTGGTCGCACTCACCGAGACGGGCCCCGCGAGCCAATCCACGCTGAGCCGCTGCACCGGCATCTACCGCAGCGACATGGTCGCCGTCATCAACGAACTCGCCGACCGCGACCTGGTCGAACGCACCCCCGACCCCGCCGACCGCCGCCGCAACATCATCACCGTCACTCCGCAGGGTCGCGCCCACCTCCGCCGCCTCGACGAGATCATCACCCAAGCCCAGAACGACCTACTGGCCCCCCTGACCCCACCCGAACGCGCCCAGTTGGCGGGCCTGTTGACGCGCCTGTTGGACCACCACGCGAAGGGATCGGGTCCAGCGCGCCGACCCTGACCCGCGAGCGCTTCGGCCGGGTTGCTGCGGATCCCGGGCTGATCGCGGACGTCGAGGATGGCCACTACTTCGAGGACGCGGGCACGGCGTCGTCGACGAAGCCGGGGTGGGGCTCTACCACGGGACGGGTTGGCCGTGGTGGTTGAGGAAGCGGAGGCCCTGGGTGCCGGCTTGGGATTCGAGGATGTCGACGATGGGCGGGATGGTTTCCTTCGGGGTGAGGGGTGCGTCGGGGCCGCCGAGGCGGGTTCGGTTGTGGCCGGGGTCGATGAGCAGCTTGGTGTGGCCGTCGGTGGCGTTGCGGGTGGCGTAGCTGCGCATCAGTTGGTTGAGTGCGGCCTTGCTCGCCTTGTAGAGCTCGTAGCCGTCCTCGGTGTTCTGCGAGACGTTGCCCTGTTCGGAGGACATGACGGCGACGGTGCCGCCGGGTGCGACCAGGTCGTGGAGGGCCTCGAGGACGCGGAGCGGGCTCAGTGCGTTGGTGATCATCACCTCCGTGAACATGTCGGTGGAGACCTCGCCGATGGGCAGGTTGCCCCGATCGATGGCCGCGTTGACGAAGAGCAGGTCGAGGCGGCGGCCGGCCAGGCGCTCGTGCAGCGCGGCGAGTTGTTCGGGGCTGGTCATCTCCAGTGATTCGACGCTGAGTCGTCCGCGCGATGCGCCGGCGTTCGCCTGGAGTTCGCCGCCCTTGCGGCGGGTCGTGGCGATGACCCGCCAGTCGCGTCGGGCGAGTTCGTCGGCGAGGACGAGACCCAGGCCCCGGGATGCTCCGATGACGAGGGCTTGGCGGTGGTCGGTCGTGGTGGACATTCCTCACCGGCGACCCGGCCGGCAAGGTTCTGCTCGCGTTGATCGCCCAGGCGCAGCACGATCCCGAGACGGCCGAGAGCTTTCGCAAGCGCTATCTCGGTCCGCGCCGCGACCTGGAACGTGACCTGCTCGCACGGGGAATCGAGGCCGGCGAGTTCTCGCCCGGACTCGGCCCCGACGCCACACTGGACGCTCTCGTCGGCCCGATCGTCTATCGCGCCCTGACCGGGTCGAGCATCCCGCGCGATCTGGTGGACACCCTGGTCCAGGACCTGCTCAGGCCCCGCTCGAAGTGAGCGGCCGGCCGGGCCGGTTGCCGGCTACCGGCTGCCGCGTTCCTTGGGGCCGAGCAGGCGGCAGGTTGCGCTCGGGGGCGCGCCGCAGGTCGGCTGCCGTGGCCAGGAGCAGCGGTCGGGGGAGTTGCCCCGGTTGGTGTGTGTCCGGATGGGTTCGACGGGGAGCCGATTCGCGGTTTGGGCGCGGCCGGAGCGGATCCGGGGGGTGTAGGTGGGGCGTTGCCGTGGGGTCCGGCGGAGGTGGTACCGGAACAGGCCCGCGGTGAGGAGGGCGGCGGCGCCGAGGCCGAAGAGGATGGCGCCGACCGCCGGGCGGGCCGCGGCGGGAGTGGTGCCGATGGCGACCAGTTCGAGCAGGGTCAGGGCGGCTATGCCCAGGAGGGCTGTGCCGGGGCCGGTGTGGCGGCGGAGGATGGGTCGCATGTGGGGGTTCTCCTTGGTTCGGTACCGGCGTTGGTCGGTTCGGTACCGGGGTCGGGTGGTTGTCGGGTGACCTCCAGGGCTGCGGCGACGAGCGTGGTGACGTGTGGGTTGGTGCTGCGGTAGAGGGCTTGCGGGCCGTTG
Organism: Embleya sp. AB8; assembly: GCF_049739465.1. Taxonomy (NCBI): domain Bacteria; kingdom Bacillati; phylum Actinomycetota; class Actinomycetes; order Kitasatosporales; family Streptomycetaceae; genus Embleya; species Embleya sp. AB8. Next base: position 140,079 of record NZ_JBMHHY010000008.1, read on the forward strand.
TGGCGTACGGTGACCAGGCCCGCGGCGCGCAGGCAGGCGAGGTTGGCGGAGACGGCGGCGTAGTGGGTGTGCGCCCGGTCCGTCAGTTCGCCGATGGAGAGTTCGCGGTGTTGCAGGGCCAGCAGCAGGCGCAGCCGGATCGGGCCGGCGACGGCTCGCAACACGACCACGGCGGTGGCCAGTTCGGCGTCCGGTAGGGGTCGGTCGAGGAGTTCAGGCTCGCGTCCGGCGGGCATGGGTGGGCCTCCTCGCCTGCTCGGCGTGCCGTCCGTACGGGTGGGGCGCGGGATGTACGTGCCAGCGCACGTCGCGCACGCCCGGTTCGCGGGACAGTTGGTCGACCAGGCGGTCCAGGTCGTCGACCGCGAGGGTGAGCCGCAGATGCGCGGTGGCCTGATCGCGGCCGGAGGCGGGGCGTACGTCGGCCTCCGCGCCTGGGACGGTGGCGACTTCGGACGTGGGACCGGACGCCGGCGCCGATCCGGAAGCGGAAGCGGAAGCGGGGTCGAAAGCCGGTGCCGATGCGGAGGACGGTCGGGACGGCGGCGCCGATCCGGCAGCGGAGCCGACGGCTGGTGCCGACGCCGAGGACGGTCGCGACCCCGGTACCGGCGCCGAGGACGGTCGCGACCCCGGTACCGGCGCCGATACGGAACCGGAAGGGGACCCCGCTGCCGGCGCCGACGACGCGCCGGATGCCGGTGCCGTTGCCGTTGCCGATGCGGACGTGGAACCGGACGCCGACGCCGACCCGGATCCGGCCCCGGCCCCCGCCACCCCCACCCGCTCCGCCTGCCACGTGGCCTCCAGGCGGCGTCGCCCGGTGGCGTCGGTGACGGTGTGCCAGTGGGCGTGCGGCCGGTCGGCGTGGGCGCGTGCCGACGGGGTGTGTGCCGAGGTCGCTCCCGGCAGGGCGCGCAGGACGGGGCTGTCCAGGGGGCTGTCGGCGAGCCGGCGCAGGATGTGGGCGAGCCGGCGACGCATCGCGCCGCGCTCTCGGGTGGTGGGGTAGGGGTGGCGGGCGGTCAGGACGGACATGGAACTCACCTCCGTGCGGCGCGCGTCGCGCCGGCGGGAACGGTCGGGTCGGATGCGGTGTGCAGGGCGTCGCCGGTCGTGCGGGTGCGGCGCCGGCGGTCGGTCGGATCGTCCGGCCGGGTCGGCGAGCGCGACCCCGTCGGGGCCAGGGCGCGCACGGCCGGTGCGGTGAGCTTGGCCAGGTGCTGCGGTACGAACATGGCGGCCTCCGGGCGGGTGAGGGCGGGGCGACGGGCAACCGCCGCCCCACTCCGGTCAGTTGCCGCGGGCGAGCTGGACGAGCTTGATGATCACCAGGATCATCGCGACCAGCAGGTAGGCGCGCAGCGCGCCCATGCCGATCTTGCGGGTGGTGGACATCACCGGTCGGGTGAGTGTGTCCAGCGGCGGCATCCGCCAGTTCTCGCGCCCGGTGCGGTCGATCGGGTCCTCCTTGGTCCCGGTCCGCCGCCGGGTGAAGGCGTACCCGGCGGCCAGGACCCCCGCGATCCCGCAGCCGGCCATGATGTCGAGGATCGCGGCGGAGGTGATGTCGGGGAACAACACCGAAGCGGTCAGGATCACCGACAGGGTCACCAGCACACCCACGACCACGGTGGTGAAGGCGTTGGTCTTGGGCCCGTTGACCCAAGGGCCCAGTACCTGCTTGTCGTTGCACAGCAGCAGCAGGAAGACCGAGGCCGAGGGCAGCAGCACGCCGGCGAGGGTCTGCACGCCCTGGGTGAGCAGGCCCAGCGGCGAGCCGGGGATCAGCACGACCGTGGCCGCCACCGCGACCAGCCCGGCGTAGACGGCGTAGAAACCCTTGGCGCCCTTGACGCCGCGGTGCAGCGAGTGCTTCATGCCCATCACGTCGCCGATGGCGTACGCGGTGGACAGGGACACCGCGAATGCGCCGATGATCGAGGCGTCGAGCAGGGCGATGGCGAACAGTACGCCGGCCAGCTTGCCGGCCTTGGCCTCCAGGGCGTGGGCGATGCCCGCGCTGTCGTCGAAGTTGCCGACGCCGTCGGTACCGGCGAAGGCCGCTGCGGTCAGGCCCATCATCGCGGCGGCGCCGATGATCACGATGGCGACGCCGATGATCAGGTCGGCCTTCTCGTACTTCATGAAGCGCGGGGTGATGCGCTTGTCGATGACGTACGACTGCTGGAAGAACAGCTGCCAGGGGGCGACCGTGGTGCCGACGATCGCGATGATCAGCAACATCACGGTGGCCAGTTCGCCCGAGCCGCCCGGGATGCTGGGTACCACGAAGTCGTGGGCCATCTGCGAACTCTTCGGGTGGGAAAGGAAGTAGATCGGTATCAGCAGCAGCGAGGCCGCACACAGCACGATCGCGATCCGCTCGAAGCGCCGGAAGGAGCCGGTGAACGCCGAGGCGATGATGATCGCGGCGGCCACGATCACCGAGGCCACCTTGGGCAGTCCCAGGTATCCGGTGGCCAGCGTGATGCCGATGAACTCGGTGACCAGGGTCAGCGCGTTGAGCAGGAACAGGTCGATGACCGAGAACGCGCCCCAGAACTTGCCGAATCGCTCCAGGATGAGCCGGGCGTGGCCGACTCCGGTCACGGCGCCGAGCCGCAGCACCATTTCCTGGTTCACATACAGGACCGGGATCAGCAGAAGCAGCGTCCACAGCAGGCTGGTCCCGTAGTTCTGACCGGCCTCTCCGTAGGTCGCGAACGCGCCGGCGTCGTTGTCGCCGACCATCACGATCAGCCCTGGGCCGACGATCGCGAGCAGTGTCTTGAGTCGGGCCGAGAGTCCCCGGCGAGGTTCGGTGTCATCCTGCTTGATGGTGCCGAGCGCGCCGCGGATGTCGCCCACGTGGGCGTCGTCGAGTACCGCGGTGCGTGGCGTGGGTACGGCCGGCTGGTCGGTGATCACATCTGTCATGACAAAAGCCCCCAGAATCCCTGGGTAGGGAAAGTGTCGATGGCGCGCGGCAGCCATCCCCCCGGCGAGCGCGCAGACCGACCGACCCGGCACGCCGAAGGCGCACGGGTGGGTGCCTGGGGGAGAGCGAAGGGATGCGCCGATGCGCGGAAAAGAGGTGGTTATCGTGTACCGGAGGTCGACGAGGACATACCGGTATGGGGCCTACTGTGGCCCGGACTACTGCAACTGCGATCCATGTCTCTCGCCTCCTCCCGACCGGGGCGCACACGGGCGCCGCATCGACTCGGCAAGGAGTAAACCCACCTCTACGGCAGGTCACCCCAACTCGTCAGAGCTTTGGCACTGCACGGCGTAATCCCGCCGAGGCGGGAAGCCACTTGGGGTCACCCCTTAGGTCGGGGAGACCTGTCCTGACCCTGGGCGTCTCTCGACGTCGTGGGGTCAGTGGCCTGTGTCCGTGCAGACGCCTCACCGAACGAGGTGCCTTTCCTGCGTTTCCAACCGAGAGGAGCATAGCTCAAAGCTTGCGCCGCGGCGCAAGTGTTTGGCGAAGGCTTGACCACCGCTCCGGCGACTCGGCATCGAGAAGGCGCGAAACCGCGCCCGGCCCGCATCGGTGATTGCCGGGTTCCGGCAATCACCGTGCGTTTGATTGTGGTGTTAAGTATCTGTCAAAAACAGGTTGCCGGCGTGTAGGTTCCTCTTCGGTGTGCCGGGAAGTCTGGTCGGCGGTCAAGAGAACTCTCTTCGTCGATCGGTGCTTGTCGTGGTGCGTGTCGTCGGGTTCGACGTTGGTGCTGTCGGGGTGTGGCGGTGAACGTGGTCCGCGAGGAAATACCCGCCCGGTCGCGCGAATTGCCCGGCGTCGAGAGCGACCGCCTTGGTGCGGGACGCAACCCCGGGTGTCGTCTGCCCGCTGTTCCCGTCCCCCTCCGGCGCACCCGATTCGGGCCGCCGGGTACCGGAGGCGAAGCGGACACCGCACCCGCGTGCACCGACCGGTGGAGCATCCGACAGCGAGGGAGTACGTGATGTACGCACGTGATCTGGTGACCGCCTATCCGGTGGTCACCCTGGACGACGACGCCCTGGACGTCGCCCGACTGCTCGTCCGGCAGTGCCTGCCGGGCGTGCTGGTGGTGGACGACGTCGGCGAGCCATACGCGGTGTTGCCCGCGTCGAGCCTGATCGGCCGACTGGTCCCGGGCTGCGTGCTCGACGACCCGACACTGGCCGCGATACTCGACGAGCCGTGCGCGGGTCTCCTGGGCTCCGCGCTCGCGGGTCACACGGTGCGCGAATGTATGCCGCCCGCGAAACGGGTGCCGTCCGTCGCCGACGCGGATGCCACCGCGCTCGAGGTCGCCGCGCTCCTTGCGCGCGACCGCAGCCCGCTCGTGGCGGTCGTCGAGTATTCCGGGGACCGCGCCACCACCGGCGCCTGGCGACCCCACCTGCTCGGCGTGATCACCCCGTCCCGACTGCTCGAACAACTCCTCGGAGCGGCCTGAGGGTTCACCGCACCCGAAGGACCGATACCGCTACCGACCGTCGCCTTCCCCCGACGATTCACCTCCCCGGGCGCGCCGCCGCGCGCCCGTCGGAACAGCTCCTCGACCACCAGCACACCACCCGGGAGGGTGACCATGGGCCGCGCCGCGATACCCGACGACTTCCTCGACACCTACACCGGCATGCTCGCCGAGGTCTCCACCACCGGCCGCCTGCTGCGCCGAAGCGAACTCGACGCGCTGCGCGAACAGGGCGAACACGCCGCCGAAGCGGGCCACGCCTGGCGCGAGCTGATCACCCTCTACCTCGACCGGACCCGCCGACGCTGGACCACCCTCCCCGGCATCGCCCACGCGCCCAACAGCACCGAGGCCGCCAGGACCGGCGAAAGCGTGCTGCGCGCCGTCGAGACCGCCGTCGACGCCCTGGCCGCCGGACACGAACGCGCGCAACACCTGGCGATCCGTCAGGAGGAGGCGGCGCGCCGCGAATTCGTCGACGACCTGCTGTACGGGCGGAGCGACCTGGGCCGCCTGGCCGAGCGCGCCGAACGTTTCGGGCTGCGCCTGGCGCATGCGCACGCGGTCGCCGTCGCGGAGGGGAACGAGACGTACACGGACATCCACCCGCTCGTCCGCCGCGTCGAACGCGAACTCGTCGGCCGCTTTGGCGAACGCGACGTCCTGCTCACCACCAAGGACGGCCGCCTGGTGTGCGTGGCCGCCAGTACCGAAGGTGTCGCCCTCGACGCCTTCGCCAAGTACGTAACCCACCCCGGCACCGGCCACATCGGCGCGCGGCGGGTCGCGTTCGGCCGGGCGCACAGCGGCGCGGGCGGCGTGGTCCGCTCCTACGAGGAGGCCCTGTCCGCGCTCGACCTGGCCACCCGCCTCGACCTGCCCGGGCCCGTCCTGCACGCCGCCGACCTGCTGGTCTTCCCGGTCCTGATGCGCGACCGCGCCGCGATGGCCGACCTCGTCCGCGCCGTCCTGGGCCCGCTCACCGCCGCCCGCGGCGGCGCCGGGCCGCTGCTGGAAACCCTCACCGTGCTGGCCGAGGCCGGCTACATCGGCGCCGAGACCGCCCGCCGGCTGACCATCAGCCCGCGCACGTTGTCCTACCGGCTCGAACGCATCAGGATCCTCACCGGCTACGACCCCAACGACGCCATGCAACGCTTCACGCTGGAAACCGCGGCCATGGGCGCCCGACTCCTCGGCTGGCCGGCGGCGGACCTGTAGGCCGAGGCGCCCGCGCTTCGGCGGGCCGCCGATCGGCGCAGGTCACGCCCGGTCCCCGGGCACGGTGCCCCGACCGGGATCGCCGGGGGCGCGCTCGTCGGGGGGATCCGTCCCGGCACGATCCAGGAGTTCGCGCAGGTGCCGCTCGTCGTCTTGGTCCAGGCGCGAGACGAAGCGGGCCAGGACCGAGCGTCGATCGGGCTCGCGGTCCAGGACGGCGCGCATACGATCGGCGGCCATCGTGGCCAGATCCGTCACCGGCGCGTAGGCGAACGCCCGTCCCGCCGGGGTGCGGACCACCACACCCTTGTCCAGCAACCGGGTCAGGATCGTCACCACGGTCGTGCGCGCGAGCGGGCCGCCCGGCCCGGTGTCCAGCGCGGCGCGGACCTCGCCGGGTGTCAACGGCCGCTCGGCCGCGCCGAGGATGCCGAGCACCGAACCCTCCAGCTCACCCGCCGCCCGGCGGCCACTACCGCTGGTCACGACAACACCCTCTCGCGTCGTCTACAGTTCATCGTGCGTCTACAGCCTGTAGACGCAGGTCGAGTCTACGCGACCCGCCCTCGGCAAACCCGGCAACTCGGCGACGGCCGTCGACCCGAACACGCGACCGCCGCCCGATCGGTTCCCCGCACCCCGGGCGAGCCCGCCTCCCGTACGCCGTGCCTCGTACGAACACGTCGCGCGTCGTATGTCGAAGACCGAACGCACCCCGAAGAGGCCCCTATCCCGTGACCGCACCCCTGTACGCCCAAGCCTTGGACGGCGCCCGGATCGACGGCGGCCTGTACACCACCGTCACCGATTTCGCCCGTGACACCCACTGGCTCAACTCACCCGTGCTCGCCTGGACCAGCTACGGCGCGGCCCTGTTCATCCTGCTCCTGCTCGTCGGCTGGTGGCAGGCCCGCCGCGCGGACGCCGCCACGATGGCCTCGGCCGTGGGTGCCATCGCCGGCGCCGGCATCGCCTACCTGGCCAACTCCGGCATCAAGGACGCCTTCCACGAACCACGCCCCTGCCGGGCCCTCCCGCGTGCCTTCCTGGTCGAGTCGTGCCCGGCGGCGAACGACTACGCCTTCCCCAGCAACCACACCTCGGTCGCCTTCGCGGCGGCCGTCGGCCTACTCCTGGTCAACCGCCGACTCGGCCTGTTCGCCCTGGTCGCCGCCGTGCTGATGGGCGCCTCCCGCGTCTACGTCGGCGCCCACTACCCGCACGATGTCGCCGTCGGCGCCGTGGTCGGCACCATCGTCGCCATCCTGACCGTCCTGGCCACCCGCAGATTCGCCACCTCGACCGTGGCGCGCCTGCGCACCGGGCCGCTGCGCCCGGTACTGGCCCGCGCATAGCCCACCGAAGGCCGCCGCCGGCGCGCCGCCCCCGCAGATCCGCCGGTTGCCACCGGACGGCTCCCGCGGTCGGCCGTGCCGGCGGCGGCCTTTCCCTTGGCGCGGGACGAAGGCCCGCTCCCGGCCGGGCAGTTCGACCGGCACGACGGCCGGGTGAGCGGATCAGGACGGGGCCGGGTTCGTGAGCGCATCGGCGTGCGTGGACAAGCGGATGCCCCGTCCGGGGCCGGACGCGTCGGGACCCGAGTGGGACCGGGAGCCCAGGTGTTCGGGACTCGGGGCCGCTTAGCGTGGCGGGAGTCCGGACGGGGCGGGGACGTCGGTGATTCGGTCGGCGCCACGCGGTCCGGACGTCCGTTGCAGGCAAGGGATGGAGAAGATCATGACGTACGACGACAGTTACGAGCCCCCGGCGCTGGTCGAGGTCGGCGACTTCACCGAGCTGACCCTCGGCCTCTGGTGGGGCTGCCCGCAGGACATCTTCGGCGGTCCCACGCCGCTCGCCTGCTGACCCTCGCCCTCGATGGATCGGCGGGAAACAGGTGCGGGGGCGTCCAGGGGCGCCCCCGCATCACCGGACCTGGGAGAGGGTCATGGGATTTCTGATTCTTCCGGACACCTCGGTGTCCGACTCGATCGCCGTCGCCGGCGCCGGGGAAGTGCCGTTGCGGTGCATCGCGCACGGGTCGGGGCGGCCGTGGTTGGTGGGGGACTGGTCGGACGACGAGATCGCCGTGGTCGTGGCGGGGGCGCGGCGGTTGGTGTTGTTCGGGCGTACTCGGTTCGATCCCGGCACCGTTGCCCGGGCGCTGGGGCGGGCGCGGTCGGTGCGGGATCTGGACACGTTGGCTCGGAGCCTGCCGGGCAGCGTGCATCTGCTGGCCTCGATCGACGGGCGGGTGCGGGCCCAGGGGGCGGTGGCCGGCACCCGGCAGATCTTTTACGCTCGCGTCGCCGGGGTGACCGTGGCGGCCGATACGCCGGGGCGCCCGGCCGGGTTGGTCGGCGCGGGGCTGGACGAAGCGGCCCTGGCGCTGCGGTTGTTGGTGCCGGGCGCGCCCTGGCCGCTATGTACGCGCAACATTTGGTCGGGCGTGGAGCAGCTCGACGCCGGATGCTGGTTGGAGCTCGACACCGCAGGCGAGCGGCGCGTGGTGCCCTGGTGGCGGGCGCCGGCGGCGGAGGTTCCGCTGCGGGAGGCGGCGGGGGCCGTGCGGGCCGCGATCGCGGATGCGGTGGGCGTCCGGGCGGCCGGGGGTCGAACGGTCAGCGCCGATCTGTCGGGTGGATTGGACTCCACCGGGTTGTGCTTCGTCGCCGCCGCGGCGGCGGATGGGGGCCGGCTGCTCACCCATCATTGGCGGCCGTTGGACGCGGCGAACGACGACACGATCTGGGCCGAACGGGCCGCGGCGTTGTTGCCGGGCGCGGAACACCGCTACAGCGGGCCGGACGACGGGCCGGGATGGCTGGACGAGGGTGACCCGACCACGGGCGAGGACACGTCGGGGCCGCTGCCGTGGAGTCGGAACCTGGCGCGGATGGAGTATGTCGCGCGGGACTCGGCCGCACGAGGCGCGGGTGTGCATCTGATGGGTGTCGGCGGCGACGAACTGTTCTCCGCCACGCCGACATACCTTCGGGCCCTCGTCCGCAGGCGGCCGATCCGGGGGCTGCCGGCCGTACTTCGCTGTCGGGCGCTGAACCGTTGGCAGTTGTTGCCCACCGTTCGTGGGCTGGTCGACAACGACTCGTTCGCCGACGCGCTGCGCGCCGGGGCACCGCGGATCACGGCCGCCACACCGTCGCCGGCGCAGGTGTTCATGGGCTGGGCACCCGAGCCGCGGCTGCCGTCCTGGGCCTCGCCGAGTACGGTCGCGACCGTACGCCGCCTGATCATCGAGGCGGCGGCGGACACCCCGGAACCGCTGGATCCCGAACGGGTGCAACACCAGATCGTCGAGGGCGTCCTGCACGGCGGGGCCGCGATTCGCGAAATGGGCGCGGTCCTGGGGCGGTTCGGGATCGAGCCGGCCGCACCCTATCTGGACGACCGGGTCGTCGAGGCGGCCCTGTCGGTGCGGCTGGAGGATCGGATGGTGCCGGGCGGGTTCAAGCCGGTGCTCACCACCGCGCTGCGCGGACTCGTCCCGGACGAACTCCTGGCCCGGCGCAGCAAAGGCGACTTCAGCGCCGAGTTCCACGCGGGCGTGGAGCACAACCGGCGCCTGCTCCTGGACCTGTGCGACGACCTGCGGTTGGCCGGGCTCGGGCTGGTCGACGCACGGGCATTGCGGGTCGCCCTGCTGCGGCCGAGCCCGGACACCGCGTCGCTGGCTCCCTTCGAGAACACCCTGGCCTGCGAGCGCTGGTTGCGTTCCGTCGAGACGTCGGAGCCGCAAGTCGCGGCCCGGATGGGAGGATTCCGATGACCACGATCACCCTGGCACCCGACGTCACCGCGACGGATGTCCCGGACGGGCTGGTGCTGCTCGACCAACGCCGAGGCCGATACTGGCAGTTGAACCGCACCGGCGCGGGTGCCTTGCGCCTGCTGATGGCCGGTCACTCCGCGGAGGAGGTGGCCGCGCGGCTGGCGGAGCCGGCCCCGGCCGCCGCGTCGCGGGCGCATCACGATGTACGGGAACTGTTGCGGGCGTTGTGCGAGGCCCGTCTGGTGGTGGCGTCATGACGATGCCGGTCACCGCGGAGGAATCGGTGCCGCTGACCTGGCATCGGCACGTCACGGCGCGCTGTGCGGTCGCGGTCGCCCGGCCGTTGGCCCTGCTCCCACCACGGCGGCTGCGCCGGGTGTTGCGGGTGGTCGGCCTGGGCGCCCGCCCCGCCACCGTGGCCGAGGCGTCGGCCGCGCGGCGGGCCGTCGTATCGGTCAGCGCCCGCTGCGCCGGGCAGGGCTGCCTGCAGCGGTCCGTGGCCACGGTGTTGTTGTGCCGGTTGCGCGGAGCGGTGCCGGATTGGTGTACGGGCTTTCGCACGCAGCCGTTTCGGGCGCACGCGTGGGTTGCGGCGGAGGGGACGCCGGTGGGGGAGGCCGGTGACATGGCGCTGTTCCACACCGTGTTGAGCGTGCGGCGCACAACCACCGAGGAGTCGTCATGAGTATCTCCTGCGTGCTCGGCGTGCCCGGCGTGCCTGGCCTGCCCGCGGTGCCCGGTGTGCCTGCGGTGTCCGCCGTGCCTGCCGCGCCCGAGAGCGCCATTTGCGCCGAGGGGCTCGGCAAGCTCTACGGCGACACCGAAGCCGTGGTGGGTCTGGACCTGGACGTCCCGGAGGGCCGGATCTTCGGCTTCGTGGGCCCCAACGGCGCGGGCAAGAGCACCACCATCGGCATGTTGTGCACCCTGGTACGGCCCACACTGGGCCGGGCCCGGGTCGCGGGGTGCGACGTAGGCACCCAACCGGACGAGGTACGGCGCCGGATCGGGTTGATCTTCCAGGAGTCCACGCTCGACGTGGATCTCACCGCCGAGGAGAACATGCGCTTTCAGGCCGATCTGTTCGGGGTGCCGCGACGGCGCTCGCGGGTGCTGATCCCGGAGCTCCTGGAACTGGTGGACCTGGCGCAACGCCGGGACTCGCCGGTGCGCACGTTGTCCGGCGGCATGCGGCGCCGCCTGGAGATCGCCCGGGGTCTCCTGCACGCGCCGCGTGTGCTGTTCCTGGACGAGCCCACCACCGGGCTTGATCCGCAGACGCGCGCGGCGGTGTGGGAACACCTGCACCGGCTGCGCCGCGAGCAGGGGATCACCGTCTTCCTGACGACGCATCACCTCGAGGAGGCGGAGCACTGCGACCTGATGGCCATCATCGACGCCGGTGAACTGGTGGCGGAGGGAACTCCGGCCGGACTCAAGGCGGTTGTCGGCGCCGATCTGGTCACGCTGCACACCGGCGACGATGCGCGGGCCGCGCGGGCGGTACGGGAGCGGTTCGGTCTGGCGGTGCAGACGCACGAGCGGGGCCTGCGGCTGAAGGTGGCCGACGGGGCGGCGTTCGTACCGCGCCTGTGTGCCGAACTCGGCGTCCCGGTGCGCTCGGTGCGGGTGACGCCGCCCTCGTTGGACGACGTCTTCCTGCACTACACGGGCCGCACCATACGCGAGGCCGACGGTGGTCCGACGCCGCCGCCCGGCCTCGGACCGAGGAGGTAGAGCCGAATGGCCCCCACCGAGATCGAATTGTCGGCCGCACAGCCGCCGCTCTCCCGCCTCGTGCGGGTCGACGGCGTGCATCCGCCGCCCGACGCCTCGGCCCGATTCGGCCGCGTCGCGCGGGATCTGCGTACCGTGCGGGTGTTGTGGCAGCGCGAGATGATCCGCTTCACCCGCAACCGGGTCCGGCTGGCGATGGGGCTGGTCACCCCGCTGATGTTCCTGCTCATCCTGGGCACCGGGCTCAACTCCCTGATCGGCGGCGGCGGATCGGCCGACGGCCTGAGCGACTACCGCGCGTATCTCTTCCCGGGCGTGCTGATCATGGCCGTTCAGGCGCCCGCGATCGCCGTCGGGGTCACCATCGTGTGGGACCGACAGGCCGGATTCCTGCGGCAGATGCTGGTCGCGCCGGTGCGGCGCGGGGTGTTGCTGACCGGGATCTGCCTCGGGGGAGCCGCGACCGGTGCGGGCTATGGCGCGCTCGTACTCGCCGTCGCGGGCGCGGCCGGGGTGCCCTATCGTCCGGAACTGCTGCTGGTGCTCCTCGAGTTGGCACTGATCTCGTTCGCGTTCACGGCGCTCGGGGTGCTGGCGGCGGTGTGCATTCGGCGGATCGAGACGTTCCAGGTCGTGGTCGGGATGTTCATGATGCCGCTGCTGTTCCTGTCCGGCGCGATGTTCCCGGCGCGTGGGCTTCCCGGCTGGCTGGGCGGCGCGGTCCTGGCCAACCCGCTGACGTACGGCGTCGATGCGCTGCGCCGCACGCTGCCGGGAGGTGTGGCAACCCCGGGCGGCGCGGCCACGGGGCCGCAGTGGTGGGGGTGGGCGCCGCCGGTGTTGCTCGAGGTGTCGTTCCTGGCGGTGGCGGCGCTGGCGGCCTTGGCCGTGGCGACGCGCCGGTTCTCGCGTACCGAGTAGCGAACGCCCGTGGGCTCCTTGGGGGTTGTTTGATTTCGGCGGCAAATCGTTCGGCGGTGCGCGCCGGTTCGCGTAGGGTGCCCCGGTTGTCCAACGGAGGGGTGGGTCGCGGACGTGGCACCCAGGAATGTGACGAAGGATCAGTTGGCGGGTGCGGTACGGGCCGCGCTGGGCGGTGGTCGGCGGCTGGTGGGGGTGGAGCGGCTGGCCGGTGGCACCAGGAAGGGCGTGTACCGGCTGACGATGGACGATGCGACGACGTCGGCGATCGTGTATCTGTGGGAGGAGTCGGAGAACTACTGGCCGACGGCAGAGGGGGACGACGATGTCGCCGACCCGTTCTCGCCCGGGGTCGGGCTCGACCTGTTCGAGGCCGCGCATGCCCGGTTGGCCGCGTTGGGCCTGCGGGTGCCCGAGGTTTACCTGGTCGACCGTGATCGCACCCACTACCGGGCCGACTTGGCGATCGTGGAGGACTTCCCAGGCGAGAACCTGGAGCAACTGTTCGAGCGCGATCCGCGCGCGGCGGAGCCGACGATGGCCGGCCTTGCCGAGGCTCTGGCCGCGATGCGCGGATACCGGGCGCCGGCCTACGGCAAGGTGGCCCTGGTCGACGGAGGCGACAGCTCGCACGGGACGTCGTGCGAGGGGGCCGTCCTCGACTTCGCGCTGCGCTGCCTCGCCGAGGCGGCTTCCCGTGACCCACGGATCGCGGGCGCTCGCGACCGGCTGGACGAGCGGCTGCGCGAGCTGGCCGCGGCGGTCCGACCGAGGACCGAATTCTCGGTCGTGCATGGCGAGTTGGGTCTGGGCCACGTGCTGGTGGACCGAGCCGGCAACCCGGTGCTGATCGACATCGAGGACCTGATGTACTTCGACGTCGAGTGGGAGCACGTGCACCTGCGCATCCGCCTGCACGAGGACTATGCACGGCTGGCGGTGCCCGATCTCGACGACGACCGACTGGCGTTGTACATGCTCGCCCAACGACTGTCCCTGACGGCGGGCCCACTGCGGTTGCTCGACGGGGACTTCCCCGATCGGGCGTTCATGGCAGAGATCGCCGAGTGGAACCTCACCCAGGCGTTGGCGCTGATCTCGCTCGGGTAGCCCGCGGTAATGGGGTAATGGGTAGCCGAACCACCGCTCCGCCGACTGTTGTTCGCCCATCCGGGGACGGCGGTCGGCGGTCTCCGGGTGGCTTCTCGGCGGTCGCGGGCCCGGCCTATTCGTCGTTCCGGTGGAATGTATGTGCCGCTTCACAATTCGAAGGCGGCGCGCAGGGTGTCGCGGTGGGCGCGTACATGGCGGATGTCCGCCTCGTACAGGTCGGTGTGGCCTTCCGAGATGTGTTGCCGGAATGCCTCGTTGCCCTGCGCGGCCTGGTCGCGCATGAAGTCGACGAGGGCCTGCAGTCGGTCGGGGACGGCGTCGACGACCTCGGCGCCCACGCCCGGTCCGTAGGCCCGGCAGAAGGCGGCGACTCGGCGTCCCTGTTCCTGTGGTGTGCCGAAGCTCTCGGGGTTGTCCGGCCCCTGTAGCGGTGCGAACCGGTAGACGGCGTAGGCGATGTCCCAGACGCGTGGTCCGGGGTGTGCCGTGTCGAAATCGATGAACCCCACTGCCGCGCCGTCCTTCACCACGCAGTTGTACTGGGCGGCGTCGCCGTGGCACATGACCTCCGTCGGCTGCCGGACCGGGAACAGCCAGAGGTCGTCGGGATGCGGCCGGAACGTGACGGTGGCGTCGTGGAAACGCCGCAGCAGTGTGGCCGCAGAGGCGAGGAGTTCGGGCGTACGCAGTTCCGAGGTGAGTGCGTTGTGCACCTCGCCGTCGAGGAAGGTGAGCACCTCGTTGCCGTCGGGGTCGAAGCCTCGTGGTTCTGGTGCGCCGTGGAAACCCTGGTCGTGGAGGTGCTGCAGCAGCCGGTGGATCGCCGGAGTCGCCGGGGAGGCCGGCCGGTGGACCACGTTGCCGTGGCGGCGCACGACGTTGACGCCGCCGCGGAATTCCTGCCATTCGGTCATTCATGACTCGCTTTCCGAGGATCGGGGCCGGCCCTCGTCGTGCTCAGTGCGCCGTGCGTACCGCCGAGACCAGTCCGCCGGGGCCCTCGTCCTGTTGCGACGGGGTGGGTACCGGGCGTCCGTAGGCCTCGGCGCGCTCGCGCAGGGTGAAGGTTTCCGCCTGCCAGCCGAGGCCGGCCAGCCAGCCGACCGGGTCCTCGGGCATCTCCGAGACCCACATCGACGCTGCCGATCCCGGAGCGGCGTCCGCGCGGAAGCGTTCGACCACACCGCGCGGGCCCAGTGTCAGGCCCATCCTGCTGCCTGCAGCGGACAGTGCGCCGACCCGTTCGAGCAGGAACTGCACCGCGTCCTCGGGCAGATAGATCAGCAGTCCCTCGGCGATCCACACCGTCGGCTGCGCCGGATCGTGCCCGGCCGCGGCCAGGGCGCCGGGCCAGTCCTCGCGCAGGTCGACCGGGACGGTGATTCGCTCGCAGCGCGGAACGGCCCGCTCCTGACGCAGCACCGAGGCCTTGAAGCCCAGCGGCTCGGCCGTGTCGACCTCGAACAGCCGGGTCCCCGCAGGCCAGTTCATCCGGAAGGCCCTGCTGTCCATCCCGGCGCCGAGCAGCACGACCTGCCGGATGCCGGCCGCGACTGCCCGGTCCAGCAGGTCGTCCAGGAACTTCGTCCGGATGACGATCGAGAAGGCCACACCGAGTCGGCGGCGCCGCGCCGCCTCGTCCGCGAGCGGGGGCAGCGGCGCGTCGGGGCCGATCCCGCCGGCCGTGGCGAAGGCCGGCGCCAGTGGGTCCCGGAACAGCGGATCCTTGCGTGCCGTCTCCATCGCCCTCACCCGGGCCACGCCCACGGCTGTGGCCCACACCCCGGACGGCTCGACCCGTCCCGCCGGATCAGTCATGCGTTCAGCCTAGCCAGGCCGTCGGGGCGTCACACCGGCGTGGTGGGAAACGCGGTGGGACACAGCGCTCCGGGGGCCAGGTCCAACCCACGACTTGGGCGCGGAGGCCGCCCGGATGTTGCCGGAGCGCCCGGACGATCCGGCGCGCCGGCCGGCGTTGTTGCGGCCGCTGGTGCGCCTGATCGTGCGTCACTCGACCGCCGCGGCGGGCTGAGCGGGCCTATGACGGTTCGGGCTCGGGCCACGCCTCGATGGTGTAGCAGGTGGCGAAGTCGTCGATGTCGATCCAGCCGATCGGGTCTTCCGGGGCGTGCTCGGCGTCGGCGATCAGGACGGCGGCGGTGCCGTCGCGGGGGTGCGCGCCTTGGGCGCGGCGGAAGGCGACGACGCGGGCCAGGCGCGGCGCGAAGCCGACGGCGGGCTCGAACTCGTCGCGCAGTCGCCAGGTTTGCCCGGGGGCGGCGATCAGCCAGGGCGAGCCGGCGGTGAGACGCTCGCAGGCTACCCGGGTGGCTGCTGCCCGGCTCAGGTGATCGTCGGCCATCAGCGCGTCGATCCACGCGTTGAGCAACTCGCCGGCGCGGACGGCGCCGAGGATGTGGTCGATGCGTTTGTGGTTTTGGTTGTGGTTGTGGTTCTGCTTCATGGGAGGTCCTTCCGGTCGGAGCCGTGCGGGCATTCGGTATCGGGGTCTTCGGGACCCACTGGAATACGGCTGCGGGATCGGCCCGATTGCCGCTCGGGGGGTGGGAATTCTTGCGTCGGACGGTCTGCGTCCGGACTTCCGGCACGTACGTCCGCACTACCAGAGCACTACCAGCGGACCACCAGAGCACGACCGGAGCACGACTGGCGATCGACCAGCGTCGCAGGTCGCACGACTCCCGCCGGTCGGGGACTACACCAGGGTGCCGCCGGTGTTGTGGATCAGCCGGTGGAGTACCTTCACCGCGGTGACGTAGTCGGCGTCGTCGATGCCCTCGTGGATGCGGGCCCGGATGGCCGGGGCGTGCTGCTTGAGGTCGACCCGGGCCGCTTCCCCCGCCTCGGTGATCCACCACCGTCCGTCGGCGTCGCGGGTGAGCCGGCCGCGCGCCAAGAGGACCTCCGCCTCGGCCGCCAGGTCGTCCCCGGGCCGGATGTAGGAGCTCATGGCCTGCTGGAGTTCGGGGACGGTCATGCCGTGGCCATCCGGCGAGATGTCGTTCTTCGACAGGTTGCGCAGCAGCCAGTACTGAGGCTGCGTGAAGCCCAGTTCGGCCTGTCGGGCCCGGGTGAACGAGATCAGCGACTCGTTGGCCACGCCGGTCAGGTACGCGGCCGGCTGTCCGGCGAGTTCGGCGTCGGAGGTGTGCTCGGTGGTCATGTGATGTCCCCTCGGAGTGGAGTGGTTACCGGCGGGAAACACCGTAGAACCTCAAGTCGGGTTTAGGTCAATACGATCTTGTCCCGGCGGGCGCCGCGTGGTTCGCCTCGTCGGCCCGATCGCCGTGGCCGGGCTGCCGGATCGCCGGCCGCGCCCGGCCCCACGCCCGTGGGGACAGCCGGCGGGCCAATGAAACTACGCTGTGGCGATGGGCCGGGCGGCCGGCCACGGGTTGCACGCGACAGGGAGAACCACGTGAGCCGACACACCGCTTGTCCGGACAGTGGTCGACCAGGTGCAGAACCACCCGAAGTCTCGGACGCGGTATCCGAGTTCGCGCCGACCCCGGCGGCCGAGGGCTGTGCGGCGATCCGGCGCGTACTCGAGCAGGCCGTGACCCAAGGCGGCCTTCCCGGGATTCTTGTCGAGGTTCGCGACGGCGAGCGACAGTGGTTCGCGACTGCGGGAGTCGCGGACACCGGAACCGGCGACGAGCGTGCGCAGCAGGACCGGTTCCGGATCGGCAGCATCAGCAAGACGTTCGTGGCCACCGTCGTACTGCAACTGGCGGCCGAAGGCAGGCTGAGCCTGGACGACACCGCCGAACAATGGCTGCCCGGCGTGCTCGACGGCCACCACCACGACGGCGCGGGGGTGAGCATCAGGATGTTGCTCAATCACACCAGCGGGATCTTCAACTACACCGACGACCGGGAAGCGCTGCACCGCTACGAGACACACTCCCCGGAATCACTGGTGCGGATCGCCATATCCCATCCGCTCACCTTCCCGTCGGGTTCGGGTTGGGCGTACTCCAACACCAACTACGTCCTCGCGGGCATGATCATCGAACGGGTCACCGGCCGCGCGCTCGCAGCGGAGATCACGCGGCGGATCTCCAGCCCCCTCGGCCTGACCGGTACCTACCTGCCGCACGGCGTCGACCCGACGATCGACGGGCCACACTCCCGGCACTACACGAAGTTGTTTCGAACCGACCCCGGCGCGCCGATCCACGACGCGACCGAGCTCGATTCGTCCATGTTCTGGGCAGCCGGCGGCATGATCTCCACCGCCGGTGACCTCAACCGGTTCTTCGGTGCGCTGCTGGGAGGTCGGCTACTGCCACCGGACCGACAACGCGACATGTTCACCACCGTGCCCACCCGCGACTGGATCGCCAACACCGCCTACGGCCTCGGCGTTTCCTCGGTCAGGCTGCCCTGCGGGGAGACGGTCTGGGGCATGGGAGGTGCGCTCTTCGGATCGTGGTCCTACGCCTACGGCACTCGCGACGGCGCACAGATGGTCACCATCAACGTCAACGGCGACTGGTGCGACGGCGGTTGGCACGACCCCATCGGCATCTTCACCGATCTACTGCAGGCGACGTTCTGCGGCCGGAGCGGTACCTGAACACCGGAGCCATCCCCAGCCGTCCGCGTCCAGGGCGGTGGCAGGCGCTGATCACGGTGTCTTTTGGGTGGCCGCGTCGACCCACAGCTCGGTGCTGTGGGCGTCGATGACGGCCTTGATGCGGGCAAGGAGGTCGCCGACCGGCTGCGGGTCGAGTCGGCGGCCGTCGCGCAGACGTAGTGCCATCCGATCGTCGGCGGCTTCCCTGGCGCCGATGACGGCTTGGTAGGGAATCAGGCGTGCCTGGCGGATGCGGGCGCCCAGGCTGCCGCGTTCGGGGCCGGTGATCTCGGCACGCAGTCCGAGGTCGGTGCATCGCCGGGCGAGTGTTTCGGCGTTGGGCAGTTCGGTGTCGGAGATCGGCAGGATCGCCAGTTGGGTGGAGGCGAGCCAGGCGGGGAAGGCGCCGCCGTGTTGTTCGATGAGGTGTGCGACGGCTCGTTCCACGCTGCCGATGATGCTGCGGTGGATCATGACCGGGCGGTGTTTGGCGCCGTCCGGGCCGATGTGGTGGAGGTCGAAGCGTTCGGGCTGGTGGAAGTCGATCTGGACGGTGGACAGGGTGGATTCCCGGCCGGCGCCGTCGGTGACCTGGACGTCGATCTTGGGGCCGTAGAACGCGGCCTCACCCTCGGCCGCCTCGTAGCGCAGGCCGGAGCGGTCGAGGACGTCGGTCAGCAGGGCGGTGGACCGTCGCCACTTCTCGGGCGCGGCGACGTACTTGCCACCGGGGCCCGGGAGGGAGAGCCGGTATCGGGTCGCGGTGATGCCGAGCGCCGCGTACGCCCGGTGGATCATCTCCAGTGCCGCCCGGGCCTCGTCGGCGACCTGGTCCGGGGTGCAGAAGATGTGCGCGTCGTTGAGCTGGATGGCCCGTACCCGGGTCAACCCGCCGAGCACACCGGAGAGTTCGGCGCGGTACATGCCGCCCAGCTCGGCCATCCGCAGGGGCAACTCGCGGTAACTGTGCGGGCGGGAACGGTAGATCAGCGCGTGATGTGGGCACAGGCTCGGCCGCAGGACGACCTGCTCGCCGCCGAGGTCCATCGGGGGGAACATGTCGTCGCGGTAGTGCGCCCAGTGTCCCGAGATCTCGTACAGCTCCCGCTTGCCGAGCACCGGTGAGTACACGTGCCGGTATCCCGCCCGCACTTCGGCGGCGCGGATGTATTCCTCCAGGGTGTGTCGTACGGTCGCGCCGTCGGGCAGCCAGTACGGCAGGCCCGCGCCGATCAGCGGGTCGGTGTCGAACAGGTCCAGTTCGCGGCCGAGTCTGCGGTGGTCGTGCATGGCGGTCTCCTCGCGGTGGTCGGGCGGGTGACCGCAAGGCGAAGCCCCGGGGCACTCGCCCCGGGGCTTCGGACAAAGACATCTGTCAGCGCGCCGGGACACTCTCCGGCGTCGTCGTCATGGCAGCGCGCTTCATGGCGGAGACGGTAGCAGCCTGCTGCGATGCCCACACGGTCATTTTCTCGTCGGCGTGTTGTGCCCGAGCCGAGGCGGCGCGCGTCGGCGGGCAGGTTGATGCCGGATGCGGCCGTCGGCACCTGGCGCGTGCGGCGAAGGGTGATCCGGGCCTGTGTACGTGCGCGTTGCCGGCGCAGGGGGAGGGGTGAACTTCCCCGTTACGTGCGGCCGTTGCTGCGCAGCAGCGAGTCGGCGGCCAGGGCGGCGGGGCCGGATGGGGGAGTGAGCGGACGTCGGGCCCGGGGCGTGGTGGTCGGGCGTCTGGGTGTCGCGCTGGTTGGGGGACGCTGCGGTGGTGGTGTGCGGTCGCCCAGATGGGGCATCGCCGATCCCGACGCTCAGGAGTTGCCTCGTGCCTGTCGCTGCGACGATGTCTCGCCGGCCGGCTGCGGTCGGACGGATCCGACCCGGTGGCCCGGGTCGACCGGCTGCGCATGTCCGCGACGTTCCGGCTCGGGGTGGGTTGGTTGGCCATTCGGACGTCACCGGTGTCGGTCAACTCCCTTGGTGGGCCGGTTGGTTCGGGCTGCTCGGCAGTTCGCCGCAGTCGTGGGTGTACAGCCAGTCCGTGGCCCGGGCATGGAAGTGGCGGCTTCCCCAAGGCATCATCAGGTCGCGGATGCGGCGGGCGAGTGGGCCGGCGGTTTTGGCGTCGCGGTTGGCCGAAGCGGCCTTGAGCATCTTGGCGATGCGGGCCGCGCGGGCGGCGTCGTAAGTGGCGAGGGCGGCCGGCACCGACGGCTCGTCGGCCAGGGCGCGGGCCAGGACCACGGCATCCTCCAGGGCCATCGACGCGCCCTGGCCCGCGCCGACCGGGTGTGCCGCGTCGCCCAGCAGCGCCATGCGGTCGTTGTGCCGGATCGGGATGGGGGCGAGTCGGTGCATCAGGGTCGGGTGGTGCAGTTCGGTGGCCGCGCCCAGGATCGCGGACGGTAGCCGTTCGGGGCGGAAGAGGTGGGCCAGGCGGGCCAGGCGCTCCCGGTCGGTGCCGGCGGTCGGGTCCGGCGGGATGGGGGTGGCCACCTGGGCCGCCCACCAGATCCTGCCGTCGGGGGCGGGGAGGTGGAAGAAGGCGCCGTTGCGGGCGTAGGTCATGTTGAAGACGCCCGGCTCGATGTCGAGGCCGTCGGCAACGCCGGAGATGCTGT
Source organism: Embleya sp. AB8 (assembly GCF_049739465.1). Lineage (NCBI taxonomy): Bacteria > Bacillati > Actinomycetota > Actinomycetes > Kitasatosporales > Streptomycetaceae > Embleya > Embleya sp. AB8. Next base: position 160,551 of record NZ_JBMHHY010000008.1, read on the forward strand.
ACAGGCCGGCGTATTCGGGGACGGGCGCGTTCGGGTCGAGCAGGGTGCGGGTGGTCGAGCGGATGCCGTCCGCGCCGACGAGCAGCGCGGCGTGTGCGGTGTGGCCGCTCGCGAAGATCGCCCGTACGCCCGTCTCCGTGGGCGCCGCGTCCACCAGGCGCTCCCCGACGACGATGTCGGCGCCCGCGGCGAGGGCGTTCGCGCGCAGGATCTCGACCAGGGTGCCGCGCATCAAGGTGACACTGTGTAGTGGGTCGCTGGCGGATCGGCCCCTCGGGACCTCGCCCAGCAGCTTGGCCGAGCCGGACCACATGCGCTGGGTGGGCATGTCGACCCCGGCCCGCTGGACCTGTTCCAGTACGCCGAGGGAGCGCAGGACCCGGAGGCCGTTGGTGGCCAGGCTGAGGAACGAGCCGACCGAGCCTGCCGGTTCGGCGTACGCCTCGTACACGGTGACCTGCACGCCGATGCGTCGCAGAGCAATCGCGGTTGCGGCGCCGGCCACTCCGCCGCCGATGACGATGACGTTCATGAGTACTCCTTGGTTGGTTGGGGTTGATGGGGGCCGGTGGGGGGGTTGGTGGGTGTGGTGTCGAACCTCGATTGAATCCAAGTTCATTGAATAATAATTCATCGAACTGAGATTCACTATGATGAGCGAGTAGGCCACACGTCAAGCCCGAGAAGGAGATCCACGCGATGGGCGTACGCCAGGAGAAGGCCGCCGAGACCAAAGTCGCGCTCAAGGACGCGGCCCGGCGGCTGTTCGCCGAGCGCGGGTATCTCGACACGAAGATCACCGACATCACCCGCGAGGCCGGCCGCGCCACCGGCTCCTTCTACGCCCACTTCGCGGACAAGGACGCGCTGCTCCAGGCCCTGATGCAGGACATGGACGCACAGGCGGACGACGAGATCGGCGCGGCCGGCCATCCGGCCGAGCACGATTTGACCGACCGCGAGCAGCTCCGCGACCACCTCGCCATCACCTGGCGGGTTACCCGGGATCACCTGCCCGTGGTCGTGGCCCTGATGCAGACGATCCTGGCCGGGCCGCCCGCCGAGGGGCGCGCCTGGACGAGCCTGGCCGAGGAGACGAGTGTGCTGCGCGACCATCTGGACTGGCTGCGGGAGCGGGGCCATCGGCTCCCCGGTGATCCGGCGATCCTCGCGGCGGCGATGGGCGCGATGATGTCGATGCTGGGCTTCGCGGTCATCACGGCCGGGGACGACGGCCCGGCGGTCGGCGACGAGGAAATCGTCGACGCGCTCACGGGGTTGCTCCTGCACGGCTTGGCGGGGCCGGTTGGCAGGGCATGAGGCGGGTGCCAACCGGATGTTGCCTGTTCGGCGTGGATGTGACGGTTCGGGCATGGGCAACTTGCCTATGAGGCTTGGTTGTTGCGGTGACGTGCGATGTCGTGCGGAGATCACGACGGCAGTCGGCGTGGCGGGATTCCGCGAATTCGACTGATTCGCCGTCTACTTACCATTCGGCGCCGTCCAGCCGACGGTTCATCAGATCGGGGGAACTCACCATCTGTGGTCGGTTGGGCCGGATGGGTGGCCATACGCTCTTTTGTGTCGCCCATGGGGAAGTGGGCGGCATTCGTTGCCTGTTGCACGCCCGTCCCGTTCGTCCCAGTCGCCGCGCGCTGTGTGTAGTGCTGTGCATCGTGCGCCGTGCGCTGTTCGGACCTGGTGTGGGCGGTTCGTTCCGTTCGATTCTTTGGAGTGGGCATGGCCTCTTTGGGTCGTAAGACCGTCGTGATGATGGCGGCGGCGTTGGCCGCGGTGGGAGTGAGCGGCGGTGCCGTCGCGTCGGCGACCGCCGCGCCGGGTGGGGCGTGCAGCGGGGCGGAGTGCCCCGGGTTGAAGCCGACCCGGCTGACGGCCAGTCAGGCGACCTTGAACGTCACGCAGATGCAGTTGGAGAACATCGCCGCGATGGCGTCGGACGCGGTGACGGGTGAGCCGATCAAGGGCGCCAAGGTCGTGTTCGCGACCATGGGCGGCCGGACCCTCGGCATGGCCTACACGGACGACACCGGCTACGCCGCGATCTCCGCTCCGGAGGACTTCGGGCCGGGCACCCTCCAGGAGTTGCTGGGCGGGTACGAGGCCGCGCTGGTGGGCGACGGGGTGCACGCCCCGGTCGGGGCGCACGGGGCGATCACCGTCGGCACCGACCAGGGCCCCGGTGTCCCGATGAACCCGTGCTCCATTTGCAGCGACCGCGCCCTCAAACTGGACGTGGTCCCGGTCGACTGGAGCCGGTAGGGATGCGGATCCTCCGCCGGTGGTCCCGGGCGGCCGATCCCGGTGCCCCGGACCCTCGTTCGGCCGAGGCCGAGGCCGAGGCCGAGGCCGAGGTCAAGTTCGAGGTCAAGTTCGAGGTCGAGGCGCGGGAGAGCGGCGCCGCGGCACCGGTCGGCGCGGTCAACGGATACACGATCCTCGACACGGTGGCGGCGCTGCCCATCGGCACCTGGCGCTACCTCTGGGAACCAGAGGAGGTACGCCACCTCGGCCCGATGGCCCAGGACTGGCACACCGCCTTCGGCTTCAACCCGGACGACACCAGGATCCCCGTCGTTGACGGCCTCGGCGTCACCCTGGTGTGCATCCAGGCCCTGCACCGCCGCGTGGCGGAACTCACGGCCGAAGTCGCTCGACTGCGCGAGCGAGAGGCTGGGCGCGTGGGCGTGACAACGCCCGAGGCAGCGCCGTAGGTAGCCGCCGAACACCGGCCCTCGCGGTGACGCATTCGTACAATACGCGCGCCGGCCGGCCTGCCAATCTGGGACTCGGGCACGGTGCCGGGACGGGTCGAGGATGCCCGTCCGTAGCCCTCTGGGCACCCGCTTCCGCCGGGGTGCCCCCCACCGGGCACGGGGGCCGTCGGAAGCGGGTGTCCTGGACGTTCCGGTCTCCGATTCCTAGGCAGGTTCGGCCGACGGCCGGGCCATGAGGCGCCATCCGGAGCGGTGGGTGCCGTCGCGCCGGCGAACGTACTACTCGCGCCAGACACCGAGGAGCAACCTATGAGGATCAAGGTGGGACGTCGCGCCGGAACGATCGTGGCGGCCTTGGCAATCAGCGCCGGTGCGGTGATGACGGGGGCGGGCAGCGCCTCTGCCTCGGCCTGGGTCCGAACGACCACGAGCAACTGGGTCGGTGTCTACAACGGCCCCAACACCTCGAGCAAGACCGGCGTGCCGGATGCGCCCCCGGCCTCCGAGCTCTGGGTCGACTGCTGGCAGGTCGGCGAGAGCATCGGCGACTGGGGCGACACCTGGTACCGCGTCACCTACGTCTGGTACCCGGGCGATTCGACATATGTGTACGAGCCCGGTTGGGTGTTCGCCGGATACGCCGACAACAACGCGAACAGCGTCAATCGGAACCCCAACATCCCTCGATGCTAGTCCCGAGACAGGCTCGAACGGGCAACGGCTGATCCTCGACGACAAGTGTCCTTCGGGGTCCGCTGTTCGACTCTGCCCGACACGGGAGCTCCGGTACGGCGGCGGCCGATCAGGACCGTTGTCCCGTCCGGAGCTCCATCGTTGTGCCCGGACGCAGCAACGCCTCTGGTCGCTCCGATAGGGTCCCATGATCGATTCCCGAGGGATGGGGCAGCGCGATGAGGGGCTTGATCGACAAGGTGGCCTGGGTGCGGGTGGAGAACGGCCGGATTCTCAGCACGCGTTCGCGGGGGAAGGACGTCTACTACATCCCCGGCGGGAAGCGCGAGAACAACGAAACCGACCTCCAGACCTTGCTGCGGGAGATCGAAGAGGAGTTGACCGTCGCCATCCTGCCGGCGACCGTGAACCTCCTGGGCACGTACGAAGCACAGGCCCACGGTCACAGCGACGGCGTCACGGTGCGGATGAGCTGCTACACCGGTGACTACCACGGCACCCTGGCCGCCAGTAGTGAGATCGAGGAAGTCGTCTGGCTGTCCTACGCCGACCGAGCCCGAGTCTCCCTGGTCGACCAGGCGATCTTCGACGACCTCAAGACATCGGGCCTGTTGATTTGAGCGGCAGCCAGGGGTTCCCGGTATCCCTGGGGCGGAGTCACGGCGTGGCGTAGGGGGCGGCCGGGTCCGCCGTGGCCGGGTCGGCGGCGCCGGCGGTCGGTGATCGCGCCACGCCCGCAGACCCGCGTGCCCGGCGACTCGGGGGAGGCCCTCGTCGAGGTACGCGCTGGTTCTCGGTACGAACTCCCGGCGGCAACGCGTCGTGTACGGGCCGGTGTTCCGGAACGGTCGGCTGGTTCCGTCTCGGTTGTGCGCTTGTGCACGCCCCTTGTGCGCTCTCCCCCGTGGTGGTGGGCGCGGTGCAGCATGGTCGGTTCGCGTGCGTCCGGTTCGGGGCGGGCGTGTCCACGATCGAGGGGGATGCTCATGAGGCACGATGTGTCGGACCCGCCTCCGGTTCGGCCGGTTCGGCGGACTCGGGCTGCGCGGCGGCGGGCCGCGCAGGAGGCGATTCGTGCGGATGGGAACGCCACCACGACCACGTTGTTCGGCGGCCAACTCACGCCGGCCTGGGCCGGACATCAACGGCGGGGCGAGCGCACCGAGTTGACGTTTCTGGGGACGTTGCGGCGGTTGCCGGGACTGGTGGGGCGTTCCCTGCGGCTGGGATGGCGGGCCGATCCGGGCGCGCTGGTCGTGGTGGTCGTCGCCGAGATCGGTCAGGGGCTCGCGGCCGCGTTCGGGTTGTTGGCGACGAATCAGATCCTGTTGGAGTTGTTCGCCGCCGGTCCCACCCCCGACCGGGTTCGGTCGGCCGCGCCGGGGTTGTTGACGGTCGCGATCCTGGGTTGTGTCGGGGCGTTGTTGCGGGCCGCGTCGACGGCCGCGACCGGGCGCCTGGAGCCCAAGGTCGAACGTTCCGCCGAGGTCGAACTCCTGGAGCGGGTCATCCGGGTCGAGCTGGCCAAGATCGAGGATCCCGAGTTCAAGAAGCTGATGGCGACGGCCCGCTACGGGACCAACGCCAGCCGGCTGATGATCACCTACGGCGTCCAGGTCGTGAACGCGCTCGTGTCGTTGATCGCGGTGGGTACGGTGCTGGCCGTTCTGCATCCGCTCCTGCTGCCGCTGCTCGTACTGATCATCGTGCCGCAGGGGTGGGGGACCGTACATTCCGCCCGCCGTCGCTACCGTTCCGTCCTGGCCTGGACCAACCACGGCCGGCAGCAGACCGAGATCGCCTTCTCCCTGTCGCACCACGGCACCGGCCAGGAGATCCGCGTGCACGGCGCCGGTGCCTACCTGCTCCACCACTACCGGGTGATGGCCCGCTCCTCCGAGTCCGAACAGACCCGCCTCGCGCACGCCGACGCCACCACCGACCTGCTCAGCTCCGCGCTGTCCGGCATCGCGTCGGGCCTGACCTACGCGACGCTCGCCTGGCTTGTCCTCAACGGCCATACCAGCCTGGCCACTTCCGGCACCGCGGTGCTGGCGATCCGGACCGGCACGTCCAACCTGGGCGCCCTGGTCCGCGCGATCAACAACCTCTACGCCCAGGCCCTGTGGCTCAACGACCTGCGACAGGTCTGCGCCATCGCCGAGGCCCACGCCATCCCCGACACCGGCACCCGCCTCGGGCCGCCGACCACCATCGAGGTGCGGAACGTGTCGTTCACCTATCCCGGCCGCGACAAACCCGCCCTCGACGATGTCACCCTCACCCTGCCCCGGGGCAAGGTGATCGCCCTGGCAGGGGAGAACGGCTCGGGTAAATCCACCCTCGCCAAGATCCTCGCCGGCCTGTACCTGCCCACCGACGGACACGTCCTGTGGGACGGTGTCGACATCCGCGAAGCCGACCGCACCACATGGTTCGAGCACATGGGACTGGTCCAGCAGGACTTCGCCAGATGGGATCTGACCGCCCGGGCCAACGTGGTCATGGGCCGTCCCGATCCCGAAGTCGCCCCCGACGCCGCGCTGTTCGCGCAGGCCGCGGACTACGCCCAGACCCACAAGGTCACCGACGAACTGCCCCGAGGCTGGGACACGCTCCTGGACCGGACCTACGACGGCGGCGTCGAACTCTCCGGCGGCCAGTGGCAACGCCTCGCGCTCGCCCGTGCCCGCTACCGGAACGCCGCCGTGGTCGTCTTCGACGAACCCACGGCCGCGCTGGACGCACGCGCCGAACACGAGGCGTTCACGCGGATGCGGGACCTGGTCCGAGAGGGTGTCACCGTCATCCTGATCACCCACCGGCTGGCCTCGGTACGGCTCGCCGACCACATCCACGTCCTCGACCACGGCCGGGTCGCGGAGTCCGGGACGCACGAGGAACTCATGGCGGTGGACGGGCTGTACGCGCAGATGTACACGATCCAGGCGGATCAGTATCGGGACGAACGGCCGGGGTAGCCGGGCGGGTCGGCCCGGCAGATGGCCATGGCGTTGCTCCGGCGGGACTGATCGCCGGGGGCTCCACCGCACTGATCGCCGGGGGTCCACCGCGCTGTCCGTGGTCCGCCCGACGACGACGGTGCGCGACGCAGCCGGCCCGGCGGATCGCTACACCCCGCCGCGGCCGAGGTGCCCTTCGCGTTCGCTGAGGTACGCCGCCAGCTCGGCGGCCCCGGTCAGCATTGCCCGCCCCCGGGCGGACAGTCGGGCGCGCCAGTCGGACAGGGCGGCCTCCAGCGGCTCCGCTCCGCCGGCCGCGCGGACCTGCGCGATCAGCGGGGCGATCTGCGCCAACGGGTAGCCGCCACGCCGGAGTTGGTGGGCCAGCCGGGCGTCCCGTACGTCGGCCTCGGCGTAGACGCGGTACGCGGTCACCGGGTCGCGGCGCGGGCGCACCAGCCCGGCGCGCTCCCACTTGCGCAGCGTCGCCGGCCGAATGCCGAGCCTCCCGGCCAGCGGGCCGATGAACGTGCCGTCGGCGCCGGACACCGCCGCATCGGGTTCGGACGTCGTGCCCGGCGCCAGGTCGCGCAGCGCCTTCTCCACGGCCTCGAGGGTGCGCCGGTCGTCGAGCAGTTGGGCGTGGCCCTCGTCGACGAGACGCAACGCCTCGTCGACCTCGTCCCGGTGTACCGCCTGCATGATCGACGTCGCCGCGCGGTGGCCGTGTCCGGGCACCAGGGCGAGGAACGTGCCCAGCGCGCATGCGTGCAGCGCGGTGTAGGCGCGGTAGCCGTGCGGTGTGCGCTCGGCGGCCGGAAGGATGCCGGCCTCCTCGTAGTTCCGGACCGCCTGGGTGGACAGACCGTGCCGCCGCGCCAGATCGATCGGCCTGAGCCGCCGATCATCGGTGGATTGAAGGTTTTGCCCCATGGAGCCGACGATAACGCGGCCGAGTTTCCACCGTGGGTTCAAAGATACCGTTGAAGGCATGGCTACCGACATCAAGGACAACGCCCACGGCGTCGAGGCCGCCGCCGTCATGAGGCTGCTCCCGGCCCGGCCGTGCCTGCTCGCCGTGGGCGAGCCCACCCACCGCGAGGACACGCTGCTCGACCTGCGCAACGACCTCTTCCGGCAACTGGTCGAGCAGGAGGGCTACCGGACGATCGCGATCGAGAGCGACTGCATGATGGGCCTGCTCGTGGACGACTACGTCACCTCGGCTTCGGCCGCCCTCGGCGAGGACGAGGTGCTGGAGCGCGGGTTCAGCCACGACTGGGGCAACCTTGCGGGCAATCGTGAACTCGTGCGCCGGATGCGCGCCTACAACGACGGCCGACCCGCCGCCGAGCAGGTCCGCTTCGCCGGTGTGGACGGTCCGCTGGAGATCACCGGCGCGGCGAGCCCCCGGCAGGCGCTGATCGCCCTCCACCACTACCTCGCGGCCCCGGCCCGGGTGGATTCGGACCTGCTCCCCTGCACCGCCGAAACGCTCGACCGCCTGCTGGGCGCCGACGAGCGGTGGACCGATCCCGCCGCGATGACGGACCCGGCCCGATCCGTGGGGGCGTCGTCCGAGGTCGGGGAACTGCGGTTGCTCGCTGACGACTTGGTGACGCTGCTCGAGGTACGGACGCCGCAGCTGATCGCGGCGACGTCGCGCGAGGACTGGGAGCGGGCGCGCCTGTACGGGCGTACCGCCACCGGCCTGCTGCGCTACCACGCCGCGATGGCCGACACGTCGCCGAGCCGCATGACCCGGTTGTTGAGTCTGCGCGATCGGATGATGGCCGACAACCTCCTCGCCCTCGCCGAACGGGGCCCGGCATTCGTCTACGCCCACAACTCCCATCTCCAGCGGGAGAAGAGCACGATGAGCATGTGGGACCATCCGCTCCTCGAGTGGTGGAGCGCCGGTGCGATGGTGAGCGCCCGTCTGGGTGCGGAGTACGCCTTCCTGGCCACGGCCCTCGGCACGATTCGGCACCGAGGCGTGGACACCCCGCCGGCGGACACCATCGAGGGCCTCTTGTACGCACTCCCGCAGGACCGCTGCGTCGTCGACGCCTCCCGCCTGGCCGCCGCCCTGGGCGGCACGCGGCCCGCGCCCCGGATATCCCCCTGGTTCGGCTACTCCGCGCTCGACCCGGCCCACCTGGCGGACACCGACGGCATCGTGTTCGTCAAGGACGTCCGGCAAGGCCGGAGCTGACGCGCGCCAGCCTCGCCGACGCGACCCACCCCGACCCGCCCCGACCCGGCCCGGCCCGTCGCCCCCGAGGCGACCGCAGTCGACCCGGCGTCGGCTCGCCCTCGGGGTCGCCGGGTTCGGGGCCCAGCCGGGGCAACCCCGGCTTCCCGAAGGCCCGTTGCCGGCCGGCGGGGGCCGGCTGCGGAAAGGTACGGTCATCCGTACCTTCAGTCCTTTGTGTGACCTGGGTCATGTTGACGTGCCTCGTTCGGGGCCGTCATTCTGAGTGCGTGAATGAAGGACGCTGGCTGACGATGCGACGCACCGTGGATCTGGGCCGACTGGCCGGCGCGGTGTGTCTTCCGTCGACGACGCTGTTGTAGCTGTTGTAGCCGCCCCTCCTCTCCTTCGAATCCGGCGAAGGGCCCCCGGCGCGCGGCACGTTCGACTGCCGCCGTTCATCCGTTCGGCGCGGCTGGACGGTGCCGGCCACCGTTGAGTGACGCACTCCCGACGTGCTGTCGCCTGCCCGCGCGATCCGTGGACCCGTAACACCCGTACACCCGTACACCCGTACGCCGTATGCCCGCACACCCGTATGCCCGCAGCCCGTATCGAGACCACCTCGCCCCGGCCTTTCGCCGTCGTCCGGGCGGGAGTTCGCCGTGCCGTGCCATCAACCCGGGGAGAACATGTACACGCGATCGAGAGTGCGACTGAGCGCCGGCGTCCTGGCCCTGGTGGCCGGGCTCGCCGGGTGTTCCGGGGCGACGGGGAACAGCGTCGAGGTCGGCGACGGGGCCGGGCCGCCGAAGGCCGGCGGCACCCTGACCTTCGCCACCGACAAGGAACCCGACTGCTACGACCCGCACGTGAGCCCCGCCGACATCACCGCCGTCGTATTGCGCAACGTGTTCGACTCGCTGGTGTCGCAGGAACCGGACGGGACCTACCGCCCGTGGCTGGCGACGGCGTGGACGTTGTCCCCGGACGGCACCACCTACACCTTCGAGTTACGGACGGACGTCAAGTTCACCGACGGCACGCCGTTCGACGCCGACGCGGTCAAGGCCAATCTCGACCACATCGCCGCCCCGGGCACCAAATCCCAGTTCGCCGCCTCGCTGATGGGACCCTACGAGAGCACGACCGTGGTCGACCCGCGCACCGTACGGGTCAAGCTGACCCGCCCGTTCGCACCCTTCCTGCACGCGGTCGCCACCACCTACCTGGGCATGCACTCGCCGCGCTCGCTCCAGGTCCGGGCCGCCGACCTGTGCGCGGGCGGCCCGGGCACCGTCGGGACCGGGCCGTTCCGGTTCGCCGCGCATGTCAGGGGCCGGCAGGACGAGTTCGTCCGCAACCCGGACTATGCGTGGGCCCCGCAGAGCGCGGCCCATCCGGGACCGGCCCACCTGGACAAGCTGGTGATCCGATACCTGCCCACCGGTTCGGTCCGGGTGGGCGCGCTGCGCAGCGGTCAGGTCGACGCGATCGACAACGTACCGGCCCAGAACGTCGCCGCCATCGAGGCCGATCGGCGCCTGCGCACCAGTACCGCGGACCTCCCGGGACTGGGCTACACCTACTTCCTCAACACCGAACGACCACCCTTCGACGACCGCCGCGCCCGCCTGGCGGTGCGCGCCGCGGTGGACTTCGGCCCGCTGCTCAAGGCGGTGTTCTTCGGCCGCGCAGCACCGGCGTTCAGCGTGCTCGGGCCGTCCACCACCGGCTATGACCGTGCCCTGGAAGGCAGTTGGGGGCACGACGAGGCGACCGCGAACCGCCTGCTCGACGAACTCGGCTGGACCGGGCGCGATGCCGACGGATATCGGACGAAGGACGGCCGTACCTTCAACATCGATCTGCCGTTCGTCCCCGAGTACACCGTGACCGACCGACGTACGCTCGACGTCGGTGTGCAGGCCGACCTGAAGAAGGTCGGGATCCGGCTCAACCTCGTGCAGTCGACCGCCAACGACTACCTGCCGCGCCGCAACGCCGGCGGCTACGACCTGATCGGCTTCAGCTGGGGCGGGTCCGAACCCGACCTGCTGCGCACCCTGTTCGACTCCGAACAGCAGTTCGCGCAGGGCGGCACCAATGCGGCGCGGCTGCGTGATTCGCAGCTGGACGGGTGGTTGCGCGAGGCAGCGGAGCGTACCGATCCCGCGCAGCGCGCGGCGTTGTACACGAACGTCCAGGCGCGGATCGCCGATCAGGCCTACGCGCTGCCCACCTACGTCGGGCGGCGGGTGGTGTCGACGACCGGTGCGGTGCGGGGGTTGGCGTTCGATGCGAACGCGTGGCCGCTGTTTCGCGACGTGTGGCTGAACGGGCGCGGCTGATGGGCCCGTTCGTCGGATACCTGGTTCGCCGGTTGCTCGCCGGCGTGGTCGTGTTGTGGGGTGCGGCGAGTGTGGCGTTCGTGGCGCTGCATCTGATCGGCGGCGATCCGGTGGACGCCATCCTCGGACCCACCGTCAGTGCCGGTCCGGGGCTGCGCCGGCAGATCACCGACGAGTACGGCTTCGATCGGCCGCTCGTCGTGCAGTACGGCACCTGGCTCGCCCGTCTGGCCGGCGGCGACCTGGGTCGCTCCTACCAGTTGGGGCAGCCGGTGAGCCGGGTGCTCGCCGACCAGGTATGGCCCACCTGCGCGCTCGCACTGTCCGCCGTCGCGCTCGCAGGTGTCCTGGCGGTGGCCACGGCGCTGCTGACCGCCGGTCGTGGTCGGGTGTTGCGCGGCCTGGTCTCCGGCGCGGAGTTGGCGGCGGTGTCGTTGCCGTCGTTCTGGCTCGGGCTGTTGGCCCTGACCTTCTTCTCGTTTCGCTGGCAACTCTTCCCGGTCGCCGGGGATCAGGGTTTCGCCGCACTGGTGTTGCCGGCTGTCACCCTCGCGCTGCCGGTGGCCGGGGTGCTTGCCCAGGTGTTGCGCGAGGCGCTGGACGACGCGCTCACCCAGCCGTTCGTACTCACCGTGCGTACCCGCGGGGTCCCGGAGGCGCTGGTGTTGCTGCGGCACGCGTTGCGGCACGCGGCGATTCCGGTCGTGACGCTGGCCGGTTGGGTGACCGGCAGTCTGCTCGGCGGGGCCGTGTTGACCGAGACGGTGTTCGCCCGACCGGGCCTGGGCCGGGTGCTGCTGGCGGCGGTCGGCTCTCGGGACACCCCGGTGGTGACCGCGATCGTGCTGCTTTCGGCGGCGGCCTTCACGTGCGTCAACCTCCTGGTGGATCTGGCCTATCCGGCACTCGACCCGCGACTGCGGACCGCCCGCGCCCGGGCGCCCCGGCGTGCGGTGTGGATCCGTCGATCCCGGCCGAAGGAGAGTGCGGTATGAGCGCCACCGCGGATGTGCTCGCCGGCTCCGCGAGCCCCGGGCAGCGGGCGACCCGGCTGCGCCTGCGGCCCGGCGTGGTGCTCGCGGTGCTCGTGGTGGCCACCGCCGCGCTGGCCGCGCTGTGGCCGCAGTTGTTGACCGACCGTTCGCCGGACGCGACCGCTCCCGCGCAGGCACTGCAACCGCCCGACGGGGAGCACCTGTTCGGCACCGATCAGCTCGGCCGTGACGTCTACGCCCGGGTCGTGCACGGGACTTGGTTGTCGTTGGAGATCGGGGTGGGGGCCACCGCGATCGGCGCGCTGGGCGGGACGGTCCTCGGCTTGGCGGCGGGACTGGGTGGGCGGGTGGTCGACGCGCTGCTGATGCGGGTGACCGATGTGCTGACCGCCTTCCCGGAGTTGTTGCTCGCGCTCCTGGTGATCACCGTGACCGGTCCGGGTACGGCGAACGTGCTGGTGTCGATCGGGGTCGCGGCCGTACCCGGCTACGCCCGCCTGGTCCGTGCCCGTGCGCTCGTGGTGCGCCGGGCCGAGTACATCGAGGCCGGTGTCGCGCTGGGCCTGTCCCGGCCGGTCCTGGTACTGCGGCACATCCTGCCCAACACCCTCGGGCCGCTCCTGGTGCTGGCCTCGATCGGTACCGGTACGGCCGTGGTCTCCGGGGCCGCGCTCGGCTACCTGGGCCTGGGCCCGCGCCCGCCCGCCGCCGAGTGGGGCGTAATGCTCGCCGACGGCCAGGACTTCGTGCAGACCGCGTGGTGGACCACCGTCTTCCCGGGCCTGGCGATCGCGGCGATCGTGTTGGCGGTGACCGTGCTGGGCCGCCGGCTGCGGGCGCGTGGCGCGGAGGTGGGCCGATGACCGCGCCCACTCGGGACGCACCCGTCCTCCTCGAACCGCTGCGAGTCGGCTCCGCGTTGGTGGAAGTCACCGATTTGCGCGTGGACTTCGGTAGCGGTCGGCACCGGGTGCGGGCCGTCGACGGGGTCGACCTGTCCGTGGCCGCCGGGGAATGCCTGGCGTTGGTGGGGGAGTCCGGCTCCGGGAAGAGTGTGACCGCGCGGGCGCTGGTCGGCCTGGCCGGTGCACGGGCGCGGGTGTCCTGCGCCCGGATGTTGGTCGACGGGCGCGACGCGACCCGCTTCGACGCACGTGCGTGGCGCGGCGTGCGCGGGCGGCGGATCGGGTTCGTGCTGCAGGACGCGATGGTGTCGTTGGATGTGCTGCGTACGGTCGGCGCGGAGGTGGCCGAGCCGCTGCGGACACATCGGGTGGTGCCGCGCGGTCGGGTCGAGGCCCGGGTGCTGGAGCTGTTGGCCGACGCGGGGATTCCCGATCCGGCGCGGCGGGTTCGTCAGTATCCGCATCAGCTCTCCGGCGGTCTGCGGCAACGGGCCCTGATCGCCTCGGCGTTGGCGGCGGAGCCGGCGCTGTTGATCGCCGACGAGCCCACCACGGCGCTGGATGTCACCGTGCAGGCGCAGATCCTCGACCTGCTTGCGCAGCGCCGCGCCGAGGGGATGGGCCTGTTGCTGATCAGCCACGATCTGGCCGTGGTGGCGCGGGTGGCCGATCGGGTGGCGGTGCTGCGCGGCGGGGTGATCGTCGAGCAGGGGCCGGTGGATCGGGTGCTGGGCGAACCGGAACACCCCTATACCCGGCTGTTGTTGGCCGCCGTTCCGTCGGCGCGCACGCGCGGTCGGCGGTTGTCACCGGGGCCGGCGCCGGGGCCAGACTCGGGGCCGGCACCGGCGTCGGGGGAGGACCTACGAGGTGCGCCGTCCGTGCGTCGTACGCGCCCCGACCCCGACGGGCCGCTCCTGGAGGCGCACGGGCTCGGGAAGCGCTACGTCGACTTCGACGGCAGCGTGCGCGAGGTGGTGTGCGACGTGTCGCTGAGCATCCGGCCGGGCGAGGCCGTGGGCGTGGTCGGCGAGTCGGGGTCCGGGAAGACCACCGTCGCGCGCCTGCTGCTGGGCCTGGTACGGCCGGATTCGGGGACCGTGCTGTTCGGCGGCGAACCGTGGAGTGCGGTCCCCGAACGGGCGCGGCGGCCGAGGCGCGGTCGGGTCCAGGTGATTCACCAGGATCCGCTGGGTTCGTTCGATCCGCGCTGGAGTGTGGCCCGGTTGCTGGGCGAGGCGCTCGGTACGGTCGGCGTCCGGCGCGGGGTCGAACGCCGGGAGCGTACCGTCGAGTTGCTGCGGCGGGTCGGTCTCGGGCCGGAGCATCTGCGGCGCGGACCGGCCACGCTGTCCGGCGGACAACGACAGCGGGTGGCGATCGCCCGGGCCCTGGCCACCGAGCCCGACCTGCTGATCTGCGACGAGCCGGTGTCCGCGCTGGATGTGTCGGTGCAGGCGCAGGTCCTCGATCTGCTGGCCGAACTGCGGCGCGCCTACGGCCTGGCGCTGCTGTTCATCTCCCACGATCTGGGCGTCGTCCACCATGTCTGTGATCGCGTACTGGTCATGCGGGACGGCCGGGTGGTGGAACAGGGCGACATCGAGCGGGTGTTCGCCCGCCCCCGACACGACTACACCCGAGAGTTGCTGCGCGCGCTTCCCGGTCGGGACGACGCGACCCGGCGGCGCGACCCATCCGAGATCCCCACCGAACCCCCGTCCGAGATCCCCACCGAACCCCCATCCGAGATCCCCACCGAACCCCCATCCGAGATCCCCACCGAACCCCCATCCGATACCCCGATCGAACCCCAAGCCGATCCGTCGCCCGGGAACGGGGTCACGGCGGAGTCGTCCGAGCCAAGGAGCACAGATTCGTGATCGTGACACTGGAGCAGGAGATCGACGCCGTACGGGCCGCCGGAATCTCGGCGCAACTCGCCTTGGAGGGCGTGGCCACCACGCCCGGAACGGATGCCGGCGGACGGGCCGTACTGGTATCCGAACGCCAAGTGACATCAGGGCAGAGTACGTGGATACGCGGCCTGCCCGGGGTGGCCGAGGTCACCGTCGTACCGGGCAAATATCGGCTGACCTCACGGGTGTTCCGCCCGACCACGACCACCGTCGAGGTCGGCGCGGGCGTGCTGATCGGCGGCCCCGGGTTCGTCGTGGCCGCCGGGCCGTGCGCGGTGGAGAGCGCCGGGCAACTCGACGCGGTGGCCAGGGTGGTGGCCGACGGCGGTGCATCGGTGTTGCGCGGCGGTGCGTTCAAGCCGCGCAGTTCGCCGTACAGCTTCCAGGGTTTGGCGGAGCACGGGCTGCAGCTTCTGGAGGAGCAGCGGGCCCGGACCGGACTGCCGGTGGTCACCGAGGTGTTGGAGCCGGCGTGGATCGAACGGGTCGCGAAGAGTGCGGACATCCTGCAGATCGGCGCGCGGAACATGCAGAACTATCCGCTGCTGCGCGAGGCCGGCCGTTCCGGCCTGCCCGTACTGCTCAAGCGCGGCCTGTCCGCGACGGTGGAGGAGTGGCTGTTGGCGGCGGAGTACGTGCTGTTGGAGGGCAATCCGAACGTGATCCTGTGCGAGCGGGGCATTCGCTCGTACGAGCCATCCACCCGCTTCACCCTCGATCTGAGTGCGATACCGGTGGTCAAGCACGTCAGCCATCTGCCGGTGATCGTCGATCCGAGCCATGCCAGCGGGCGGGCGGACCTGGTGCGGCCGTTGGCGCTGGCCGCCGCCGCGGCGGGTGCGGACGGGCTGCTGATGGATGTGCACACCGATGCGGAGAGTGCCCTGTGTGATGCCGATCAGGCGCTGACCGGGCGGGAGTTCGGCGAGCTGATCGAGGCCCTGGAGCGGGTGCTCCAGGCGGTGGATCGACCGCTGGTGCGTCCGGAGTGGGCGCCTGCGGCCGAGGCGGTGTGAGGTGACCGTCAAGGAGGTGATGGTCGAGGAGGAGACGGTCGAGGAGGAGACGGTCGAGGAGGAGACGGTCGAGGAGGAGACGGCGTTACGCACCGAGGGGCCCTCGGGCGGGCCGGTCGCCGGTCCGGAGATGACCGATGCCGAACGTGTCGGGCTGTGGCAACAACGGCTGTTCGAGGCGGTGGCCGGCATGACCAAGTACCTCGTCGAGCAGCACGCGGGTGCGGCGCTGCGGGCGTGGATCGAGGTGCAGTCGGCGATCTTCGCGGACCTCCCGGCGAACGCGCAGGCGGATCCCGGGGCTTGGCAGCGGGTGTTCTTCCGCGCCCAGGCGCTGATGGAACGCTTCGTGGTCGGGCACTACGGGCACGGCGAGTTGGCGGGTTGGGCCCGGGCCAACGCGGCGGTGCACGGCGCGGTCGAGCGGGACGCGGGCGGGGGCAGCGCGGATGTGATCGGGCGGGTGCGGCGTCAGGCCGAGCTGTACGGCTCGCGCTATCGGGTGGTCGAGGCATCCCGGGAGCGGTCCGAGCTGCTCATCTCGCACTGCTCGATCTGGGACTACCGCGAGGCGGCGCGCCGCCGGGGTGTGCCGATCACGTTGGCGTCGCCGTGCGAGTTCTGCACGGCGGCGACGGCCGCGAACATCGCGGCGCGGGGCTATCGGCCGGAGTTCGAGCTACTGGCGGAGGAAGGCGACGGCGACGGGAGCGGCGGGCGCGGATGCCGGTGGACGGCGAGCAGTCCCGGCGAGGGTGGTGGCGGCTCGTGAACTCGGGGATCGGGACGCGGCGAAGGGAACTCCCGTGGTGACGCCGCCGGTGGACGGCCTGGCCAAAACCAAAGCCGGGGTCGGCGGGCCGGGCCTGGCGCCCGCGCTCGAACGTGCGTATCTCGACGGTCCCGGTGGTCGGCTCGCCTACGTCGATGTCGGGCCGGTCGACGGCGCGCAGCCGGCGGTGGTGTTCGTGCACGGTTGGGGAGCCGACGCGCACGACTGGGACGCCGCCGTCGCGCGGTTCTCGCCGGAGCGTCGAGTGCTGGCGGCGGACCTGCGTGGGCATGGCGGATCGGCGCCGTCACCGAACGGCTACCGGCCGCAACTGCTCGCGGCGGACCTGGCGTTCCTGGTGCGGGCGCGGGTGGTGGCCGGTCCCGTGGTGCTGGTCGGTCATTCGCTCGGGGCCGTCGTCGCGTCGGTGCTCGCGGTCGAGTGGTCGGTGCCGGTGGCCGGGCTGGTCGTGGTGGACCCGGCGTACGGCCGACCGGCGGGGCATCGGGCGCGGGTCGAGCCGTGGGTGGCGCGGTTGCGGGACGGGGATGCGGAGTTCGGCGCCGAACTCGTCGCGGGATCGGTGGATGCGCGGCGGCATGCGCGGCTGCGCGAGTACCTGTTCCGGCGGGCCAGGGACACGCCCCGGGAGACCATCTGGCGGGCGCTGGCGGATCTGCATCTGTCGGAGGGGGCGATCTCCGCCGAACCGGCCGGCGGTCGCTATCTGGAGGGCCGGGCGGGTCCGGTGTTGGCGCTGAATCGGGATCGGCGGCGGGCGCGGTGGGAGGCGGGCGTACTGGCGTCGAGCCGGGCGCCGGGCGCCGGGCCGGCCTCGCGGAGCCTGGTGTGGGAGGACACCGGGCACTTTCCGCACCTGGAGGAGCCGCAACGGTTCCATGCGTTGTTGGCACAGTGGTTGGGGCTGCTCGCGGGCGCACCGGCGCGGACGTTCACGTTCGGCGCGGATGTGGTGGAGCCGGCCGGGGCGGTCGCGCCCGGGCGGGACGCGTGATGTGCGCGGCAGTGGGCATCGCCCGGGACGCGGGCCCGGGCGTGGTCGAGGCGGCGCGCCTGGTGCGCGAGCGAGTGGTGTCGCCGGTCGAGTTGCTGGCCTGGCAGGTCGAGCGGATCCGGACACTGGACCCGGGACTGCGCGCGTTCCACGAGGTCGATCTCGACGGTGCGCGGCACGCGGCGCAGCGCGCCGAGTGGCAGGTGCGTACTCCCGGTGTCGCGCTCGGGCCGCTGCACGGCGTACCGGTCGCGGTCAAGCGGGTGTTCGACACCGGTGCGCCGGGCCGGCGGGCGGCGGCGGCCGTCGAGGCGCTACGGGCGGCGGGCGCGGTGCTGGTCGGGACCACAATCGCGCCGGCGTTGTTCGACTTCGACTCGCCCACCCGCAATCCGTGGTGCCGCTCGGGTACCCCCGGCTGGTCCAGCGGGGGTTCCGCGGTCGCGGTGGCCGCCGGCCTGGTGCCCGCCGCGCTCGGCAGCGACACCGTGGGCTCGGTCCGCATCCCCGCCGCGCTGTGTGGCGTGGTCGGGATGCGGCCCGGCGCCGGACGGGTGGACCGGCGGGGCCTCGCGGTCATGTCGGAGACCTTCGACGAGGTCGGCCCGCTGGCCCGGCGGGTCGAGGACGTCGCCGCACTGCTGGGTGTGCTGGACGCGGGCCTCGCGCAGGCGGGTCGGACCGGGGCCGGAGGTGATCTGCGCGGCCTGCGGATCGCCGTGCCGGGGGGCCGCTTCCGCGAGCGGTGCGCCCCGGAGGTGACGGCGGCCGTGGCACACGCGGCGCGAGTGTTGTGCGGGCGGGGCGCGGTGTTGCGGGAGGCCCACGTGGGAGAGAGCTTCTTCGACGGCGAGCTCACCCGTACCGTCATCGCGGTCGACACATCCGTCCGGGTGGGCCGACGTGCCCTGCCCGGTGGGTCGGTGGGCGACGCGGCTCGCGCGGGAGCGCGCGTGGACGCCGCCGCGCGGGCCGCGTTGCGTCGGCGGTTGGCCGACCTGCGTCGTGACTGGGCGCGGGCGACGCGCGGCGTCGACGTGTTGATCGTGCCGACCGTGCCGGTTCCCGCCGTCGATCTCGACGCGGTGAATGTGCAACACGCGGACGGCACACGGGAGTCGGTCACCGGGCTGTACCCCCGCCTGTGCCGTCCCGCAGTGCTGGCCGGGGCGCCGGCCCTGACCGTGCCCGCCGGCCTCACGAGCGAAGGACTGCCGCTGGCCGTGCAGTTCCTCGGCGGTCCAAGCCCGGGCGGTGACGCGGCGGTGTTGCGCGCGGGTGCCGGCTACGAGGCCGCGATCGGCGCCCTGCCGGCACCGCCCGGCACGGCCGGCGCACATCCGTGGGGGCGATGAGACCCCATCGCCTTCGATCTTCGAAACCGACGACGACAGTACCGACGACGACAGTGAAGGACACACGATGACGGACGAGCCCGAGGCGTCTTCGCCCCATGCGCGGACGGCCGTGGTGACCGGTGCGGCGAGTGGCATCGGCGCGGCCACCGCGCGACGGTTGGTACGGGCCGGTTGGCAAGTCACCGGGTGGGACCTGGTGGCGCCCGAGGACGGGCGGGATCCGGACGGGGTGCGGTGGCGGCGCGTGGACGTGGCCGACCACGAGGCCGTTGCCGCCGCCGCTCGTGACCTCCCCGGTGGTGTCGATCTGCTCGTCAACGCGGCGGGTATCGGCGGTTCGGGGGCGGCTGCGACGCTGGCGCCGGAGCGGTGGGACCGGGTGCTGGCCGTCGACCTGAACGCGGTCTTCTACACCAGCCGGGCGCTGCACGCGGCCCTGTCCGCCCGGCGCGGGCTGATCGTCAACATCGCCTCGATCACCGCGCACCGCGCCGGGCGCAACCGGGCCGCGTACTGCACGGCCAAGGCCGGGGTGGTGATGCTCACCGAGGTGCTCGGCGTCGAGTGGGCCGAGGACGGGGTGCGCGTCGTCGGCGTCAGCCCCGGCTACACCCGCACCCCCATGGTCGAACGGGCCCTGGCCACCGGCGGGTTGGTCGAGGAACGCATCCGGTCGCGGACGCCGCAGGGGCGGTTGCTCGAGCCGGACGAGGTCGCCGCGTTCGTCCAGGCCCTGGCCGGCAACACGTTCGCCGCCGTCACCGCGACCACCCTGCGCTTCGACGGCGGTTGGTCCGCGAACGGGGACTACTGATGGAGGGCCACCCGTTCGCGACGCCGGCGAACCCGGCGGATGCGCCCCCCCGGCATGTCGACGAGGTCCGTGCCGATCTGGTCGTGGTCGGCGGCGGGCTGGCCGGGCTGTGTCTGGCGCTGGCCGCGGCACGGGAGGGCGCCGACACCGTACTGGTGCACGATCGCCCGGTGCTGGGCGGCAATTCGTCCAGCGAGGTCCGGGTCATCCCCGCCGGCGCCGGCCATGTGTCCGCCTGGGCGCGGGAGACCGGCATCGTCGAGGACCTGCTCCTGGACGACCGCGCGGCCAATCACGCGCAGTTCTGGGAGGGCGGATTGACCAACTCCGGCTGGGACTTGACCCTGCTGGACGCCACCCGACGGCAACCGGGTCTGCGGGTGATCCGCAACGCCGTGGTGCGCGCGGCGCAGGTACGCGCGGGTGCGCACGGTCGCGAGATCGTCCGCCTGGATGCCGTCCAGTCGACGACGGAGAAGGACATCCGGCTGTACGGACGGCAGTTCGCGGACTGTACCGGCAACGGCACCGTCGGTTATCTGGCGGGCGCGTCCTGGGACTACGGCCGGGAGAGCCGTGCCGAGTTCGGCGAACCGCTGGCCCCGCGCGTGCGCGACCGGGCGACCTCGGGCAGCACCATCATGCTGCACGCGCGCGACGTCGGCCGCCCGGTGCCCTACCTCGCACCCGAGTGGGCCGAGCACTACGCGACCGCCAAGGCCATCGGCGCGTTTCGCGACCTGCGCAACGTGCACCGCCCCGAGTTCGGCGGCTTCTGGTGGCTGGAGATCGGCTACCCGTACCACCAGATCACCGGCGCCGAGGAGGTCCGGGACGAACTCCTCGCGCACGCGCTGGGTGTCTGGGACCACCTCAAGAACCACCACCCGGAACGCGAACGCCTGGCCGGCCACGCGCTGGACTGGATCGGCGCGCTGCCCGGACGCCGGGAGAGCCGCCGGCTGCTCGGCGACGTGGTGATCACCGAATGGGACTGCCACCGCGACCCCGACTGGCCGGACCGGATCGGCACCGCCGGCTGGTACCTCGACCTGCACACCGTCGGCGGCCTGCTGAACAAGCTCGACCCGGGCGAGCCCTCCCAGGCCGACGCCAACTACCGGCACTGGTCGCGCGTACCACCCTTCGGCGTACCGCTGCGCGCCTGCTACAGCCGCGACGTGGCCAACCTGTGGGTGGGCGGACGTTGCCTCAGCGCCACGCATGTCGCCCTCGGCGCGCTGCGCGTCCAGCAGACCCTCGGCATGCTCGGCCAGGCCGTCGGCACCGCCGCCGCCTACGCCCTCGCGCACGACCTCACCCCGCGCGCCGCCGCCCGCCCGGACGGGCCGCACATCGACCGCATCCAACAGCGCATCCTGCACAGCGACGTCCGCATCCCGGGTCTGCGCGAGCGACCCGACCCCCGCCTGCCCGAACCCCGTGCCCACGCGAGCAGTCAGGCCCGGTTCGACCTCGGCCGGCCCGACCCCGCCGCGGTCCGCTGCCTGTCCGTACCGCGCGCCCAGGTGTTCCCGGTGGCCGGCGAGCGACTGGAGACGATCGAGGTACACGTACGCAACGACGGCGCGGACGAACTGCGTTCCGGCTGGCGGCTGGAGGAGATCGACACGTTGTGGGCGCGCGACGACGGGCGGCCCGTCGCCGCCGGGATCGTCCGGATCCCACCCGGCGCCGGACCCGTGGTGCTGGCCGTGCACGCCGCGGTCCGCCCGGGTCGACTGCACCGCCTCGCCCTGGGCGTCGCCGCCGCCGGCGCGCCCGGCGGCCCGGCCCTCGCCGCCGCCCACTGGCTCGCCGCCACCGACCAACCCCCGGGCACCACCGCCCAGTTCCGGCACGAGTCGGCCGGCGGCCCGGACCCGACGACGGAGGCGGGCGGGCCGTTTCATCCGGACCAGATCGACATCCCGGCGTACCGCCACTGGGCCCCGGACAAATGGACCGCATTGACCCTGCGTCCCACGCCGGAGCAATACCCCTACGGGCCCGACAACGCGATCAACGGCCGGCACTGGCCGCACGCGTGGCCCAATCTGTGGATGTCCGACCCGGCCGCGCCGCTGCCCCAACACCTGGACCTCGGCTACGACCCGCCGGCCACCTTCGACCAGGTACGGGTGCGCTTCGACACCGACCTCAACGCCCGGATCAGCTCCGCGCCCGGCCTGTGGCAACCACCCCAATGTGTCTCGCACTACCGGCTGCTGGTGCGCACCGGCAGCGGGGCCGACGGCGCCGGCGCACCGTGGCGCGAGATCCACCACACGACCGGCAACCACCGGCGGCTCAACGTGATTTCACTCCCGAACCCGGTGACCGCGCATGCGGTGCGCCTGGAGATCCTCGGCGTCGGCGCCCCCGGCGCTCGCCCGCTCGGCCCCGAGGAGGCCACCTACTGGCGCGAGGACGGCCTGCGCGCCACCCGCGCGACGCTGGAGCCGGGCTGTCGGGTCTACGGAATCGACCTGCACCTCACCGGCCGATGTCGCCCTTCCGCGCCACCCGGCACCGACCCGGGACCCACCGTCCCCGCCTGCTGCCCCGCCACCCAACCCCAGGAGAGCACCCCGTGTGCGGCATCACCGGATGGATCGACACCGAACGCGACCTGACCACCCCCGAACACCACACGAGTGCCCAGGCGATGACCGCGACCATGGCCTGCCGAGGACCCGACGACAGCGGCCTGTGGTGCTCGCCGCACGCGATCCTCGGCCATCGCCGCCTGTCCATCATCGACCTCGACGGCGGTCGCCAACCGATGGCCGCCGACGCGAACGACGTCGTGCTCACCTACAGCGGCGAGATCTACAACTTCACCGAACTGCGCGCCGAACTCGCGGCCCGGGGACACCGGTTCCACACCCGCTCGGACACCGAAGTGGTACTGCGCGGCTACCTCGAATGGGGCCCCGAACTGGCCGCCCGGCTCAACGGCATGTACGCCTTCGCGATCTGGGACGCCCGCACCCGCGAACTGCTCCTGATCCGCGACCGGTTGGGCATCAAACCGCTGTACTACCACCCCTACCCCGGCGGCCTGCTGTTCGGCTCCGAACCCAAGGCGATCCTCGCCAACCCGCTGTTCGAGGCGGCGCTGGACGACTCCGGCATCGCCGAACTGTTCGCGCTGCCCACCGCGCCCACCCCGGGACACGGCATCTTCGCCGGACTGCGCCAGGTACGGGCGGGACACCTCGTCCGGGCCACCGAGCGAGGCGTCACGGAAACCGCCTACTGGCACCCGCCCGCACACCCGCACACCGACGACCCCGAGACCACCGCCGCCCACGTCCGCGAACTGCTCCGGGACACCGTCGCCCGCCAACTCGTCGCCGACGTCCCGCTCGGCTCGCTGCTGTCCGGCGGCGTCGACTCCAGTGCCGTATCCGCCCTGGCCGCCGCCGAGTCGGCCCGCGCGGGCGGCAAACTCGACACCTACTCGGTCGACTTCCCCGACGGCGAACGCGGATTCCGCCGCACGGCGTGGCACGACAGCCGCGACGAACCCTTCGCCCGGGCCGTCGCCGACCACCTCGGCACCAACCACACCACGATCGTGGTCGACCCGGGAGACGTGCGTCGCTACGAGGAGACCGTGCTGCGCGCCCGCGACCTGCCCGGGTGGGGCGAGATGGACGTCTCGCTGTACCTGCTGTTCGAGCGGGTCCGCCGGCACTCCACCGTCGCGCTCTCCGGCGAATCGGCCGACGAAGTCTTCGGCGGCTACCCGTACTTCCGCGACCCGGCCGCGCTCGCCCACGACGGCTTCCCGTGGCTGTACGGCCGCGAGACCCCGGCGGCGCTGCTGCGCCCCGAGGTATCCGCGCGCGTTCGACCGCAGGAGTACGCGCGTTCGCGGTACGAGGAGGCCCTGGCGCAGGTGCCGCGCCTGCCCGGTGAGCGTGGCCGGGACGCGCGGGTGCGGGAGGTCTCCTACCTCGCCCTCACCCGCTGGTTGCCCGCGCTGCTGGATCGTAAGGACCGGATGAGCATGGCCACCGGCCTGGAGGTACGGGTGCCGTTCTGCGACCACCGCTTGGTGGAGTACGTGTGGAACGTGCCCTGGGCGGTGCGCTTCGCCGACGGCGAGGAGAAACACCTGCTGCGCCGCGCGGTCGCCGATCTGCTCCCGGATCGGGTCGTGCACCGGCGCAAGAGCGCGTTCCCGGCCAATCCCGACCCCGGCTACCCGCAGGCGCTGCGCACGCGCGTGGCGGACCTGCTCGCCGACCCCGTCGCGCCCGTCTTCGAACTCGTGGACCGTGCGGCCGTCACCGCCCTGGTCGACGCCGGCCGGCCGCTGCCCAGCCCGCGGGCGGCGAGCAGCGCCACGGCCGGGCTCGGCTACCTGCTCGGCGTGGATGCGTGGTTGCGCGCGTACCGCGTCCGGATCCGCTGACCCCACCACTTTTCTCGACCTCGCTCGATTTGGGAGGACCGGCCCATGTGCGGCATCACCGGCTGGGTGGACCACCACCACCCGCACCCCGACGAATCGCCGACCGGCGACGGCGAGAGCCGACGTGTGCTCGCCGCGATGACCGGGACCATGGCCTGCCGCGGCCCGGACGCCGAGGGCCTGTGGCACTCGGGACCGGCCGCGCTCGGCCACCGACGACTCGCGATCCTCGACCTCACCGGCAGTGCCCAACCGATGCCGCTGGGAGAGGCGGGTCACGAACGACTCGTGCTCAGCTACAGCGGCGAGTTGTACAACTACCGTGAGCTGCGCGCCGAACTCTCGGCTCTCGGGCACGTGTTCCGCAACACCGGTGACACCGAGGTGGTACTCGCCGGCTGGCATGCGTGGGGACCGGCCGCCGCCGAACGATTCAACGGGATGTACGCGTTCGCCGTCTGGGACACCCGCGCCCGCGAACTCTGGCTGGTCCGCGACCGGTTGGGCATCAAACCGCTGTACTACCGGCGCACCCCCGGCGGCGTGCTCTTCGGCTCCGAGCCCAAGGCGATCCTCGCGCACCCCGGCGCCGGCCGGCCGCGCGTGGACGAAGAGGGCCTGATCCAACTGTTGTTGCCACTGCTCAAGGTGCCGGGCCGGGCGCCCTACGCGGACCTGCGCGAGGTACGGCCGGGGCACCTGCTGCGGGTGCGGGCCGACGGCTCGGCGGCCGAACTGCGCTACTGGGCACCGGAACCGCGCGAGCACCGGGACACCTGGGAGGACACCGTCGGGCACGTTCGCGAGCTGCTCGCGGACACCGTCACCCGCCAACTCGTCGCCGACGTACCGCTGTGCACGCTGCTGTCCGGCGGCTTGGACTCGTCCGCGATCACCGCGCTCGCCCGACCGGCGGGCGGCCGGCCGCCACGTTCGTTCTCGGTCGGGTTCACCTCTGCCGCCGGCGAACCCGCCGCGACCGAGGACGATCCGTACGTCCGCCTCGCCGCAGCCCATCTGGGCAGCGAACACCGCGACATCGTGCTCGACGGCGCCCGACTGGCCGCGCCGCGGGTACGCGAGGCGTGCGTACGCGCCCGCGATCTGCCGATCGGCATCGGTGACCTGGACCTGAGCCTGCATCAGTTGTTCGCGGCGATCCGCGAGCACTCGACCGTCGCCCTGTCCGGCGAATCGGCGGACGAAGTGTTCGGCGGCTACCGGTGGTTCCACCACCCCGACGCCGTACACGCGGACACCTTCCCGTGGTTGGCCGACTCGCCCGCGCACGGCCGGCTGCACCAGCGCATCCTGGCGCTGTTCCGCAAGGACGTACGGGAGCGGTTCGGGGTGCAGGACTACGTCGCCGACCAGTACCGGACGGCGTTGGCGGAGGTCCGCCACCACGACGGCGCGGGGGCCGAGCAGCACCGGATGGACGAGATCGGGCATCTCGCGTTGACCCGCTTCCTGCCGACGCTGCTCGACCGCAAGGATCGACTGAGCATGGCGGTCGGGCTGGAGGTGCGGGTGCCGTTCTGCGACCACCGGCTGGTCGAATACGTCCAGGACATCCCATGGACCCTGCGCACGCACGACGGGCGGGAGAAGAGCGTGCTGCGCGCCGCTGTCGCCGATCTGTTGCCCGATGCCGTGCTGCACCGGCCCAAGAGTCCGTATCCGTCCACGCCCGACCCGGTGTACTCACGGGCGCTGCGTGAGCAACTCGCCGAGCGGTTGGCCGATCCCGGCTGCCGGCTGCCGGAACTGTTCGACGAGGACGCGCTGCACGACGCGGTCACCGTGTCCGAACAGGGCAGCCTGATCAGCAATGTCGGGGCCGAACTGGCGCTGAACTTCGACGTGTGGCTGCGCGCCTACGACCCGGAACTGCCGCTGTGAGCGGGGGTGCGGCCCGGGTGGACGGGGGATCGGTGGCTGCGCCGGCGCCGGCGCAGCCGACGCGGCGGGTGCTGGTCGGTTATCTGCCGGTGTATCTGTTCCTGTTCATGGTCGGCGCCGAGATGTACCTGGTGTCGCCGCTGTTGCCGGAGGTGGCTGCCGACCTGGGGGTCTCGGTGACCTCGGCGGCGCACCTGGTGACCGCGTATGTGCTGGTGCAGGCCGTTGCCGGGCCGTTTCTGGGGTTGGCCTATCCGCGGCTGGGGCCGGCGGTGTTGGTCGGGGTCGGCACGGTGCTGTTCGTGGCGGGGAATGTGATCGCCGCACTGACCGGGGACTTCGTGCTGTTGATCGGGTCGCGGGCGATCGCCGGGTTCGGGGTGGCCATGGCGGGTCCGGCGATCTGGACGTGGATCGTGGCCACCGCGCCGGAGGCGGTGCGGGGTACGGCGATGGGCGCGGGGATGGCGGCGTTCGCGCTCGGCCAGGTGTTGGGCGTGCCGCTGGGCGGG
This sequence comes from Embleya sp. AB8, assembly GCF_049739465.1. NCBI lineage: Bacteria > Bacillati > Actinomycetota > Actinomycetes > Kitasatosporales > Streptomycetaceae > Embleya > Embleya sp. AB8. Next base: position 187,121 of record NZ_JBMHHY010000008.1, read on the forward strand.
TTCGTCGCGGATGTGGCCGGGTGGCATTGGGCGTTCGCGCTGCTGGGGGCGGGAGCGGTGGTGGTATTGCCGGTGTTGGTGTACGGGTTGCGCGGTGCCGACTTCCGACCTGCGCCGTCGGTGCCGGGGGCGGGGTTGCGGGCGCTGTCGAAGGTGTGGACGTACCGGTCGCTGCGGCGGACGTTGGCGATCACGTTCGCGTTCCATGCCGCGAACCTGGGCGCGTACACGTACCTGGCGGACGTCCTCGACACCCGCTACGAGCTGTCCGCCACCGCGCTGGGATCGGTCGGACTGCTCAGTGGGCTGGGCATGTTCGTCGGCGCGGCGCTGGGTGGGCGAGCGGGGGACGCGGCCCGGGCGCGTGGCCGTACCGAGAGCCGACTGCTGCCGGTATGGACCGTCGTGCTGCTGATCGCGCTGTTGATCGCGGTGGGTGCCCGGCCGTTGTGGCTCAACCTGGCGGCGATCCTGGTGTGGTTCCTCGCGGCGGGCGCGTTCGACACGAACCAGCAGACGCTGGTGGCCGCGCAGGCACCGGGGTTCACGGCGGTGGCGCTGTCGTGGAACCTGGCCGTCCTGTACGGCGCGACATCGTGGGGGGTGTGGCTGATGGGGCAGGGGGACGACCGTACCCGAGCGGTGGTGGTGGCGGGCGGGGTGATGGCCGCACTCGCGGCGGGGGGCTCGATCGCGGCGATGCGCGGCGGCGGGCGCGAGGCCGAGGGTGGGGCCGGGCGCGAGGCCGGGGGTGGGGCCGAGTGAGACAATGCCTGCCGGCCACAGGGGCCGTACCGTACCGTCGGGTCGAGCAGGTCCGGCGGGTCGAGCACGTCGCGCGTTTCGCGCACGTCGAGCCGGAAGCCGCATGGTCAATCACTCGTCACCCATCCCGCTGTACCACCAGATCGCGAGCATCCTGCGCGAACGTATCCTCGACGGCGACTACCCGCCGGAGCACCAACTCGCCCCGGAGCAGGATCTCGCGAAGCAGTTCGGGGTCAGCCGCGCGACCATCCGCCAAGCCGTCCTGGAACTCGCCGACGCGGGACTGCTGGCCCGCCGGCACGGCCGTGGCACCTTCGTCCTGGACGTGGCCCGGAAGCCGCAACGCTACGTCTTCCACGGCGACATGCACGACCTGCTCACCGCCGCGTCCGCCAACACCCACACGGTCCGCGAACTGACGTTGGCCCACCGCCGCGAACTCCCGCCGGCGGTGGCCCGCGCCCTGGAACTGCCGGACGGGCGAGGCACGATCGTCGAACGGGTCATGGATGCGGCGGACGCCCCCTTCGCGTACCACCGCAACTACCTCCCCGACGCCTACGGCCGCCTGCTGTCCCGCCGCCGGCTCAAATCCGTCGGAGTGCTCCACCTCCTCAAGGAATCCGGCGTGCGCCTGACCCGAGCCCGGCAGACCATCCTGGCCCGCACCGCCGAACCCGACATCGGCGACCGCCTGTCCATCGGCCACGGCGGCGCGGTCCTGTACACCGAACGTATCGTCCGCACCGAATCCGGCACGCCGGTGGAGATCGCCCACTCCTGGTATCCGGCCGCCAGCCACGGCTACACGGTCGACTTCGCCACGGCGGACGGCGCGGATGCGGACCGACCGGGCGGGGTTTGACCGGGCGGGGCGTGACCGGGCGGGGCGTGACCGGGCGGGGTTTGACCGGCCGCCCGGCGCGGGTCGGCAGCCGAGACGGGTCAGAGCGCCGCGCCGATGAGCAGCGACAGGTCGATGAGGCGGTTGGCGTAGCCCCATTCGTTGTCGTACCAGCCGACCACTTTGACCTGGGGGCCCTGGACGCGCGTGAGTTCGGCGTCGAAGATGCACGAGGCCGGGTCTCCGGCGATGTCGGAGCTGACGATCGGTGCCTCGGTGTACGACAGCAGTCCGCGGTATGGGCCCGCGGCGGCCGCCGCGTACGCCTCGTTGATCTCCGCGACGCTCGTACGCCGGCTCGTGACGACCGTGAGGTCGGTGACCGAGCCGGTGGGCACCGGTACGCGCAGGGCGAACGCGTCCAGGCGGCCGCGGAGTTCGGGAAGGACCAGACCGATCGCCTTGGCCGCGCCGCTGGAGGTGGGCGTGATGTTGAGGGCTGCGGCCCGGGCGCGGCGGAGGTCGCCGTGCGGCGCGTCCAGGAGGTTCTGGTCCTGGGTGTACGCGTGGACGGTGGTCATCATGCCGGAGTCGATGCCCACCGCCTCGTGGAGCACTTTGGCCAGTACGCCGAGGCAGTTGGTGGTGCAGGACGCGTTCGAGACGACGGTGTGGCGCTCCGGGTCGTAGGTGTCCTCGTTGACGCCGAGCACGATGGTGACGTCCTCGCCGGTGGCGGGCGCGGCGATGACGACCTTCCTCGCGCCGCCGTCGACGTGCGACCGGGCCCTGGCGGCGTCGGTGAACACGCCGGTCGACTCGATGACGACGTCCACGCCGAGGTCGCCCCAGGGGAGTCGGGCGGGGTCGCGTTCGGCGAGGACGGTGACGGCGCGGCCGTCGACGCGTATCTTTCCGGGCTCGGCGGCGATCTCGCCCGGGAACCGGCCGAGGGTCGAGTCATACGCCAGCAGGTGGGCCATCGTGGCCACGTCGCCGAGGTCGTTGACCGCGACGATCTCGAGGTCCGCCTCGCGTGCGGCGGCGGCCCGGAAGACGTTGCGGCCGATGCGTCCGAAGCCGTTGATTCCGATGCGAACTGTCATGGGATGCGCCTCTCGTCGGGTCTTCGGGTATCGGGCGTGCCGGAATCGCGGCGGCCGTCGTGGCGGCCGGCACGACAACAGCATAAGCAACTTACATAAATCCGCGATACAATTCCGGGCGTGGACCAGACCCCGCACGCAGACCCCACAGACCCCGCAGACCCCGCAGACTTCGACGTGGATGCCTTCATCACCTCGCTGGAGGACTTCAACCGCTTCTACATCCGGCTCCCGGTGCTGGAGCAACTGCCGTTCACGACGCTGTCCGTGCTGGACACCCTCGCGTCTCGCGACACCCCCATGCGGCTCACCGAGCTGACCGGGACCGAGCAGCTCACCCAGCCCGCCATCACCCAGTTGGTCACCCGCCTGGAGCGGGACGAACTGGTCGAGCGGCGCCCCGATCCCACCGACGGGCGCGCCGTGCTCGTACACATCACCGAGGCGGGACGCCGGGTCGGCCGCTCTCGCCGTGCGGACCGGGCGCGCCACCTCACCCCGCTCCTGGCCCGGCTCACCCCCGAGCAACGTGCCGCGATCACCGAGGCGCTGCCCGTGCTCTCCCGGTTGGCCGAACTCGGCCGGAACACGCCGTAGCCGCCCGGCCGTTCGGCCCGCGCCCGACCCGTGCGTGGTTCCCGCGCCGCACGCGCTCTTGGCTCGCGTGGTCAGTGGGGATCGGCCGGCCGGCCGAGGGCTCGGAAGACTGCGACGGGGTCGAGGTAGTCGCGCCAGTGCGTCACTTGGCGGTCCTTGATGGTGATCACCGAGACGAAGTGGTTGTCGTACGGGAGCCCGGTGCGGACGGCATGCCCGTGCACGGCGTACTCCAGGACGACCACGGACGTGTCGGGGTCCCGGTGGACGGCGAGTTCGTCCGCGCCGGCCAGGACGATCGTGTCGCCGTAGCCGCGGTACAGGTCGGCGACCGCCCGGCGGCCCCGGACTCGGCGCGGGTATCCGGGGACGGAGACCACGTACTCGACCACGACCTCCTCGGCCAGGAGGTCGAAGAAGTGATCGCCGTCGACCAGACCCGCGAGGCCCTCCCGGATGATCCGGAAGAACGGGTCGAGGGCCGCGAAATCCTCGAGGTTGTCGATGGACATTGGTCACGCACCCGCCGTTGCGGTCCAGGTGTGGGCGTTGTTCACGGGGCTCGTTCCAGGACGAGGACGGCGTTGTGTCCGCCGAAGCCATAGGAGTTGGTGGTGAGGGCGTCGACGCGGCACGGCCGTGGGGTTTTGCTGACGACGTCGAGGTCGATGTCGGGGTCGAGCCGGTCGAGGTTGGCGGTGGGCGGGATGGCCTGGTGTTGGAGGGTGAGGACGCCGAGTGCCGCCTCGATGGCGCCGGCGGCACCGAGGGTGTGTCCGGTGGTGCCCTTGGCGGAGGTGACGGCGGGCGGGTGGCCGTGGAAGAGGCGTCGCAGGGTGGCGCCTTCGACGCGGTCGTTCATGGGGGTGCCGGTGCCGTGCGCGTTGACATGGTGGATGTCGGTGACGCTCAGGTCGGCGTCGGCGAGTGCGGCGGTGAACGCCCGTTCGATGCCGAGGCCGGTGGGGTGTGGCGCGGCGTAGTGGTGGCCGTCGCTGGAGGCGCCGTAGCCGCTGAAGTAGGCGCGCACGGGGGCCCGGCGCGCGGCCGCGTCCCGGGCCCGTTCGAGGACGAGGAGGCCGGCGCCTTCGGCGAGGACGAAGCCGTCGCGGTCGACGTCGAATGGCCGACTCGCGCCGCGCGGGTCGTGGAGGCGGCTGGACAGGGCGCCCATCCGGGAGAAGCCGAGTGAACTCAGCGGATGGCAGGGGGCCTCGACGCCGCCGGCCACGGCGATGTCGCAGCGGTCGGCGATGAGCAGGTCCCTGGCGACGCCGAGCGCGGTCGCGCCGGAGGCGCAGGCAGTGCTGACGGCCAGGCTCGGGCCGTGGATGTGCAGGGCGATGCTGATCTCCGCAGCGGCCGCGTTGCTGGTCGAGCGGGGGATCGTCAGCGGGGAGACCGTCGCGTGGTCGTGTTCGAGGACTTTGCGGGAGGCGGCGAAGATGCTGTCCCGGCTCTCGGTGCCGACGCCCACCACCACCGCGACGCGGGCGCCGTCCCAGGAGGTGGGGTCGAGGCCGGCGTCGGCGACGGCCTGGTGGGCGGCGGCGAGCGCGAGGTGGGAGAAGCGGTCCATGCGCCAGACGTCGCGACCGAGCAGGGCCTTGGCATCGAAGTCCGGGACGCGGCAGGTGATCGGGACGGGGACGTCGCCCAGGGACGGGTCGATGGCGGCCGTGGGGGTGGCGGAGCAGACGGTGTGCCAGGTGGAGGCGGTGTCGATGCCACCGGGGGTGAGCAGCCCGATGCCGGTGATGGCGATGCGTCGGGTACTCATGCGGTGGCGACGGGGTCGGTCGTGGTGGAGCGCGGGGCCGGTACGCCCGTCTGGGCGGCCTCGACGGCGGCCACGGCCTCGGCGATGGTGGTGTCGGCACCCTGGAGGGTGCTGTCCGTAGGGACGCGCAGGCCGAGTTCCTCCTCGAGGACGCACAGGAGTTCGATGGTGCCCAGGGAGTCCAGACCCAGGTCTTCGAAGGTGGTGTCCGGTGTGATGGTCTCCCCCTCGAGGTTGAAGTGCTTGGTGAGCTTGTCCGTGATGGGGCCGTACAGGGAGCTCATTGGTATTCCTTCGGTGAGGTGGTGGTGGTGACGTCGGGTCTGGGGGACGGGTGGCGGGTCGGGCGCGGCACTGGTGCCGGGCGCGGTACTAGAGCCTGAGGACGACGAGTCCGGCGCTGCTGCCCGCGGCGAGGCCGACCAGGGCGACGAGGTCGCCGGGTTGCGCGAGTCCGCTCTCCAGGGCGATGGAGAGTTGGAGCGGCAGGGAGGCGGACGCGACGTTGCCGTGTTCGGTCACGGTGACCACGAGCTTGTCGCGGGGTACACCGATCTCGGGGCCGCACATGGTCTCGACGTCGGCCAGGGAGACCTGGTGCACGCCGATGAAGGCCAGGTCGTCGACTCCCAGCGCGAGTTCGTCCAGGAGCGGCAAAACCCGGGTGGTCAGCAGCCGGATGCTGTCGCGCATCCGGGTGCTCTCCATCCGGAAGTAGGCGGCTCCGGGGTCCGAGGTGCCGCGAGCGGCGATGGTTCCGCCGGTGCGGACGGTGGCGGCCGGCCAACACGTGGAGTCGGCGGCGAATCGGCCGCCCAGCACGCCGGGACCGAGCGGGTCGTCTCGGGTCTCCCGGGCGACCAGGAGCAGGGCGCAACCGGCATCGGAGAAGCCGTAGGAGGGCAGTGCCCGGGCGAAGCTGTGCGCGTCGGGGAGGTCGAGGCGGGTGTAGAGCGAGGGGGCTTCGCCGCAGGTGATCAGGACGGTGCGGTACTGGCGGGTTTCGATGAGGGCCTGCGCGGTCTGGATCGCGTTGAGGACGCTGTTGCAGGCGTTCTTGACGTCGAAGACCGGGCAGGTGAGGCCGAGTTTGGCGGCGACGATGTGTGAGGTGGCGGGCTCGGTCAGGTCCTGGCAGGCGGCTGCGAAGATCATCAGGTCGATGTCGTCGGGCCCGCTGCCGTGCTCGGCCAACAGCTTGCGGGCGGCGGCCGTCGCGAGGTCCGAGGCCTGCTGGTCGTCGCCGATCAGGTGGACACCCCGGACGCCGGTCAGTCGGGTGAGCAGACCCGGGGGCGGCGCGAAGTCCCCGGCGGCCGCGATCTGTTCCTCGCGCCGGCTCATGGTGACGTACTGCTCGGGCAGATAGGCCGATACGCCCGCGAACTGGGCTCGGACGTGTGACATGCGCCGAAAGCTAGCGGCGCGGCCCCCGGGGCAGGGTGCCAACGCGCCGATTCCGTGCGGATGTTGCCCCTTTCGGATGGAAATCCTGTGCCGCGCGGTGGACTTGTCCGAAGCCCGGCGGCCGGCCGGGGAGTCGCACAGGTGTGCCCGGGCGCTATCCGAGAACCGCCGGTCACTCGCTCCGAGTCGGCAACAGGCGTTGCGCGGCTGCGGGCAGACCACCGCGACCGGCCAGCTCGGCCAGGCCGTCGGCCATCCCGACCGGCGGCACGAAGCCGAGGTCGGTGCGGGCGGCGGTGAGGTCGAACCAGTGTGGGTGGGTGAGTTCGGCCGCCAGGAAGCGGCTCGGGCCATGCGTGCCGGCGCGCCGCGACAGCCGGGCCCCCGCCTCCCACCCCGCGGCCACGGCGTGGACGAGCGGGCGCGGCACTGCCCGGTGACGGGCCGGCACCCCGGCGGCGGCCAGCAGCAACAGTGCCAGGCTGCGCACCGGCAACGGTTCGCCCTGTGCGACGAAGTAGGCCCGGCCGCCGAGGGGATGGCCCGCGTGGAGGCGGTCGAGCGCCAGCAGGTGCGCGTGCGCGGCGGTGCGTACGTGCGTGCCGTCGACCAGGACGGATCCGTCGCCCGGCAGGAACAGCCGTCCCCGGCGGACGGTGCGGACGAGTGCCGGGGTGAAGTGCGGGTCCCCGGGCCCCCAGATCAGGTGGGGCCGCAGCGAGACGGTGGTCAGGGACGGCCCATTGGCGGCCAGGACGATCTGCTCGGCCTTCGCCTTGGTCATCGGATACGCGGCCAGGTGACGCCGCGGGTACGGGAGGCGTTCGTCGACGTTCTCCAGTCCGCCGGGGCGGAAGACGACGCTCGCGGTCGAGGTGTGGACGAGCGTGGGAACGCCCTGCACGCGGCAGGCGGCGATCACGTTGAGCGTGCCGGTGACGTTGACCCGCCGGTACGGACGCGACGGGCCGCTGACCCCGGCGAGCGCCGCGGTGTGCACCACGGCGTCGCAGCCGTCGGCCGCACGGGCGAGCGCCGTGAGGTCGGTGGTGTCGGCCAGGTCGCCCTGGTATTGGCGTACGCCCAACTCGGCGAGTTCGTCGCTCGGCCGGCGACTGATCGAGACGGTCTGCGTGCCGCGGGCGACCAACTGGCGGCAGATCTCGAGGCCGAGGAAACCGCTGCCGCCGGTGACCAGTACCTTCCCGGGGCCCGGAGACGACGTCGACACACCGGATGCATTCACGACCGCACCCTAGCCAGTGCCGGCATCGAATCAGGCAACGACTTCGGCGGGTCGGCGAAACTTCCCACCCGAGGATTATTCGTCCGATCATCCGAGTCGGCCGTGCCTCCCTGCGGGACCTGCGGCAGTCGGAGCGTCTCCACCCCACACCGGCCGGGAGGGCCACCCCACACCGCGTGATCGGGTCGGTGCCCCTTGCAAAGAACCGTCCCCAACTCCCTTTGTCTACTTGTCCCCTGGGTGCCGAAGCCTCAACAATGCGCATGCACGACACAACTGCACTCCTTCATCGTCCCCACCCCCAAAAGGGAACCCCACATGAAGAAGTCCTTCGTCGGCACACTCGGCGTCGTCTGTGCTCTGCTGTTCGCGGCAGCGGGCACGGCACCCGCCGTTGGCGCACGGCCCGCCGACAGCACGACCACCGTCACGGCTGTCGACTTCGCCGGCACGGTGGCGCTGAGCAACTGTTCGGGATCCGTGATCCGGACGCCCAACTCGCAGCCCGACGACCCCGCGCTCGTCCTCTCCAACGGCCACTGCCTGGAAACCGGATTCCCGGCCGCCGGCGAGGTCATCACCGACCAGCCGTCGAGCCGTTCCTTCTCGCTGCTCGACGGCTCGGGCTCCGAAGTCGCCACCCTGAGTGCCGACAAGGTCTCGTACGCCACGATGACCGACACGGACATCTCGATCTACGAACTCACCCAGACCTACGCGCAGATCCAGAGTGCGTACGGGATCAGCGCGCTCACCCTCAACGACCAGCACCCGGTGGCCGGTTCGTCGATCGAGGTGGTCTCCGGGTACTGGAAGCGGACCTACAACTGCAACGTGGACGGCTTCGTCTACCGCCTGAAGGAGGCCGGCTGGACCTGGAAGGACTCGGTCCGCTACACCCCGTCCTGCAACACCATCGGCGGCACGTCCGGCTCCCCGGTGATCGACACGACGACCGGCCTGGTCGTCGCCGTCAACAACACCGGCAATGAGAACGGCGAGACCTGCACGGAGAACAACCCGTGCGAGGTCGACGAGAACGGCAACGTCACCATCCACCAAGGCATCAACTATGCCGAGGAGACGTACATCATCGTGCCCTGCATCGGTGCGGGCAACAAGATTGACCTGAGCCTGCCGGGCTGCTCACTGCCGAAGCCGTAACGTTCGCCCATGGAGACGGCAGCGCCCCGGCACAAACGGGGCGCTGCCGCTTACCGCGTGGCGATGCGGCTTACCGCGTGGCGCTGCCGCTCACCACGTGGCGCTGCGGCTTACCGCGTGGCGCTGCGGCTCACCGCGTCGCGCCGGGGAGCCCTTCCGAGCCCAGGCGGCTCAGCGCCTGCATGGCCTCGCGCTCCATGCGGGAGAGATTGCCGAGGATCGAGCCGGCCCGGACGAGGCACTGCGCGTCGCCCGATTCACCGGCCTTCTTGATCAGTGCCGCTACTTCCGTCCACAGGGTGGCTGCCTCGGCGTACAGCGTGTGGCCGGTGCGCAGGTGGCTGCTGTCGAGCAGATCGGTGCATTCGGCGAGGAAGTCGCGGTAGAGGTTGCGGAACAGGGCGCCGCCGGTGCCGGCCTTCTCCATCAACAGGGCGGCCTGTGGCAGGTCCTGCTGTGGGTTGTCGGTGCGCTGGAGCCACGTGCGGACCAGCTTGCCGGCCTTCTCGATGCCGCGGTGACCGAGGTTGGCGATGGGCGGGTTGAGGAAGGCGTCGGCGCAGGCGGCGATGGCGGGGACGATCTGTCCGTGTGGGGAGGGCAGTTCCCTTGGAGCGGTGAGGGTGAACGATCGGTGCTTCGCGGTCATCGGGCCGCGCTCGGCCCTGGCCCGGGCGAGGCTGGTCAGGCTGGTGGAGACCGCTCCGCCCTGCTGGTCGGTGTCCACCAGGTAGGCCCTGTGGTCGTCGTAGCCGTACATGGCGACGACGTGACCGCCGAAGTGGGTCTTCGAGCCGAAGTAGTCCAAGTGGTAGCTGTCGAGCTGGAGTCCGACGGGGTGGCCGGCATCGATGGAGGCCGCCACGCTGTCCCATGCCTTGCGCGGGGAGGTGGTCTCCTGGACCAGGAGTTCCAGCCCGAGTCTGCCGGCCAGGTTCCTGGTCAGGTCGAAAGGCTTGACCCGTCCCCCGAGGAAGGGGAAGCCCAGGTTCTTGGCGTCCCAGTAGATGAAGGACAGACCCGAGCCGAGGCCGAACAGCATGGGCTCGGACAGATCGAGTCCTTGGTGCCGCAGCAGCACCCCCAGGGCCGTCGTCTCGCAGTGCTGCGCGCCGCGGGCATCGATGTCCATTACATCTACTACGTCTATTACCGTGGTCATGCCATGCTCTCCTGGACCGGGATGATCAGTCGGGTCATCAGCTCGTCTTGCGGTGCCTCGGCCGGTCCGACGAGATACGCCTCGCGTACCGGTGCTCGCGGGTGCAGTCCGCGCTCGTGGATGGCGGCGAAGAGCGCGTTGTAGGCCAGCGGAAGTTGCCCGTAGGGCCCGATGTGCACGGTCTCGGCGACGAGTCCACCGGGCAGCACCTCGAATTCCAGTTCCAGGCCGGGCATGTCTTCCCCCTGCGGGGTCTGCGCTCCGACGGCGATCTGCATCCGCTCTTCGAGGTCCAGCGGGTACAGCCCCCACAGCGGCGGCCCCCATGGGATTCCCGTCTTGCCCAGCACTGGCAGCAGTCGGCCCACGCATTCCTCGACCTTGGTGCCGATCTCCGCGGGGGTGCAGACCGCTCGCACCACCGCCAGCCGTCGCTCCGGCTCGCTGCCCAGCGTCACCTCATAGCCGGGCAGACCGCCTTCGGCCAGCCGTTCCAGCATCTCCAGCCGGGCCTGGTCCCTGCTGATCCGTTCGGCCAGCCGGTCCCGCTCGGCACGCAGGATCCCCGCCCGGCGCTCGGGCCCGGCAGCCAGTGCCTGGGCGATCACGGCCAGGGGAAGATCCATCTCGCGCAGCAGGGCGATGGTCAGGGCGTCACGCACCTGTTCGGGTGCGTAATAGCGGTAGCCGGAGCCGGCGTCCACACGGAGGGGAGCCAGCAGCCCCATGTCGTCGTAGTGTCGTAGCTGCTTCACGCTGAGGCGGCACAGGCGTGCGAAGCGCCCGATGGTGAGAAGTTCGTCTTGCACGCCATCATGCTGGACCCTCCCACGGTGGGAGAGTCCAGCGCCGAGCCGATGGACCGACTCGAGGAACGCCCTCCTTGTTGCCGTCGCCGCCGTCGCCGCCGTCGCCGCCGTCGTTTCGAGTATTCGGGCACCGCCGCCGGCAGGGCACGGCACGGCACCGAGACGAACCGCGTCGGCGGGCTACGCCCGCCGGTATGGGGCAGCCGGTGTCACTTCTCGGCCGTGGTGCCGGGTTCCCCGCTGATGGATTCCTGGTACAGGTCCGCATAGGTGGGAGAGTCCTTGACCAAGTCGTCGCAGAACGCGGCGACGTCGTCGCCGATCAGTTCCAGGACCCCCTTGCCCGCGGCGACGCCCTCCTCGAAGAAGTCGACGATCCCGGGGAGCAGGGGCCCATCGGGCAGGTCGATCGGTCCGACCTTGAACAGGTACCTCTGCATCTCCTGGTAGACGATCCGGTAGTCCGGCGGGAGCGCCTTGACCCGAGCCGTGTGCGCCCGCCACTGCTTCTTGCCCTCGATGATGTCCTGGATGCTCACGTCAGCCTCCCAGCCGGCTCAATTTCCGTGCGACGTTCCTGTTCAACTGCTCGCGCCACCGGTCGCGATGGGTTCGAGCCCCTTCCCCGCCGGCCAGCGCCGTGCAAAAGCCCGGGATGTCGTCGCCGAGCACCTCGTGGACGCTCTGCCCATCCGCCGCCGTTTCCTCGAGCAGTCCCAGGGCGGCGTCGAGGATCGGCATCAGGTTGCGGCCGGTGATGTCCCCATGGGGAAAGAGGTGGCCCTTGATCTGTTCCCACGCCGCCCGATAGTCGTCCGGCAGGGCCTCGGCCCGGGCCTCGAACGCCCGCCATTCCCTGGTGAGATCGCTGCCGGTGATGGTCTCCCAGAAGTTCATCTCCCGCCCTCCTTGAGCCTGTCGATCTTGAGCCTGTCGATGCGTGACGAGACGTACTGCCATTTCGTCCAGAACTTCGCGAGTTCCTCGCGTCCGGCGTCGTTGAGCGCGTAGAACTTGCGCGGGGGACCGACCCCGGATGGTCGTTTCGTCGCCTGGACGAGTTCGTTTCTCTCCAGTCGCAGCAGGATGGTGTACACCGTCCCCTCGACGACGTCGGCGAAGCCGAGTTCGTTCAGCCGACGGGTGATGGCGTACCCGTAGGTTTCCTCGCTGCCGATGATTTCGAGCACGCACCCTTCGAGCGTGCCCTTCAACATCTCCGTCAGGTCGTCCATCGCGGTTCTCCTCAGCCCTATCGGTACTGCGTGCGACCGAGTACCACTATACGGTACCACCGAGTAGCGGAGGCTGGAAATATCTCCGATGGGCGCGGACCCCATCCCGTTCACGGAGGAGTCCGGCACCTCCAGCGGCCTCCACCCGTTCCAACGCCCGGAGTTCGGCCAACCGCCGGTGTACGCGCGGCCGGGCGACGTGCCACCCCGGGCCCCGGTGTCGGGGCTCCGGGTCTGCCGCGCTTACGACCTCATGGCTCGTGGAGTCACTGCGGGTTGGCACCTTGGAGACCAAGTTTCGGATTCCACCGGGGGCCGGCGTGGCGGGCGAGGGCCTCGGTGAGTTCGAAGTGCCGACCTTCGATCAGTGGGCCGAGGACGCACACGGGGCCGCCGGCTTCCCGGTCCGAAGGAGCCGTGGGTGCCTCACCGGGGTAGAACCATCCGGCGGTGCGCAGGGGGACGACATTGGCGTCGTCGACGAACTGGACGCGCAGTCCCGGATAGACGTACAGCTCAGCCGGCCCGGGGGCCCGGATGGGCTCGATGCCGACCATCTCGACCTGGTCCCAGGGGATGGTGCGGCGGAAGTCGTCGGTGGTCGTGATGCCGCGTGGGCCGATGCGCAGTGACCAGGGGGCCCTGTGCGGAACCGCAAGCCGGTGTCGCCTGCTCGCGAACAGCTTGCGGATCACGGTGAACACCAGGCCGCCGAGGCAGACAAGCCCGATGAACCCCGTGAAGCCGGCACCGATGAGCAAGAGCCGCCCCACGCCGTCGAAGTCCTTCCCTCCCCTGTCGTTGTCGTCCATGGCGCTCCAACGGGAGATCAGGCCGTGGATACAGGCCGTCGCGACCGCCAGGAGAATCAATGTCCAGAGCTGGAAATAGGTAGGGAGGTCGAACTTCGGGCGGGCGTAGTCGGTGATCGGTTCCCGACCGGTCCAGGAGATGTCGAAGGTGCCGTCGGCGGAGGTCCGGCTCCCGGCGCGCGGTGGGGGAACCTCCTTCGGAGCGACCCCGTCGGTTTCCGGTTCCGTGGGGGCCGGGTCCGGGGCGGTTGCCGTCTCCTGCGGGACCTGTGGGACCTGCGTGGGAGGGGAGGTGGCGTGCCCGGATCGTGCCTGCGGGAGTGGTGTGCCGGTTGCCGCGTCGTTGTCGTACGGGGCGACCGGTCCGGGAGCGCTCAGCACGGTGATGGTGGCGCGCAGGATGGCATGGGTGACGGCGGGGGGCAGCCATCCGGCGTCGTCGCCGGCGTCGGTGGGCGGTGCGGGCAACATCGCGCGGGCGGCCTCGGCGGTGGGTCGGGTCGTGGGGTGCTTGGCGAGGGCGGCCTCGACCAGTGGTACGAGTGCGGCGGGGAGGCCGTCGAGGTCGGGTGTGCGGGTGGTCGGGCTCGCGAACAGCACGGGCAGGGTGTCCCCGGGGAACGGGGGCCGGCCGGTGGCCGCGTGGACCAGGACCGCGCCGGCGGAGAACACGTCGCTCTCCGGGCCGACGTCGGGGCGTTCGAACTGCTCCGGCGACATGAACCCCATCGTCCCCACCGTCTGCCCGGTCCGGGTCAGGGCGGTGGTCCCGGCGGGCAGCGCGATCCCGAAGTCGACGACCTTGGGGCCGTCGACGCCCAGGACGATGTTGGACGGTTTGATGTCCCGGTGCACCAGGCCGACCGCGTGGATCCGGGCCAGCGCGGCGAACAGCCCTGCGGCCAGGACGAGCAGTGACGCCTCGGGCAGCGGCCCGAACCGCCGCACCGCCTCGCCCAGGGCGATCCCCGGCACGAACTCGGTGGCCAGCCAGGGGACTTCCGCGTGCGCGTCCGCGTCCACGACCGACACGATGAACGCCGAGTCCACCTCCCGCGCGGACTCCACTTCCCGGGCGAACCGGCGTCGGAATTCGGCCCGGCCGTCGGTCATGGTCAGCAGATGGGGGTGCATCACCTTCACGGCCACGGCCGCCCCGTCCGGTGCCCGCCCGAGGAACACCCGTCCCGTCCCGCCGGACCCCAACACCCCGATCAGCCGGAACCGCCCCACCCGCTGCGGATCCCCACGACCCAACGGCTCCATGACACCCCCGTCTCGAGGCGACGCCCAGCCGCCCGATGTCCGGTGCCGCCCGGCGCTACAGCACATCGCACACCCGGCACGTCCGCAACCGATTCGCCCGAGTCGGGACGAAGACAAGCCGGGAACCTGTCAGGAATCCGCCCGCATCCGCCCGCATCCGCCCGCATCCGCCCGTCGCGGAATCCGCCGCCCGGCGCGCGTTTGCGAACGCACCTTCGCCCCCGGCCGCGTTCGCCCCGGCAGGCGTCGAAGTCGGGCTCGTGCCACAGGCGTTCAACCGCCGGCTGTCCTGATCCGGCCGGGCCGGCCTGCTTAGGCCAAGGACGCTTCAGGCCGGCCCCAAACCCTGGTTTGGCCCATGGCCGGCAGACATGCTCATACCCAACGGCAGCGACAAGCAGCCGGAGGAACCGGGGACAGCCTCACCGCGGGAGGCACCGGATCCACACCACACCCCCTGTGCCTGTGTCCCGAAGGAGCGCTCTGCCATGATCCGCACCCACATCGCGAAGGCCACCGCGGTCGCCGCCCTCGCCGTCACCCCGTTCGCCGTCGTCCCGATCCCCGCCCCGCCGTCCGCCGCCCACAGCGACACATTGGGTTGGCAGTAGCAGCCGGGACCCGGCTCGGGCTCCGCCGGGCCGCAGCTCCGTCCGCTTCCGATCGGACGTCGAGCCGCCACGACACTCCAGCACCGCATCGAACGCCCAACATCTGCCACTCGGGGGGAACACCCATGCCCGCACCCGCCGTTCGCCGCCTCCTCGCCGGCGCCGCGCTGACCATTACCGCCCTGGCCACCCTGTCCGCCGCGCCCGCCGACGCAGCGTCCGTCGCCACCTGGGACAACGTCGCCCACTGCGAAAGCACCGACAACTGGAGCATCAACATCGGCAACGGCTACTACGGCGGCCTGCAGATCAACATGACCAACTGGCGCTACTACGGCGGCCTCGGTTACGCACCACGCCCCGACCTGGCGACCAAACAGCAGCAGATCCTCATCGCCGAGAAGATCCTCGCGGACCAGGGCTACCGGGCGTGGACCTGCTGGCCCGGCACCGGGCTCGACACCGACCGGGCGAACCCCTACCCGGGTGACACACCCGCCCCCACCCCGGTATGGCGCTCCCAGGTCCTGGTCGACGCCGGCGGGACGCTGTACCACGCCACCCGGTACGCCGACGGCGGGTGGACCGGGTTCGGCGACGTTCAAGCGGTGTCGGGCTCGGTGCCCGGAGGCATCCGCGCCTCCGCCGAAGCCGGGATCAACGGCGACACCCACATCCTCGCCGTGAGCGGTGACGGAAAGCTCCGGCACACGATCCGCACGGGCAACGGCTCTTGGGGCGCGTTCGGGACGGTGGACAACGGCCAGGTCCCGGCCGGCACGATCACCAACGTCGCCGCGGCGTCGTTCGGTTCGGATCTGTTCGTCACGGTGGTCGCGGACGGGCGGGTGTTCAACACCGTCCGGCACGCCGACGGCACCTGGTCCGGGTTCGCGGATGTGTCGGCGCAGATGACGGCGCCGATCGGTACGGTGTCGAAGGTCGCGACCGCGAACATCGGCGGTCGGCTCCAGGTCCTCGCCGTGTCCGGCGGCGCGGTCTATCACGCGATTCGCGATACCAACGGGGTCTGGACCGGTTGGAACAACACCGCGAGCGCGCTACGCAACATCGGCCCGGTCTCGGACATCGCCGTTGCCGGAACGGGTGGTGACCTGCAGATCGTCGCCACCGCGAACAACGGCGCCGCCCAGTACCACGGCGTCCGTTATGCCAACGGCACCTGGCAGGACTGGGCGGACCTGGGCAGCGTGTTGGGTCCGGTCACCGTCACCAACGTCTCCGCCGCCAACGTCGCGGGCGAACTCCAGGTCGGCGTGGTCGCCACCGACAACCGGATCCTGCACACGATCCGGCGCACCAACGGCACCTGGGACGGCGCCGGCGCCATCAACCTGTCCGGCGTCACCGGCGACCACACCGGCATCAACCTCACCGGAACCCTCAGCTGATCCGGCACCCCCCACCTCTCAATCGTTCGAAACCCAGGAGAAGTTCATGGTGTCGATCCGTGCTGCCGCGCGCCCCGCGCTCGGCGTGATACTCGCAAGCACCCTGTCCCTTGGCCTGCTCGGTGCCTCGCAGAGCACCGCCTCGGCGGCCGACCCGAGGGCATCCGCACCCGCCTCGGCGGCACAGACCGCCGCGAGCGCGCAGCAGATCACCCGAAGCGAAGTCCTGAACCGCGCGCAAACGTGGCTGAACAAAGGGCTGGTGTACGGAACGGGCAATTATCAGGGATACCGCAAGGACTGCTCCGGATACGTGTCCATGGCGTGGGGCCTGTCCACACCCGGCCCAACCACCGACGACTTCGCGCGTGTGGGGGCCGTCTCGGCCATCAGCAAGTCACAACTCCTCCCCGGCGACGCGCTGAACAACCCCGGCAGCGGCCCATCCGGCCACGTCGTTCTCTTCGCCGGATGGGCGAACACAGCGCAGACCTCCTACTACGGCTACGAGTTCACGGCGTCGCGGAATGTGATCTACCGGGAGATCCCGTACCCGTACTTCTCGGGCTATGGATCCTTCGACCCGGTGCGGCGGGTCAACATCGTCGACGACTCCGGATCCACGCCTCCTGCTCCCGCGGCCGAATGGAAGACCCAGACACTCGTCACGGCCGGCGGAAACCTCTACCACGCAACCCGCTTCGTCGACGGCGGGTGGTCGGGGTTCGGTGACGTGCAGTCTGTGGCAGGAAGCGTGCCGGGCGGGATCAGGTCGTCGGCCGAGGCAGGGATCAACGGAGACACGCAGATCGTCGCGGTCGGCAACAACGGTGCGCTCTATCACGGCCGGCGATTGGCGAACGGGACGTGGGCGCCGTTCGCGGACATCGGTCCGGTCGCCGGTCGTCCGGGCGCGTTCTCCCAGGTTTCCGTCGCCTCCGTCGGTTCGGATCTGTTCGTGACCGGCGTCGCGGATGGGCGGGTATTCAACTCGGTGCGGTACGGGGACGGGACGTGGTCCGGGTTCGCGGACGTGTCGGCGCAGATGACGGCGCCGATCGGCACGGTGACCAGGATTGCCACGGCGAATGTGAACGGGCAGTTGCAGGTGCTCGCGGTGTCCGGCGGCAAGGTGTACCACGCGACTCGCAACACGGCGGGCGTGTGGGCCGGTTGGAACGACACCTCGGTGGCCCTGCGCGACGTCGGGGCGATCTCGGACATCGCCGTCGCCGGAACGGGTGGTGACCTGCAGATCGTTGCCACCGCCAACAACGGCGCCACCCAGTACCACGGCGTCCGTTACGCCAACGGCACTTGGCAGGACTGGGCGGACCTGGGCAGCGTGTTGGGCCCGGTCACCGCCACCAACATCTCCGCCGCCAACGTCGCGGGCGAACTCCAGGTCGGCCTGGTCGCCACCGACAACCGCATCCTGCACACCACCCGGCACATCAACGGCACCTGGGACGGCGCCGGCGCCATCAACCTGTCCGGCGTCACCGGCGACCACACCGGCATCAACCTCACCGGAACCCTCAGCTAGCCCGCTCGGCACCCGTTCCACCACGGGCCTGGGCATCCGCGACAACTGCGGATGCCCAGGCCCACATGCACGTCCGCAGTCGGCCCAGCGGCACTGCGGCCCAGCGGCACTGCGGCACTGCGGCAGGAATGGAATCGGTCGATTACGACCACCGGCGCAGGATACTGGCGCCGCATCAGGCGGCATTGGGCCTTTGACGATCCGACGTAGGCTTTCGTCGCCGGCGATCTCAACCCGGCCGAGGGTGTGTGGTCCCACCCGAAGAGAAGCCGGGGCAATCTGGCCGGGTGTACCACCGTCGTGCTCGCAGCCCCGGCCCGCACCCGACTGAAACGGATGCAATACCCATCCGCCCTCCTCGACGGTTTCATCGCCGAGACGGGACTGAAACTCGCCACGCCATCGTCAGCCTCAGCCTCAGCCGAGAATCTCAGCAGCGGCGCAGTGCCTCCGTACCCGCGTACCGGGCGCTGTCGCCCAACTGCTCCTCGATGCGGAAGAGTTGGTTGTACTTGGCGGTGCGGGCGGTGCGGTCGGAGCGGGACAGTGATCCGGGCTCGATCTGGCCGCAGCCGGTGGCCACCGCCAGGTCCGCGATTGTCGTGTCCTCCGTCTCTCCCGAGCGGTGCGACATGACGACGGTGTAGCCCGCCCGGTGGGCGGCGTCGACGGTGGCCAGGGCCTCCGTCAGGGTGCCGATCTGATTGACCTTCACCAGGACCGAGTTGGCGACGCCGGAGCCGACGACTCATACGTACGCCGGGCACGTCGCGCCGTCCCCCTCCGGCCCGAGGTCCACGTGATCGCGCCAGCTGGGCGGCCGGTTGCCTGGTTGCTCGGTCGGCCGGGAACCCGGCCGCCAGGCCGGCCTCGGCCGGCTCGGCGGCCGGTTCGTTTGGCGTCTGTCCTACCGGCCGCTTCAGCGTCCGTCCCACCGACCGCTTCCAACCGGGCGACCCGCCGATCAGCCGGTTCCCCGGCGGAACCGGGGCGCGAGGACCGGGCGTACGACCTTGGCCGGCCGGCCATCGGGCGGCCTCGACGTCCTGCGAACCCTCCAATGAGGCCAGCACTGCGGCACGGATCCTGCCGATCGGCTTGATCCGCTCGGCAAGCACCTTCGCACCGACGCCCTGACCTTCCCTGACCAGGGCGAGCAGGATGTGTTCCGTACGGATGTGGTTGTAGGGCAGTCGCTGCGCCTCGCTCAGGGCGGGGCGAGGTCCAGCGTCTTCTTCGCGCTCGGCGCGAACGGGATGTGGCTGCTCAACTCCTGCGTGCCGGGCTGGACCTTCGCGGCGATATCGACCTGCGCCGTCTCCTTGTCGTACCCGAGCTGGTGCAGAACCTTCGCGGCCGTGCTGTTCGGCGCGTCGAGCAGTTTTGCGGTCCCGGAGTTGCCCCGGTCCCCGAGGTGCCCGGGACGTGCGTCCGCTGCGTGATCCGGACATGTTGTGGACGAGTAGCGTGCCCGGGCCCGCCGTGTTTGTGGACGAGTAGCGCGCCCGGGCCCGCGTGAGCGTGCGGCCGGGGTCAAGGGGTGCCGGCGCGTACGGCGGTGGTCGCCAGAGTGGTGTAGTGCATCGTGAAGCGGCCACCCAGAGCGTCGATGGCGTGGCCGACCGCGCCCAGTATCTCGGCCAGTTGGTCGGAACGAAGTCGGGTGAGGCCGCCGGTGGTGGGGAGCAGGTCCAGCCATTGGTCGCGGGTGTAGGACTGCTCCCAGTCGAATCGCCACTGTTCCGGGTCGTCGAACTGCCCGGTCTCGCGGATCCTGTCGGCGATCTTCGCGTACGCCGCTTGGTACATCTCCAGCGGACGTCGCGCCGGCTGAGTGCCGAGCGGGGATTCGGGCATCGCCCGGCGGTAGGCAGCCGCGAACGGCTCGGCCACCTCGGCAGGCGGCTCGAATACGTGCCCGAAGATCGCCAGGCGCCCGTTCGGACGCAGCACCCGGGCCGCCTGCACGGCGCCGGCGACCGGGTCCACCCAGTGCCACGACTGGGCGGCGATCAACGTGTCGAACATTCGACCGGCCGGCTCCCATGCCTCGAAGGTCGCCACCTCGACTCGCAGGCCGCGGACCCGCGCGAAGTCGGCCATCCGCGCATCCGGTTCGACGCCGAGCACGGCGCAACCGGCGGCCCGGAATTGCCGGGCCGCGATGCCCGTGCCGCAGCCGACGTCGAGCACGTCGGGCCCTGGGCTCCCGGCGACGACACGCGCCACCAGGTTTTCGGGGTAGCCCGGTCGGGCCCGGTCGTAGCGTCGCGCATCCGTGCCGAAGGATTCCGCCATCCGTCGAGCCTGATGTGGTTGCGCCGGCTCCGGTTGTTCTCGCGGTAGAGTGGGCATGCGTTCACTTTAGTGGGCAGGTGCCCATTTGCCAACGGATGCCATGCCAGGAGCCTGGCGTACGAGAGGATCGGTAAGTGCCGACCGGGGTACACCTTCGCGACGCGCGGCAGCAGCTGTTCGACGCCGCCGAACGCGTGTTGTTGCGGGACGGCCCGAACGGGCTGACCAGCCGGGCCGTCACCGACGAGGCGGGCTGCGCCAAAGGCGTCCTGCACCGGCACTTCACCGACTTCGACGCCTTCCTCGCCGAACTCGTGCTCGACCGGGCCGCACAGCTCGAAACGCAAGCGCATGCGCTGCGCGAGACCGTCGGCACCGGCACGGTTGCCGACAACCTCACCGGCGCGCTGACCACCCTGTTCGGACCGGTTCCCGTCGCGATCATTCCGCTCATCACCTTCCGGGACGAGTTGCGCGCGCGACTGCGGCAAGCCACGCCCGGAGGCGGCATCGCGATCCTCGCCCAGGTCGTGACCGCGGTCTCCGCCTACCTGGCCGACGAACGCGCAACGGGCCGCATCGCGGCCGACGCCGACATCGACTCGCTCACCCTCTCCCTGGTCGGAGGCGGACATCTCCTATTCGCAGACCGCGACCCCGACCCACCGACCACGGCAACCGTCAACAAGCTGGTGACCACGGTGCTCGCCGACGTCGTGGAACGGCGGCCACGCCGAGCCTGACGGGCGCGTGGCCCGCAACGGTCCGCGCCGGAAGGGAGCCTCGGCGCCGGCCGCCACCGGGCGCGAGCAGGCCGGCCTGCCCGGCGATCGCCTCGGGGGAGGGCCGGCTTGAAGCAGCGGCGAACATTCCCCGCCTTCCTGCTTCCCGTTTCCTGCTTCCTGCTTCCTGTGCCGGGACCGTGCCGGGACTTGGCCATCGGCATCGGCTCGGACGCGCCCTGTTCGCCCGGTTGCGTCAGTCGGGAGCGGCGCCACTCGTGCAGGTCCCGGCCGGTGCCGGGCCTGCGCAGGGCGGTGTGCCGGTTCGGCAGCGCGCGGGCCTGCCCGTAGGACGGATGGGCCAGGGCGGCGTCCGTGTCGGCGTACCCGTCCCGCGCGGAGAGCACCTTGCCGGCGCCCGCACGCCGGTGGGTGACGAAGACCGGCCGGCGGGAGCAGCCCCGCAGCAGCTTCGGCAACAGCCGGACGGTGCCTGCATCCCAGTACACCCTCTCCAGGTACACCCTCTCCGGCACGGTACGGATTTCCGTGCCGCCGCTTAGCCTGCGGTCCATGAACCTGGATGCCGAACTGAGCGCGCTGGCAGCCCAAAAGGACCTCCCCGCCGACCTGGTGTGGCGCCTGCTCCGGCACCCGGCGGCCCGCCGCTCGATGGCGCTGCTGCGCCAAGACCTGACCGAGCAATTGATCGAGGAGATCATCGAGCTCGGTTCCGCACGCTCTCTCGCGGCCAATTCCTCCGTGCCCGCCGACGTCAGGGCCCGCCTGGCGGAGCACCCGGAGCCGTCGGTCCGGTGCGCGGTTGCCGCGAGCGTCACCGACGATCCGCTGGGGCTGGTGGCCCGGTTGGCGGATGATCCGGATCCCTCCGTGCGGTCGTTTCTCGCGATGAACGATCATCTGCCGCCGGAACTCCTGGCCCGCCTGGCCGCGGATCCGGAGCCCGGTGTGCGGTCGTCGATCATCCAGCACCAGCGCGATGCCCCGAACCGGGTGCGTCGGGCTCTGCTGACGGATCCCGATCCCGACGTCCGTAGGAACAGTGTTTTGGTCTACTCCCCGGCGTCGGACCTGCTGCCGGGTCTGCTCGCCGATCCGGTGACGCGTGCCGCCGCCGTCCGATATGCGGCTCCTTCGCCGGAACTGGCCGCCGACCCGGATCCCGCCGTGCGGGAAGCCGTCGCCGCGCACCCGGACCTGCCGACCGGTCTGCGTGATCTGCTGGCGGACGACCCGGACACCTTCGTCCGCAACGCGATCGCGGCCCGCCCGGACACCACGCCGGCTCTGCGTGAGCGGCTCGTGACCACCCTGGAGACCGACAGCCCCCTCGCCGAGTGGGTCCTGTCGTACCGCCGCAACCCGAACACGGGTGGCTCACCGCCGGCGGCCCGGCCGATACTCACCCGAGAACAGGCGGAAGCACTCCTCGCAGAGGCTGGCTTGTAGCCGTGACCGGACCCTCACCCTCAGGGGCACACGCCGGCTTCGCGGTCAGGAAGGCCCGGGGCGAACACCTCTACGCCATCGCCGACGGCGAGGTCCTCCCCGAGTCGGGCGAACCCGAAGTCGTCGGGTGCGTGGTCGAGTTCGGACCCGTACACCGCCAACCCCACCGCGGCCGGCAGCGGGCCGAACGCTGCCTCTACGGCCGCGTCAAGGAGACCAAGATCCGCACGAAGTTCCCGGAATCCGGAATTCCGCCGCCCGGGCGGGGTGGCAGCTCGGCACCATCCTGCTGGAGCACGCCGAAGGCGGACCGGGCGTGGGCGCACGGTTGTCGGGATCGGCCGACAGACAGGGAAGCCTGCGCGTTTTGGAAGTGAGAGTCCCTTCTTTCGTGCGTGAGTTCGCCGGCGCCGCGGGCGGTGCCACTCGTTGTGGAACTCGGCTCGGAGGCGGCGTGAGGGATGGCTCAGGTGGGCCGGACGGGTGAACCCTCCGGGGGACATCGGTCGGGCGGGTGGTGTGTAACTGGCACTGCCACAGCACGAGATCGGCGGTATCCGGCTCGTGGTGCGCGACCCGGCGCGGGAACGCCGGAAGTTGCCGCGGGCCGAGGTGGTTTTGCAGGCTGTCGGGTGCTGGTCTCCGCCGGCGGCAGTCGGTCCGCAGACAGCAGTCAGCCGAGGGAAGGAATCCGTTCCGTGTCCGTTGCACTCTCCGACGACCTGAAGAAGGTCATCGACGACAGCCCGGTCTTCGCGACCGTGGCTACGATCCAGCCGGACGGCAGTGCGCAGTTGTCGGTCACCTGGCTCGCCCGGGACGGTGACGACCTGCTGATCTCCACGACCACCGGCCGCCGAAAGGAAAGGAACCTGCGCCGCGACCCCCGGATCACGGTCATGATCAACCCCGCGCACACGCCTTACGTCTCTGCCGAGGTACGCGGCACGGCCACGGTGACCACGGAAGGCGGCCAGGAACTGATCGACAGGCTGTCGCGCAAGTACACGGGCAAGAAGTACGCGGACTTCAACGCGGCGTCGGCGGACGACACCGCACGCGTCGTCGTCCGCGTCACTCCGACCCAGGTCGTCGGCCCGCTCTGACACCTCCGCACCGCCGGGCGATCCGCAGGGATATTCCTGCCGGCTCGCCCGGTCGGCGCCCGCGCCGTGTGGTCCACCGCCCCGGCCTGAAGGCATCGGCCACGTGACGAGCGTCGCGGTGGCGGCCGGCGCGGCGCCGCCACCGCGCGCCCCGCGCTCCTACCGGCCCGCCGGACTGGTTGTGCGTGTTGCCGATGAGCTGCGTCCAGGAGTTGGTCGGGATCGCGATTGCGCCGGTGGAGCGATCCTCGGTGTCCCGCACGGCGATGACTGCGTCGACAGCTGCTCGGCTGGAATCTCGGCGAACCCCTCGCCGCCACCGCATTGGCGCTCGGTCCGCTGCCGGACGCGCTCGTGACGGCCGCTTGGCTCCGCTACGTACGCGCCTGCGCCCCGGTTGCCTGCACGCTCGCCGACCTGTACCTGTACCTGTACCTGTACCTGCACCTGGAGGTCCATCGCCTCCTGATCACCGGTCGGACCCCGGGCCAGGTACGGCATTTGTGGCGCGAGCTCCGACCGGCACGCCACGCGGGCCTGGTCGAACAGGCCCTGGCCGACCGCCGACAGGGACTCGCAGAGGGTTGCCGACCACCGAACCCACCCCCCGGTACGGAACGCCGGGCTCGCCCCCGACCGCACCTCGGCCCCAAGAACCCCGGACCCGACGCCGCCCGCGTCCTCGCGGCCCGACCGGACGAACATCGGGGCCTTGCGGTGCGATCGTCCGCCATCGCCGTAGGGGGTGGCCCGGTCGGGCCGGCCCCAACTCGACGGGCGCACACTCCGGCTCGACGTCCCCGACACCGGAGCCGGCGGCCCCTCCGAACGCTCGCCGGCCGCGCGCTCCGGACGGCTCGTGTCGGCGAACGTCGGGTGGGATTCGGACGGCGCGACGAGCCCGCGGAGGCTTTATGCGGCGGTGAGGGGGAGTTTGTGCCAGCCGCGCAGGATGTTGTGCGGGCGTCGGGTGGGGGCGTCGGGGCCGGGGGCGAGGGTGTGGAAGCGGCGGGTCAAAGCGGTGAGTACGGCGTCGAGTTCGAGGGTGGCGAGGTGGTTTCCGGCGCACTGGTGGGCGCCGAGTCCGAGGGCGAGATGGTCGCGGCTGTCGGTGCGGGCGAGGTCGAAGGTGTCGGCGTCCGGGCCCCACTTGTCCCGGTCGCGGCCGGCCGAGCCGTACAGCAGCAGGAGTTGATCGCCGGCGGGTACGAGCGTGTCGCCGATGCGGATGTCGCGGGTGGTGCGTCGGCCGAACCACTGGATGGGGGCTTCCAGGCGCAGGGTCTCGGCGAGGACGGCTTCGGCGGGGACGACGCGGTCGCGCACCGGTGCCCACTGTTCGGGTGCGGCGGCGAGGGAGTGTAGGGCGGCGGTGATCGCATGGATGGTGGTGTCCATGCCGGCGACGGTGTAGGAGAGCATCAGCGGTACGGCCTGGGCCTCGTCGATGTCGCCCCGGTCGGCGGCGGCGTGGATGGCGCCGAGCCAACTGTCGGGGGCGACGCGGTCGCGGGTGGCGGTGCGGTCGAGATAGGCGAACATCTCCTCGGCGCGGGGGTACGCGGCCCGGGTGCGGGCGTTGTCGGGGCCGAAGGTGTCGAAGGTGGCGTCGGCGAGGTCGAGGAGGTGGGCGCGGTCCCGGTCGGGTAAGCCCATCAGGCGCATCACGGTGCCGGAGACGAACGGCGCGGCCAGGTCGGCCACGCCGTCGAAGACCTCGCCGCGAGGGAGCGTGTCGACCAGGGCGCGGGCGTGTGCGTGCAGGCCGGCGGTGAGGGATTTCACCGCCCGGGGCGCGAGTTGCCGGGACAGGACCCGGCGCAGGCGGGCGTGGGCGGCGCCGTCGGTGCCGACGACGGTGTCCGTCAGGACGAGGTCGTTGATCCGGTCGGTGAGGGCGAGGGCGCGTTCACTGGTGTAGCCGGCCGGGTCGCGGAGCGCGGCGGCGACGCCGGCGTGGCGGGGCAGGGCCCAGACGCCGTGCGCGTCCAGGCGGACGACGGCGCCGAGTTCGCGCAGTCGGGTGTAGGCGGGGTAGGGGTCGGCGAGGACGGCGTCGGCGAAGAGGTCGATCCGCGAGGAGGCGTACACGATGAGCCTTTCGTCGCGAGGCCGGCACCTACGCGAGGTGGCCGCCGACCACGGTGCGGTGACGCGGGCGGCCATGATCAGGCGTGAGTCGACGAGGGTCAAGAGCGGGACCGGACACGAGGCGCCGACGCGTGAAGTCCTCCCGAACGGCGAGCTGCGTACCGCCTTCGAGTCGCCTCGATATCGCGCCGGCAACACTCCCGGCGACCTGCTGCCGGTGATGGAGGAGGTCTGGTGCGACCTCGACGGCGAAGCCGACTTCGATGTGTTCGACGACAAGGCGGACCTCCTCGCGCCGGCCGAGCGGTTGACCAGTGTGCGGGTGACGGAGGAACTTCTGTCCGGGACCGAGTACTTGCTCGGCCACGTCCGGGAGGAGCCTGCCTGGCGCCCGGATCGACTCGGTCCGGGGGATGGGGATATGGAACGAGCACTTCCGTAACCGGACATGACCTACTGGATGTTCAAGGTGAGGGGATGGTCCGGCCCGTCGGGGCAGACGAACACGCGAAGCTCTCCGAAGCGGCCGACACTGAGTGACGGATCGCCGCCGCTCTCTACCGTCAGGAACAGCCGCATCCGGCGGTGAGCGCGTCTGCTCGGCGCTGCGGCGCAAGTGCATTTCGAGGCGCGGTCCGCCGTAGGGGATCCGCCGGCCACGTCCTCGTGGCCGTGGCCGTGGTCGTTCGGACACCACAGCACCTGGAGCACGTCGTCGGCGTCGCGTCCCTCGAACGCGCGGGGGCGTCGCGCGCGTGCAGCTGGATCACGGGCACCATCGCCACGGGGTCGGTGCAGGGGTCCGGGCGGGTCGAGATTCGTTCCCACGTGGCCCTGTCCAGGACGCTCGCACCCTTCATGATCCGTTCCTGTGCGGCCGCCTCCTCCCGGGTGCCGCGTGCCGGCCCGCGTTGTTGGCCTCAGGGCAGGGTGACCTCGCAGGCGTTCAGGGCGCCGGTGCCGTCGGCGCCGGTCCAGAAGATGACCGTTCTGGCTGTGTAGTTGCTTCCGTACGGTGGTTCGTTGCCCATGGCGGGGGCGCCGATGCTGGTTTCGGGCAGGGTGTACACCGTGCCGATGGGGTCGTTGCCGGCCTGTACCGCGCCGTAGTCGATGGGGGCGATGTTGAGGTAGCCGGCGCCGTCGATTCCGGTCCAGGCGATGCAGGGGAGTGCGTTGCCGGCGTGCTCGGCGTAGGCGATGTGTGAGGGCTCGAACAGGCTCGACTGGGCCGATCTGGCCACCCGTGGGGACTCGTTGGTCGGGTTCGGTGAGCCGGTGAAGGCGAAGCAGAGTGCTCCGTCGGCCGCGGTCCAGTACCAGAGGTTGCCGAAGCGGCGGACCGGTCCGCGCGTGCCGTAGGGCTGGATGAAGTTCAGCGTGCCCAGGGGGCCGAAGGTCAGGTCGCCGGTCTCGCTCGCGTAGACGACGTTGCCGTACTGGTCGACGGTGTTGATCTGGTGCGGGTCGGATTGTGCCCAGCTCGGTCCGGTGCGGCTGCTCACCTGGTTGCCGGCGACCAGGACGTGGCCGAGCACGCGGCCGGTGAATCGGTTGGCGCCGGCGTCGAGTTCGAGGTTTGCGACGTTGAGCGAACGGCCGCCGTTGATGCCGGTCCAGGCGAGGTGGGCGACCGTGCTCGAGACCAGGCTCGGCATCAGCGCCGGGGCCTGCTCCGAGGCGTCGGCGAGGACCCACTTCTGCAATGAGGATCCGGCGAGTTGGCGGGGCGGGGCGATCACGTTCGCGACGGTCAGGTTGCGGCTGTTGCGATCTCCGCGCCACGCGAGGATGGGGACGTAGTTGTAGTGCAGCAGCGCCGGCCCGGCCGTGCTCGTCGCGTCCCACCAGGTCATCTTGTCCCGAACGCCCGCCGCCACGAGGCGTGCGCCGCTGCGGCGCGAGGGTGGCGGGCCGGCCGAGGGCGGGGGACTCGGGGTGGCGGCGAGGGCGGGCGCGGCTGCGCCGAGGGGGCTTGCCGCCAGCGCCGCTGCGCCGGCTCCGAGCAGGACGGCGCGGCGGGACGGTAAGTGCCGTGTCACGAAATCTCCCTGGTCGCTGTTCGCTGGTTGCTGGTCGCAGGTCGCTGGTCGCTGGTCGCGGGAAAAACGACATGCACAGCATCGCCTCGGGTGCGCGGGCCCGGCAAGCACTCGTGTGTTCGAAGGACACGGTGGTTCCCGGGGGTTGGTGGGGGTGGGGGGGGAACCGCCGGGTGTGGCTGGGCTGTTGCCCGGTCCGGAGGCCGGACCCCCTTACATTTCGCTTACTTCATGTGACGATCGATCTTCGTAGCGTGACAAATGTGCGTAGCGTGATTCGAGCAACACGCATCGATACCCCGCACTGAACCCGGACCCTCGGCGACGCGGATCCGGGTGCGCGTGAGTTCCGTTCCGACCGCCGACGCTGGTCTGCGAGCGATGGAAGATCGCGTCGGCGCTGTTGACGCCGAACAGTTCGACGCGGCCGTCCGCGTTGCGGGCGGCGGCAATCGAGGATCCGAAGACCGGCGCCGCCGCGGCGGTGTCGCGGGCCTTGGCCGGGGCCTGGGTATCTGCCGTGGCGGTGCCCGACAGGGAGAGACCTGTGGTGGTGGCGAGCGCCAGTGCGACCGCGGCGGCGCCGATCAGGCGCCGGAGTCGTGCTACCACCGTTGGCAGACCGTCCCCGGCGGGGCCTGGTCGGGGTGGGAGCAGTTCGATGGCGCGCTCACCTCGATCGCCGCGGCGCGCAATGCGGACGGCCGGCTGGAAAGCTTCGGCAGCAACAGCGCCGGCGCGATCTACCACCGTTCGCAGACCAGGATCGGTGGGCCGTGGTCGGGTTGGGAGCAGTTCGACGGCGGACTGAGCCAGGTCGCCGCGGAGACCAACGCGGATGGGCGCATCGAACTCTTCGGCGTCAACAGCGCCGGCAACGTCTGGCACCGCGTGCAGGGAGTCCCCGGCGGCTCCTGGCAGGGCTGGCTCCAGTTCGACGGCGCACTGCGGCCGTAACGGACCGACCGAACCGATGAACGCGGCGACCACGGTGGCGGATCGACCGCCACCGTGGTCGTCCGCCGTTCCCGCGCGGGGGCGGGCGCGGGGCCCGGATTGCACGGGAGGATCATCCAGATCCCCTACAACAACTGGGACGACACGAAGTGGACCAGGTGCGAGCAGCGGGTGGTCAGAGACGGCACCGCGGAGTTGGATACCACGTTCGTGAGCAGATGGGCCGGCGGTCCATGGTGCCTTGGCGTGCACGAGGGCTCCGCCGCCGACCGGGCCCCTCTCTGGAACGAGGACTGCAACAACCTTTCGCATCAGCGGTTCGCGCTGCTCGGCGAGCGTCCGTCGCGGGAAAACCCCACCGGCGGCGCCGTCGCGCTGCAGGCCCGCCACTCCGGGATGTTCGTCTCGGTTCCCGACTACACGGCCGTCGGTGCTGCTGTTCTGCAACAGCGCTACCAAGCCGACATGTTCTGGCTCGACCGGGTCGGATAGTTCTCGAATAGCTCTCGAATAGCTCTCGAAGGTACCGGACGGCCCGGCGGTCGTGCCCCGGTCCCGGCCTTGTTACGGCATCCTTTCGCGCGGGGGGCGCACACCCGCGTACTCCGAATGGGTGACCTCGGCGATGCCGCGCGTGGGGCAGGATCGGTATCGAAAGTCTTGCCAGGGTGGCCTGTTCGCGTCCGGCGGTCGATCTGCGAGTCGGGCGCCGGCGTGCCGTGTGGGAGACGGACGCGCGGCTCCCGCTGCCGTGCACGGGGGCAGGGGCATCCCGGGTCGGACGACGGGTCGCTGCGCGGTTCATGTCCGCCGTGCGGGCCACCGCCCCTAATGTAATGGAGGAGTACTGCTGTGGCATTAACATCGGCGACCGTGGCGGTGGAGTTGGCGGCCGCGAACCAGGTCGGGGATCCCAAGGCCGACGCGCTCGTGTCCGACCTGATCGCGAACCGCGAAGTCGACGGGGTCAACGCCCTGTTCCGCACCATCGGAACGCTCAAGCCCGACTCCGATCTCTCCCGGCTTCCCGAGCGGCTGGCGCAGTTCCTGCGCGAGGCCGCCGGCCCGCCGCCGGACTGGAGCGAGGCGGACGTCAAGGCGGCGGAGGGGTTCTTCGGCCATCACCACGGCACCGCGTCGATGCTTCAGGGCACTGTCGGGCTCATCGGTACCTACCTTTCGCCCACCGGTGCGTTCACCCTGCGCTCCACGGGCCGGTTGGGTGGTGTGCAGGGGCCGGGCCGGCGGTTGTCGCAGTCCTCGCGGCTGTTCCTCGACATGGGCGACACGAACGCCCTGCGGGACGGGACGTTGGCCGCGAACGTGACGAAGGTGCGCCTGGTGCACGCCTCGGTGCGGCAGTTGCACAAGGCGAGCGGCGAGTGGGACTACGCGAAGTGGGGCGAGCCGGTCTCGCAGAAGTACACCGTCGGCGCCGCCTGCGTCTTCAGCACCCAGATCCTCCAGGGCATGCGGAATCTCGGCATCGACGTCGCCAAGGACGATGCACACGGCTTCGTCTGTGCCTGGCACTTCGTCAGCCACTACCTCGGCACCGCGGAGAAGTGGCTGCTGCCCAAGGACGCCGACGAGGTCGAGCGGTTGTGGAACCAGGAGCGGGACAAGGAGTGGAAGAAGTCCGACGACGGGTTGTTCATGACCGCGCAGGCCGTCGAGTTCTACCGGGGGCTTTTGAAGCCCGGGGCCGCTGACGCGTACCTCGCGTTGACCCGGGTGGCGCTCACCGACAAGTACGCCGACCTGGCCGGTGTGCCGAAGAGCCCTCTGGACCTGCTGGGCAAGCCCCTCGCCGCCGGCCACGGCATCCTCAGTGGCACGGCGGGCGGCCTGCTCGGCGGGGCCGCGCAGAAGACCGTCGGCGTCAACCCCTACAAGGACATCCTCGGGGTTGCCTCGGAGGCGTTCAACGAGATCGAGCGGTACGCACTGACCCACGACCAGGACGACCAACCGCAGATGCACCAGGACCTCCACGACAACCGCTGACACCCACCCCGGCGCCGCCGCCCCCGACGGGGCGGCGGCGCAGGGCCGTTCACCGGCAACGCGTCGAGCGCCTCGGTGCGACGGGCCGTGCGGACGATGGTCGCGTCGGGGCTTCTTCGGCTCGGCACCAGCGAGTTCACCCAGTTCACCGACTTCACCGACTTCACCGACTTCACCGACTTCGCCGTGCTCCCGCCTCGATCGGAAGGTCGGGCGCGTGGTGCCTCCCGAAACCGCTGGTGGCCCAGGTCCGGTCGACCGCGACGACCGCGAACGCCTCGTAGTCGGTGAGCCGTTCGATCCACGCCTGTGCGCTGTCGCCCATCGCGAAGGCGGCGGTCGCGTAGGCGTCGACGCGGGTGAGGTCGGCGCCGATCACGGTGACCGAGGCCGGGCCCCGGGCGGCGCGGCCGGTGTGCGGGTCGAGGATGTGGCAGCCGCGTTCGGCCACGCCCGAGGTGGCGATCGCCAGCTCACGGCCCTGCACGACGGTGCACAGTTCGCCCTCGCGCAGCGGGTGCGCGACACCGACGCGCCAGGGCTCGCCGGGTTCCGGTTCGCCGTGCACACGCACGTCACCACCCCCGTTCACACACGTGTTCCGGGCCCCGGCGTCGGCGAGCAGGCGTGCGGCGTGCTCGATCGCCCAGCCCTTGACGAGTCCGGAGGGATCGAGTCGGCCCGCCGGTCGCGGGCTGAACCAGCCGCCGCTGAGATCCCCGACCTCGGCGCACAGGTCGAGCACCACGGCCACTTCCGGCGGGCAGTCCGCGAGCGTGATCTCGCCGCGGTCCAGGCGACTGATCGCGCTGTCGGGGCGATAGGTGGAGAAGACCCGGTCCACGCGGTGTAGCCAGGTCACCGCCCGATCCAGCGCCTCGCGCAGGTCGGTCGTGGGCCGGTCGCGGATGTCGAACGAGAACACGGTGCCCATCACGTGTTCGACGTGGTGGAGACGATGCGGTGCGCGGTCAGCCATGCGCCTGGTCCAATGCGCTCTGGAGGGACCGGATGTAGCCCTCACTGGTGTAGGTGGCCCCGGAGACGGTGTGGATCTTCGCGCTCTGCGCGGCCAATGCCTCCCGGGTCAAGGTGGGCACCGACCGGGCGGCGAGCTGTCGGTCCCGGCCGTTGTCGGCGGGGGTTTGCAGGACCTGTACGGCGGTGAGCCTGCCGTCGGCGAGCGTGACGGCGACCTGGACGGGGCCGTACCGGGTGTCGATCGTGTCGCCGGTGAACGTGCCGCTGCGGATGCCCGAGATGCCCTGCGGCGTGGGGGACGCCGACGAGGCACCCGCGGATCCGGTGGTCGGTCCGGTGCCCGGGGACGAGGCGCTCGGCCGCGGATCGTGGTGGGGCTTGAGCGACAACAGCAGGACGATGCCTGCGATCGTGGAAACGGTGGTGAGGACCACACGACGCATGAAGGACTCTCCGGAGGCGGATGATCAGAGGCGGATGATCAAAGGGCGAACGACTCGTGGTGGATGCGCCGGCGCGGCACACCCGCACCGCGCAGCGCCGAGATCGCGGCGTCGACCATCGCGGGCGGCCCGCATACGTAGACGTCGTGCGCCGCGAGCTCGGGAACCAGCGCGGCCAGGGCTTCGGCCGTGAGCGGGGCCGAGCGAGCCGCCGCAGCGTCGACCACGTAGTGCACGCTCGCCTGTCGCGCGGCGGCGATGGCGTCCAACTCGGCGCGCAGCGCCAGGTCCTGCGGTCGCCGGGCCCGATAGATCAGCGTCACCTGCCCGGGCAGGGCCTCGAACAGGGCACGCAGCGGTGTGATCCCCACGCCACCGGCGAGCAGCAACACCCGGGGCGCGGTACGGCGGGCCGCGGTGAACGCCCCGTACGGCCCCTCGGCGCACACCCGCGTGCCGGGCACCAGGCGCGCGAGCGCCGCGCTGTGCGCACCGACCGCCTTGACGGTGATGCGCAACCCGGCGGGATGGGCGGGCGCGGACAGCGAATACGGGTTGGCGGTCCACCACAGGCCTCGGGTCAGGAATCGCCAGCGCAGGAACTGGCCCGGCTCGCCGCCGAGTTCCTCGAGATGGTGCCCGGTGAGGTGGATCGAGACCACGCCCGGGGCTTCGGGGTGGACCGCCGCCACCCGCAGCCGGTGGCGCAGGGCACGACGCAACGGTGTCAGGAACCGGTACCAGAGCACCAGGGCCGCGACGCCCAGGTAGAGCGTGTACCAGGCGGTGCGCGCCGGTGCGCTCGCGATGAAGTCCGCGCCGTTGGCGAGCATGTGCCCGAAGACCAGGAAGACGGCCAGATAGGTGGCGAAGTGCAGGTAGTGCCAGGTCTCGTAGGACAGCCGGCGGCGGGCCGCGCGAGCCGAGACGACACCGGTGCCCAGGAGCAGCAGGAATCCGATCGTGCCCTTCAGCAGCTCGGGATAGTCGAACACCAGGGTGCCGGTCTGGTGCACGACGTCGGTGTGCGCGGCCGACGAGTAGCCGATGACGATCAGGAGGGTGTGCGCGAGCGCCAGGCACACGGTGTATCGGCCGCCCATGGCATGCCAGCGCGCCAGCCGGTCCGACCCGATGTGGTGATCGAGCAGGGGTACGCGGGCCATCAGGGCGAGCAGGACCGCGCACGCGTAGCCGGCCAGCAGCCCGGTGATGCGCCCCGCGTCGGTGATCCAGTCCGCGGGCCCGATCACGCTCGCGGTGTCGCGCCACCACAGGCCCACCACCGCGACCGCCCCGCCCACGAGCACTGCCCGCGCCACACCCGGAACGGCGCGGCGCATGGCGTACGCAACGGTGGGTTCGGTCGTCGGGGGGCTGCGGTGGAGCGTGTCGCGCACGGGGGAGTCCTCTCCGGTGGGCGTCGGTGGACGGCCAGCCTCGCAACGCAACCTCTGAACACCCTCTGAACGGCGGCAGCCGGCGCATATTCATAGGAAACTCAGAGGCGCGTCACAGGCGGGAAACCCTCGCCCACGCGCGATGCTGGTGGCGTCATGGAGAACCAGAGCACGCCCTCCCCGCTGTGCCGGCCCGACGGGGCACCGGTGCGGATCCTCGTCGTGGACGACGAGCCGGATCTGACCGACGTGCTGTCCGGTGCGCTGCGCTACGAGGGCTGCGAGGTGCGTACCGCGGCGGACGGGGCCGGCGCCCTCGCCTCGGCGCGCGACTTCCGCCCCGACGCGATCGTCCTGGACTGGATGTTGCCCGACACCGACGGCCTGACGCTCCTGCGCGCGCTGCGCGCGGAACTGGAGCGGGTGTGCGTGCTCTTCCTCACCGCGCGGGACGCGGTCGAGGACCGCATCGCCGGGATCACCGCGGGCGGCGACGACTACGTCACCAAACCCTTCAGCCTCGAGGAGGTACTGGCCCGCGTGCGGGGGCTGCTGCGGCGCGCCGGGATGACCCGCGAGGCCGGCGGCGACCGACTGGTCGTCGGCGACCTGGTGCTCGATCAGGATGCCCGCGAGGTGACCCGGGCCGGTGCCGTGATCGAGCTCTCCCGTACCGAGTTCGAGCTCCTGCGCTACCTGATGCGCAACCCCAGGCGGGTGTTGTCCAAGGCGCAGATCCTGGACCGGGTGTGGTCCTACGACTTCGGCGGCCAGGCACACGTGGTCGAGCTGTACATCAGCTACCTGCGCAAGAAGGTGGACGCGGGACGAGTCCCGCTGATCCACACCGTGCGGGGGGTCGGCTACGTGCTCAAGCCGGACGGGCCGTGAGCAGGCGCCGTCTTACGTGGCCGCGCACACTGCGCAGCCGGCTCACCGCGGCCCTGGTACTGCTGCTCGCGATCGCGTGTCTGGCCGTGGGAGTGGCCACCGTGGTGGCGCTGGAGGGGTTTCTCAAGGAGCGGTTGGACCGGCAACTGCACGACGCGGGCGGCCGATTCGCGGCCGGCCTG
This sequence comes from Embleya sp. AB8, assembly GCF_049739465.1. Lineage (NCBI taxonomy): Bacteria > Bacillati > Actinomycetota > Actinomycetes > Kitasatosporales > Streptomycetaceae > Embleya > Embleya sp. AB8. Next base: position 221,476 of record NZ_JBMHHY010000008.1, read on the forward strand.
GAGCACCCGAATCGGCCCGACGGCGACAATCGGCCCGATACGCGCGGCCAGGCCGAGGGCACGCTGGGCGCGCGTCTGCTGAACGGGCGCACCACCGCGGTCGCGGTCGTGAGTCGGGACGGACAGCGCGAACCGGTCCTCACCGACGGCGACCGACGCGCCCTGGCCGGGGTGCCGGTCGACGGTCGGGCGCACGACGTGCGGATCGGCGGACTCGGCGGATACCGGGTCGTGGCCGTGTCCGGACAGGACGGCGACGTGCTGATCACCGGGCTCCCGCTGCATCCGATCGAGGAGACGGTGCACCACTTGGAGGTCGTCGAGGCACTGGTCTTCGGCGCGGCCCTGGTGATCACCGGGCTGGTCGCGGCGTTCTGGGTGCGGCTGTCGCTGCGCCCGTTGCGCGAGGTCGTGGACACCGCGACCCGGGTGGCCGAACTGCCGCTGGCCGGCGGGGAGCCGGCGATGCCGGCGCCGATCGCCGACCCCGATCCGCGCACCGAGGTCGGCCGGGTCGCGGTCGCGCTCAACCGCATGCTGGGGCACGTGGGCGACGCGCTGGCCCGGCGCCAGGCCGGCGAACAGCGGCTGCGGCACTTCGCCGCGGACGCCAGTCACGAATTGCGCACCCCGGTCGCGAGCGTCCGCGGCCACGCCGAACTCGCGCTGCGCCACCCCGGACCGGTGCCGCCGCAGGTCCGCCACTCCCTGGAACGTATCCAGGCCGAGTCGCAGCGCATGAGCGCCCTCGTCGACGACCTGCTGCTGCTGGCCCGACTGGATGCGGGCCGCCCGCTCGCCCACGAACCGGTCGATCTGACCCGCCTGGTCCTGGACGCCACGAGCGACGCCCGCGCGGCCGGTCCCGAGCAGCACTGGATCCTGGAACTGCCCGAGGATCCACTGACGGTCACCGGTGACGAACACCGCCTCCAGCAGGTCGTGGGCAACCTCCTCGCCAATGCTCGCGTGCACACCCCGCCCGGCACCGAGGTGACCGTGCGACTGGACGCGAGTGCATCGCACATCGAGCTGAGCGTGTCCGACAACGGCCCCGGTGTGCCGGCCGCGTCGAGAGCACGCGTCTTCGACCGATTCACCCGCGCCGACCCCGGGCGCTCACGCGCCACCGGGGCGACCGGGCTGGGCCTGGCCATCGTCAAGGCGATCGTCGACGCACACGGCGGAACCGTCGAGTTGACCGACCGTCAAGGGTGTACGGAGTTCCTGGTCCGCCTTCCCCGCGACCGGTAGTCCACCGGCCGCTGCCGCTGCCGCTGCCGCTGCCGCTGCCGCTGCCGCTGCCGCTGCCGCTGCCGCTGCCGCGGCCCCGAACGCCGACCGACGGCGGAGTTTCGGCCGCGCGACTCGCCGCGAGGTGGCGTCGCACCGTCGGCCCGAGTGGGGATCGGTCCGGCGTTGCCGCTTTGCGGAGACAGGCACGGTCGTCCGCGCCGATCGTGCCGTCCGGCAGGCAGGGTGTCGTCGTCGAGCAACACGCGCAGCGCGGCGGCGTGTTCGGCGATCGCGGCTCGGCATTGTGCGCGTTCGGGGTGGTCGGCGTCGTTGCCGAGCAACGGCACCGAGTTCGGGGCCGCCGCCGGATCGAGCGGGCTCGGGCCGGGGTGCGGATCCGCCACCCCCAGCCGGTTCAGGGCCGCGGCCGGCCGGGCCGAGCGCGGCACCCGAATTCGGCGCGTTCCCGGCGGGCTCGGTGCGTCCGGCGGAAACTGTCCGGTGCTACCGGGCGGGCCGGCCGAGCCACCGGGAGTGGCCCCGGGCGACCTGCTCCCGAACGAATCGCCCCTGCGGGCGCAGCCGAGGAGCCGTCCGGACCGCCGGTATCCGGCCACGCTGTCCGGCGAGCAGTTCCAGCCGTCGACGACGGCGAAGGCAGCCGCCGGCTTCGGGCCCGCAGGCGAGGATGTGGAACCTGGGCAACGCCCGGGTCTGCCTTGGGTACGACAATAACTTTGACTTGATACGCTCGTTCCACGCAATGCATTCTCGGGCGGCAGGGGCGTTGGTCGGTGGGGCCGTAGTCACCGTATTCCGGTCGGAGGACCGGCGCGCCTGCGCTCGGTCGGCCGATGACCGTCGCGCCGACCGAATCCGTCGTGGGCATCCTTCGGGTTCTTCGTCCGCGAGGTGCGCCGTGGTCGGGACTCTCGGGCCGTCGAGGCCCGAGCGGTAGCGCGTTCCGGCGGGCCGGTGGGTTGCCTGCTCGTTCGGATCGACTCATGCCCAAGCACGGTTGCCACCGCGGAGACCGAAGCACGGTCTTCGCGGAATTGCCCATACGCTCGTCACGCGGGATCCGACCCGTACCTCACCCGAGGACGACCCGCCGATGGATACCCGGGGGAACTCATGCCCACGACGCGCGAAACGAACGTGCGCCAATGGACGCGTCGTCGTCGGAACATCGAGTTGGGGCTGGTCGTCTTCGCCGTACTGATCGCGGCGGCGGCCTACCTGAATGCCCGTCTGGCGTTGGGAGGTTCGCTGACGCCGGGGGTGATGCTGCGGATCGCCGGCCTGGGCGTGGTGGCGGTCGCCGCGCACGTCGCGGTGCGGTTCTTCGCACCCCACGCGGACCCGTTGATCCTGCCGATCGCGGTGTTGCTCAACGGCCTGGGCCTGGTGTTGATCGCCCGGCTGGACGTCTCCTACGCGGACAACTTCAAATCCCCGCCCGCCGCGTCGGGGCAGGCACTGTGGACGGTGGTCGGCGTCGTCGGGTTCGCCGTGGTGGTCGGCGCGATGCGGCACTACCGGCTGCTGCAGCGCTACACGTACCTCAGCATGGCGGTCGCGCTCGTGCTGCTGATGGCACCCGCGTTGTTCCCCGGCGACACCTACGGCGCGAAGCGCTGGATCTTCCTGGGCCCGGTGTCGTTCCAGCCCGGCGAGTTCGTCAAGATCATCATCCTGGTGTTCTTCGCCGGATACCTCACCGCCAACCGCGACGCCCTGGCGTTGTCCGGCCGCAGTGTCTACGGCCTCACGCTGCCTCGGGGTCGCAACGCCGGGCCGGTGATCGCGGTGTGGATCCTCAGTCTGCTGGTGCTGGTCTTCGAACGTGACCTGGGCACCTCGTTGATCTTCTTCGGCCTGTTCGTGATCATGCTGTACGTCGCCACCGAGAACACCGGATGGGTCGTCCTGGGCGTCCTGATGGCCTCCCTCGGCGCGGCCGTGGTCGGCAGCATCGAACCCCATGTACACGGCCGGATCGTCGCGTGGCTGCATCCGTTCGACATCTACCTGCCGCCCGAGCAGCGGCCCAAGGGACTGATCTCGGACCAGTCCGCGGAGGCGCTGTTCAGCTTCGGTACGGGCGGGTTGACCGGCACCGGACTCGGGAGCGGCCACTCGTGGCTGATCGCCTTCGCCGGGCGCAGCGACTTCATCCTCACCACGATCGGCGAGGAACTCGGTCTCGCCGGGGTGATGGCCGTCCTGCTGCTCTTCCTGCTGTTGGCTCAACGCGGCCTGCGCGCGGCGCTCACCGCCGCCGACCCGTTCGGCAAACTCCTCGCCGCCGGGCTCGCCGCCGTCCTGGTCCTCCAGGTCTTCGTCGTCGCCGGCGGCGTCACCGGCCTGATGCCGCTCACCGGAAAGGCGTTGCCCTTCCTCGCCCAGGGCGGCTCGTCCTCCACCGCCAACTGGCTGCTGGTCGCGCTGTTGGTCAAGGTCAGCGACAACGCCACCCGGACGACCCTCGAACCCCCCGAGCCCGCCGAACCCACACCGGCCTCCCCGGCTTCCCCGACCGCACCGGCCGACGCCGGGGTGCCCGGCTGAGTCGGTACGGCCCATCCGCCCTGGCGTACGGCGCAACCGCCCCGGCGTACGGCGCAACCGACGCCGGGGCGGCCCGATTCGTGGGTCCTCCCGACAGCCTTTACCGACCGAGTCGGGCGCCGGGCGGGTGCTCGCGTGGTGTGCGCCCGGCTTCGGCGGTTCCCTCGCGCGACCGTGCTCGGGTTACGTACGTACCATCCGTACCATCGACGATGTGAGCGAGGAACGGAACGCGACACCGGTGAGCGATCCTGCGCCTGCCGTCGCCGGGGATCCGGCCTGGCTGCTGGTCGCGGTCAGTACGGCGGGCGCGCCGGATTCCTTGCGGGTGCACGTCTGGCGCAAGCTGCGCGGCCTGGGCGCGGTGTACGTGCAGCAGTCGGTGTGTCTGCTGCCGGACCGACCCGCGATCGCGTCCGCGGTGCGCCGCCTGATGGCCAGGGTGCGGGCCGAGGGTGGTACGGCCCGGTCCCTGCATGTGCGGATCGACGACCCGGTCGAACGCGGCGAGTTGATCGGCGAGTTCAGGGCGGTCGCCGCGGTGGAGTACGGCGAGGTCCTGGAACGTCTCCCGGCGTTCTTCGAGGGGATCCGCGTCGAGACCGCCCGCAAGCGGGCCACCTACGCGGAGGTCGAGGCAGCAGAAGCCGACCTCGCCCGCTTCGAGACCCGGGTGGCCAAGATCGCCGCACGGGACTACTTCCCGGGGCCGATCGCCGACGAGGTCCGCGCCGAACTCGACCGGGCCCACGCGGTGTTGGCCACGTTCGAGGCCGTGGTGTCGACCGCGGGCACCGAGCCCCGCTCCGAGGCCGGCTCCGAGACCGGCTCCGGTGTCGCCCGCAGGCGGGCGGCGAACGGACGGGGGTGAAGCCCGGATCACGACCTGCCGGGCCGGGCCGACGGCGTCGTCTACCGCAGTTCACCTCGATGGTCGGCTGCCAAGCCTTCGATCGGAAGCCGTCCGGTCGCGCCGCGCAGCAGCGCTACGGCTTCAACGTCCCGGCAATGATGGTGACCGGCGGGTGGCTGACCGGCTGTTCCGGCTATGACAACACCGGGGGCACGGTGAACGCGCGTTAGCGGGCTCCGGTGCGCAGTGGCAGGGTGCGGACGCCGACGAAGTCGGGGGTTGGCATGAACGACGGTGGCTCGTTCGGGTCGATCGCCAGTTCGGGGTAGCGGTCCAGCATGAGGTTTAGTGCGATTCGGCCCTCCATCCGGGCCAGTGGCGCACCCAGGCAGAAGTGGATGCCGCGCCCGAAGCCGATGTGCGGGTTGGGGTCTCGGCCGGCGTCGAACGTGTGCGGGTCGGCGAACTGGCGCTCGTCCCGGTTCGCGGCCCCGAGCACCACCTTGATCATCTGGTTCGCGCCCACCCGCTGCCCGGCGATCTCCACCTCGGAGTCGGTGACCCGGTAGCTGGTCGCGAACGGGCTCAGGAACCGCAGCGACTCCTCGACCACGCCCGTCATCCCGGAGCGGTCGGCACGCAGTCGTGCCGCCTGCTCCGGGTGGGCGTCCAGACACAGCACGGTGTTGCCGAGCAACATGGCGGTGGTGACGTGCCCGGCGAACAGCAGCAGGCCCGCGAAGTTGACCACCTGGTGGTCGGTGAGTCGTTCGCCGTCGACCTCCGCCTCGACCAGCTTGCTCAGCAGGTCCTCGCGCGGCTTCCGACGCCGCGCGAGGACGTGGTCGCGGAGGTAGTCGTTCATCTGTAGTGCCTGCTCCGTGCGGTCCTTCAGGTCACGCTGCAACTCCTCGTTGTCGACCAGGGAGAACTCGTTCGCGCTCTCGAACATCTCCGTCGCCCACTGCTTGAACAGGACGCGGTCGCTGCTCGGCACGCCGAGCAGCTCGGCGATCACGATCACCGCCAGCGGGTAGGCGAGATCGGCCACCATCTCGATCCGATCCGGGTGCTCCACCGCGTCGAGGAGCTCGTTGGTGATCTCCTTGATCCGCGGCTCGAGATCGGCCACGACCTTCGGGGTGAACGCATGGGCGGCCAGCCCGCGCAGCTTGCGGTGCTCCGGAGGGTCCGTCTGGGCCAGGTTGCCGTCGAAGAGCGCCTCGTCGGCGTCCGGTACGAAGCGTCGCGCCAGGTCGGAGGAGAAGGTCGTTGGATCACCGAGGATCTCGACCGCCTCCGGGTAGCCGAAGACGCTCCACATGCCCAGCTTTTCCTCGAACCGGATGATCCCCTCCGGCTTGTGCCCGCGCAGCCAGAAGTGATCCGGGTGGATTCCCCATCGATCGGCAAGGGTGCTCATCGCGTCTTCGTTCCATTCGTCCGGCAAAGAGAGAGCGGGTGGATGGGATACGGGCGCCCGACGGTGCGGGGGTCACCCGGTCTGCCCGGCCAGGCGGCGGCCGACGATCTCGCAGATCGCCGCCGCGGGTCCGGGCAGGTACATGTCCTGGTGCGTGCTGTCGATGTCGTGGCTGTGCACGGACCCGTCGACGTGCTGTCGCCACCTTTCCGCGTAGGACTCCTCCGTATCCAGCGCCGCATTGAAGAACACCACGTCACCTCGGTAGACCGGCGAGGTGAATTGCTCCAGGATCCGCATGTGATCGAGCATCAGGGAAACCGCGTTGTCGAGGAAGGACTCGTACTCGGCCGGATCCGTGAAATGCACGAGGTGCGTCTTGAAGAAGTCCCGGGTCTGCGCCAGGTCGGGTGCCCGGCCGGCGACGAAGTATGTGGTCGGCACGCTGTCGAGCAGCGCGAGCAGCTCCACCTCGTGCCCCCGCCGCTGCAACTCCGCGGCCATCGCGTGGGCGATCGTGCCGCCGATGGACAGTCCCAGCAGGTTGAAGGGGCCTTCCGGCTGGATCGACAACACCTGCTCGACATAGTCGGCGACCATCTCCTCCAGCGACTCGGGCCGCGGCGTCACGCCGTCGAAGCCGCGGGCCTGGATCCCGTACATCGGCCGATCCCCGCGCAACCTGTTGGCGAAGCCGAGGTAGAGCCAGCACAGACCCGAACCGGGGTGAATCCACCACAGCGGCGTCCCGCTGCCCCCGGTCCGCAGCGGCAGCACGACCGCGAACGGATCCGAGGAGAAGGTGGTTTCGGTCGCCTTGGCCAGTTCCTCGGCCAGTGCCGCGACGGTGCGGTGCTCGAACAACATCCGGATCGGCACATCGACGCCCAGCACCGCGCGGATCCGGCCGATCACCTTGGTCGCCAGCAGCGAATGCCCGCCGATCGCAAAGAAATCGTCGTCGACGCCGACCCGCTCCACCTCCAGCGTCTCCGCGAACAGGCCCGCGAGGATGCTCTCCTCGGCCGTCTGCGGCGCGCGGCCCACCACACCGGCGAACTCCGGCGTCGGCAGCGCGGCCCGGTCCGGCTTCCCACTCGCGGTCAGCGGCAACCGGTCCAGCGTCACGAACCACGCCGGCACCATGAAGTCCGGCAGCCGGTGCGCCAGGAAGTCGCGCAGCTCGCCCTCGGCCGGACCGGTGCCGCCGGGACCGGCCGGTACCACGTAGCCCACCAGGTGTTTGCCCGCCGGTCCGGGACGGGCGATCACGGTCGCCTGCGCCACCCCGGGGTGGGTCGTCAACGCCGCCTCCACCTCGCCTGGTTCGATGCGGTAGCCGCGGATCTTGACCTGGTCGTCGGCCCGGCCCCGGAAGACCAGCTCGCCGTCCGCCGTCCAGGCCGCCACATCGCCGGTGCGGTACATCCGCTCGCCCGGCGCACCGAACGGGCACGCCACGAACCGCTGTGCGGTCAGCCCGGACCGACCCAGGTAGCCGCGCGCGAGCGACGCGCCCGCCACGTACAACTCGCCCGGCACACCCGCCGGCACCGGACGCAATGCGTCGTCGAGCACGTACGCCCGGGTGTTGGTGATGGGCCGCCCGATGGGCGGGACTTGGCCGTCGCCGGTCAGTGGTGTGCTCATGGTGGCGATGACGGTGGTTTCCGTCGGCCCGTAGGCGTTGATCATCCGATGGTCGGCCGACCAGGCGGCCACCACGTCCGGCGGCGTTGCGTCACCGCCGACCACCAGCGACTCGACAGCGGACAACGACCCGACCGGCAGCACTGCCAGCACCGCGGGCGGCAGGAGGAGGTGCGTCACCCGGTGTGCGGCGATCGTCCCGGCCAGCGGAACTCCCGGAGCGAGCGCGTCCTTGCCGGCCAGCACGAGGGTCGCCCCGGACAGCAGCGCCGTGCACATTTCCCACACCGATGCGTCGAAGCTCGGTGAGGCGAACTGCAACACCCGGCTCTCCCGGGTGACCCCCAGTCGCTCGACCTGGGTGGCGACCAGGCTCGCGACGCCCGTGTGGGTGACCGCCACACCCTTGGGCCGACCCGTCGAGCCCGACGTGTAGATCACGTACGCCGTATTGGCCGCCACGGCGGCCCCCGGCCGTCCCTCGCCAACCACCACTCCGGCGGCCTCGGCGTCGTCCACCCGCAGCACCGGCACCGCCGACTCGGGCAACTTCCCGACGGTCGTGGCGTCCACCAACAACAGGCCGGCGCCGGAGTCCGCCATCATGAACGTGATCCGCTCGTCCGGATACGCCGCATCGATCGGCAGATACGCCCCACCCGCCTTCAACACGGCCAATACCGCGACGATCGACTCCGGTGAGCGCGCCAGTGCCACGCCCACCACGGACTCCCGGCCCACGCCGCGCGCGGCCAGGACGTGCGCGAGCGCGTTCGCCCGCTCGTCCAGCTCGCGGTAGGTCAGCGACGTCTCCTCGAAGACCACCGCCGTCGCGTCCGGCGACTGCGCGACCCGGGCCTCGAACAGCTCCGGCACGGTGCCCTGCGGCACCTGCGCCGCAGTGTCGTTGAACTCACCCAGCAGCCGGTCGCGTTCGGCCGGCTCCAACAGGTCCACTGCGCCCACCCGCGCCGCCGGATCCGCCGCCACCCGGCGCAGGATCGCTACGAAGCGGGCGGCGATCTCCTCGGCGGCGTCGCGGTCGAACAGGTGGTTCTGATACTGAAGAGCCACTCGCAGGTGGGGGTCCGCCGTCGCGACCACGGTCAGCGCATAGTGGGAGCCGGAGTCCGGGGTGATCCCGGTGATCTCGATGCCCGCGATCGTGTGGGCTTCGCCGAGGCCCGTCCGGTCGACGGGGTAGGACTCGAACGCGACGAGGGTGTCGAACAGGGTGCCGAGACCGGTGTCCCGGTGGATGTCGGTCAGCCCGTAGTGGTGGTGGTCGAGCAGCGCGCCCTGCCGCGCCTGCAGGTCGGTGAGCAGCCCGGCAAGCGTGCCCGCGGGGGCGCAACGTACGCGCACCGGCAGGGTGTTGATGAACAGCCCGACCATCTCGTCCACGCCCGGCACGGCGGCCGGGCGGCCGGAGACCGTGGCACCGAAGACGACATCCTGACTGCCCGTCAGCCCGGCGAGCAGGATCCCCCAGGCCCCCTGCACCAGCGTGTTCAGCGTCACGCCCAGCTCGGCCGCGCGCCTGGACAGGTCGCGGGCGGCGTCCCCCGGCAGCGGGACGTCGACCGCGCCGACCGTGCCCGCCTGCTCCGCCCCGGACCCGGCGGCGGGGGCGAGCAGGGTGGGCTCGTCGATGCCCGCCAACTCGCCGGCCCACGCCCGGCGCGACTGCTCGCGGTCCTGCTCGGCCAACCACACCAGGAAGTCCCGGAAGCCGCGCCGCTCGGGCAGGGCAGCGGTATCTCCGGCAGCCCCGTACAGGCGCAGCAGGTCCGCCATCAGCAGCGGCAACGACCAGCCGTCGACCAGCACATGGTGCGCGGTGAAGACGAGTTCGGCGCGCGCCGGGCCCAGGGTGACCAGGGTCATCCGCAGCAGCGGCGGTGCGGCCGGATCGAAGTGGGCGTCCTGTCCGTCCGCGAGCAGTCGTGCGAACGCGGCGTCGCGCTCCTCGGTGTCGAGGCTGGTGAGGTCGTGGTACTGCCATGGCAGTTCGGCGTGTGCCGGGACGACCTGCATCAGGTCGCCGGCGCCGTCGGGGACGAACGCGGTGCGCAGGTTGGGGTATCGGTCGAGCAGCGCCTGCCCGGCCGCGCGCATGCGCGCCGGATCCACGGATCCGGACAGGTGCAGGACGAACTGCATGTGGTACGCGTCGAACGCCGAATCCGCCAGCATGGCGTGGAACAGCAGCCCGGACTGCAGGGCGGTGAGCGGCCACACGTCCAGCAGGCCCGGGTAGCGCTTCTCCCACAGCTCGATGTCGCGCTGACGCGCCGACACCAGCGGCAGGTCCGACGGGGTCAGCCCGCCTGCGCCCGGCTCGGCGACATGTCGCGCGAGCCCTTCGAGCGCGGCACACCACAGGTCGGCGAACTCCTGCACCTCGTCCTGGGAGAGGACACCCGTGGGAAAGCGGAACACCGCGTCGAGCCGGGCTCCCGCCGCCGATTCGACGACGAAGGCGTTGACGTCGACGGTTGCCATCGCGGGCATGTCCGCGTCGAGTTCCGGAAGCAGCCCGGCCGCATCGGCGGCTTCGGTCCAGCCGAGCCCGCGCAGGTTTTCGGGCATGTCGGCGGCGGAGAATCGGCCGAGGTAGTTGAACGCGAGCTGTCCGGCCGGGAGTTCGCGCAACACCGCGCCGGTCTCGGGGTTGAGGTGGCGCAGCAGGCCGTAGCCGACGCCCCGGTCCGGGACGGCGAGCAACTGCTCCTTGACCGCCTTGACCACTCGGCCGGCGGCCGGTCCACCGGCGAACGCCTCATCGAGATCGACACCCGGCACGTCCAGTCGGACCGGGAACATGCTGGTGAACCAGCCGACCGTTCGCGACAAGTCCGCGCCCGGCACCACACCTTCCTCCCGGCCATGGCCTTCCAGCCGTACCAGGGCCGACGACTCGTCAACGCCCCTGGCGCGCCGCCACTTCGCCAGCGCGACCGCGAGGCCGGCCAGCAGACCGTCGTTGACACCGCCCCGGAACGCCGCCGGCAGCGTGGTCAGGACGGCTTCGGTGACGGCGACGGGCAGCCGCACCTGGAGGGACTCCACGGTGGCCATGACGTCCACGACGGGGTCCAGTGCCCGGGCGCCGAGGAGCGGGTCCGGGCCGTCCGACATCGCCTGCCAGAAGGGCAGTTCCGCCGTGCGCTGCGGGCCGGCCGCCGCGTCGACCAGCGCGTGGGTCCAGCGCCGCGCCGAGGTCGCCACCGGCGGCAGCTCCGGCGTCCGCCCGGCCCGTACCTGTTGCCAGGCGGCGGCCAGATCGGGCAGCAGGATCCGCCACGACACACCGTCCACCACCAGGTGATGCAGCACGATCAGCAGCCGACCCGCACCCCGCTCGGCGTCGAACCACACGAACTGCGCCATCACCCCGGCCACCGGATCCAACCGACCCGCCGCCGCATCCAGCTCCGCCGTCGCCGCCTGCCGCCACGACGCGTCGTCCCACCGGCCGGCGCACCCGACCCGGCGGAGCAGTCCCGCCACGCCGACCGAGCCCGGCGCCGCGATCCGCATGCCGCCACCGGCGCCATCGCCATCGCCATCGCCATCGCCGTCTTCGTCGTCGGGTATCAGGGTCGAGCGCAGCACGTCGTGATGGTCGAGTACCGCGGTCAGCGTCGCCACCAGTCCGGCCCGGTCGACGTCCTCGGGCAGCTCGACGATCGTCGACATCGAGAACCGGTCGAAGCCGCCGCCCAGTTCCCGCACATGCCGCGCGATCGGCGGCAGCGGCATCCGGCCGACGCCGCCGCCTTCGAGCTCCTCGAGGACGGGTCCCGCAGGCCGGTCGGCGGAGGCGACTTCGGCCAGTTCGGCGACGGTGCGGCGTTCGAAGATCTGCCGTGGGCTGACCTCGACACCGTGCGCGCGGGCCCGGGAGACGACCTGGATGGAACGGATGCTGTCCCCGCCGACCGCGAAGAAGTCGTCGTCGACGCCGACCCGTTCCAGACCCAGCACCTCCGCGTACACCCGCGCCAACACCTCCTCGGCCGCGGTCTGCGGCGCGCGATAGGTCGAACCCTCGAACACCGGCTCCGGCAACGCCGCACGATCCAACTTGCCGTTCGGCGCCAACGGCAACCGATCCACCACCACGAACACCGCCGGCACCATGAACTCCGGCAACCGACCCGCCACGAACCGACGCAACTCCCGCACCGAAACCCCGGCGGTCAGGTCGACCTCGCCGTCGCCGAAGCCGAAGTCCGCGCCGCCGCGATCGGTCCCACCGGCCCCCGCGGCGACCACGTAGCCCACCAGCCGCTTTGCCCTACCGGCGGTGCCGCCCTCGTGCACGGTCACCGCCGCTTCCGCCACGCCGGGGTGGGCGGTCAGCGCGGCCTCGACCTCGCCCGGCTCGATCCGGAACCCGCGCACCTTGACCTGCTCGTCGGCCCGACCGGCGTACTCAAGCCGGCCGTCCGCAGTCCAGCGGGCCAGGTCACCGGTGCGGTACATGCGTTCGCCCGGCACGCCGAACGGGCAGGCCACGAACCGCTCCGCGGTCAGCCCGGTACGGCCGTGATAGCCGCGGGCCAATACACCGGCCACATACAACTCGCCGGTCACCCCCGGCGGCACCGGCACCAGACCGGCGCCCAGCACATACGCGCGCATGTTTTTGAGCGGCCTGCCGATCGGTGTGCTGCCCGTGCCCGTCCATTCGTCCGCGCCCGGCAAGGCGAAGACCGTGGCGTAGAAACTCTCGGTCTGGCCGTACGAGTTGATCACCCGTACGCCCGGGATCGCCTCGCGCACCCGGGCCACCAACGCGGCCGGCAGCGCCTCCCCGGCGAAGACCACCGCATCGACCGCGACCTTCCCGGCCACCTGATCCAACAACTCGGCGAACACCGACGGCACCGTACTGATCACACCGCCACGCCGGCCGCTCTGTTCGACCAAGGCCAGTACGTCACGCACCACTTCGACGGTTCCGCCGGCCGCCAGCGTCGCGAACGTCTCGAACACCGACACGTCGAAGTTCACCGACGTCCCCGCCGTCAGCCACGTGCCCGGCTCGATGCCCACCGAGGACGCGAGACCCAGCACATCGTTGACCACCGTGCCGTGCGGAACGACCACACCCTTCGGCGTCCCGGTGGAGCCGGAGGTGTACATCACGTACGCCGCATGCCCCGCCCGCAGCCGAGCCGAGCGGTCCTCGTCGCCGAGGTCGGCGTCCCCCTCGGCCGCCCCCACAGCGAGGTCACCGACGAACAACCGCGGGATGCCGCCGTCGGGCAGCACGCCGACCGTCGCGGCATCGGTGAGGATCAGCTTCGGTCGGGCCTCGGCCAGGATGTGGGCCAGCCGCGCGCTCGGATAGCGCGGATCGACCGGCAGATACGCCCCACCCGCCTTCAACACGCCCAGCAGCGCGACCAGCAACTCCGTCGACCGCGGCAGCGCCAACGCCACCACCGACTCCGGACCCACCCCACACCCCACCAGCACCCGCGCCAGTCGGTTCGCCCGCGCATTCACCTCCCCATACGTCAGCTGCTCGGCACCACACACCACCGCGAGCGCGTCCGGCGTCCGCGCGGCCTGCCGCTCCACCAGCGCCGGCACCGTCACCTCCGGCACCGGCACGGACGTGTCGTTGAACCCGCGCAGCACCGACTCCCGCTCGGCCGGCGCCAACACCTCCACCACACCTACCGGAACTCCCGGCTCCGCCACCACCCGCCGCAACACCCGGACGAAACGCGCCGCCAGACCCTCGACCGTCCGCCGCTCGAACAGGTCGGTCGCGTACTCGACGGTGCCCACGGCACCTTCGCCGGTCAGCTCGGCCATGTTGAAGAACAGGTCGAACTTCGCGGTTCCGGTCGACAGCGGTTCGAGCGCGACCCGCAACCCGGCGAGCTCGAAGTCGGACCTGGCGATGTTCTGCCAGGCGAACATGACCTGGAACAGGGGGTGGTACGCGGTGGACCGCTCGGGGTTGAGCGCCTCCACCAGTCGCTCGAACGGCGCGTCCTGGTTGTCGTAGGCGGCCACCGCCTTGGTCCGCACCCGGCCGAGCAGTTCCGCGAACGTGGGGTTCCCGGACAGGTCCGCCCGCAACACCCAGGTGTTGACGAAGAACCCGACCAGGTCGGCCAGGTCCTCGTCGGTGCGACCGGCGATCGGGGAGCCCATCGGGATGTCCTCGCCGCCACCGAGCCGGTGCAGCAGCACCGCGAGCGCCGACTGCAACACCATCGACACCGTCGCGCCGTGCGCCCGGGCCAACTCCTCGACCGCAGCCAGCAGTTCAGGCTCGAAGGCGAAGTCCACCCCGGCGCCGCGATGGGACGCCGCCGGCGGGCGCGGGTGGTCGGTCGGCAACTGCAACGGCTGCGGCACCCCCGCCAACTCGCCGCGCCAGTAGTCGACCTGGCTGGACAACACGCTGCCGGGCTCGGCCTCCTCACCCAGCAACTCCCGCTGCCACAACGTGTAGTCGACGTACTGCACCGGCAACTCCGGCCACTGCGGCGCCGCTCCCCGGACCCGGGCCGCATACGCGACGGACAGATCACGCGCGAGCGGCACCATCGACTCGCCGTCCGCCGCGATGTGGTGCATCACCAGGGCCACGACGTGCTCATCGGGGGCGCACCGGAGCACCGACGCGCGCAGCGGGATCTCGGCGGAGAGCTCGAACCGGTGGGCGACGAGTGCCGCGACGGCGTGGTCCACCGCGCCCGGCTCCACATCCACCACCGGCACGTCCACCCGCGCCTCGGCGACCGGGAGTACCCGCTGGCCGGGAGTGCCCTCGTCGTCCTCGACGATCACGGTGCGCAGGCTCTCGTGCCGGGCCACCACGTCCCGCACCGCACTCGCCAACGCCGCCACGTCCAGCGCGCCACGGGTGCGCAGGACGAACGGGGTGTTGTACGTCGCGGACGGGCCCTCGAAGCGGTCGATGAACCACAATCGCCGCTGCGCGAAGGACAACGGCGCCCGGTCCCGGCGCTCTTGGGTCCGGCGCAGCTCGGGCCGGGTGCCCGGCCCGGTCGGCAGCCGCTCGACCAGTGTCGCGACGGTGGGTGCGTCGAACACCGCCCGGATGGGGATGTCGACGCCGAGTACGGTCCGGATGCGGCTGATCAGCCGGGTGGCGAGGAGCGAATGCCCGCCGATCGCGAAGAAGTCGTCGTCGACGCCGACCCGGTCCAGGCCGAGCACCTCGGCGAACAGGCCGCACAGGGCTTCCTCCCGAGGCGTTCGCGGGGCCCGGGCCGTCGACACACCGACATAGTCGGGGGCCGGCAGCGCCCGCCGGTCCAGCTTGCCGTTCGGCGTCAGCGGGATCTCGCCGATGGCCACCACGGCCGACGGCACCAGGTACTCCGGCAGCCGCTCCTGTACGTACCCGCGCAATGCGGCGACCAGCGTTCCCACCTCGCGGGCTCCCGCCGGATCGTTCACCAGCGCCCGGTCGGCTCGCCCCGAGGGCAGGTACCCGCCGGTGAACACCCGGCCGACGGGCTCGCCTTCGGGGAAGACGACCGCATCGAAGCACTCGACCGCCTCGGCCGACCAGGTCTGCAGCACACCCCAGCCCCGCGCGTCGGCCCAGTCGCGCAGTTCCTGCGGATCGACCGCCGGGCCCCGCGTCGCGGGCGGGGCGACGACCGAGGCCGCCGCGGCGAGCGCGACCTCGCCGACGAGCCGGGCGTTCGGGATGCCCGCGACGCGCAGCGGCGCCGCGCCCCGCCGCCGGCACAGCTCCGCCAGGCCGCCGAGATCGGCGACGTCGCGGCCCCAGGCGAGGACCGAAAGTCCGTCCAGCGGCTCCGCGTCCGCCGGCGTGCGATGCAGCGTCACCTCGTAGCGGTGGCGGGTCAGCTCGTTGTGCGCCCGGCCGGGCTTCAGCCGGATGTCGACCCCGGCGCCGTGCTCCGCCGCCCAGCGGGCGAACCACTCCGGGTCGAGCACGAGTTCCTTCTCCAGCAGCACGGCCTGCTCCACTGCGGCACGCACGGTGGATGCGGTCGCGGCCGGATGCCGGGTACGTTGCGCGGCGGCCTGCAGCACCCGCAGCGACGCCGCGTGCCGGACGTCTCCCACGACGAGCCGCCCGCCGGGAGCGAGCAGTTCCATCGCCCGGGTCAGCACCCGGTCCAGGTAGTCGTCGTCCGGGAAGTACTGGACGACGGAGTTGAGCACGACGACGTCGAACCAGCCGCGGGGCAGCCCCGACGTGTCGTCCGCAGGCCGGCAGTGCAGCCGCACGCGGTCGCCCCAGCCGGCCTGATCCGCCTGGGCCCGCAGCCGGTCGATCGCCGCGGGCGAGATGTCCGTGCCCCAGTACTCCGCCACCTCCGGGACGATTCGGGAGAGCAGCAGCCCGGATCCGACGCCGAGCTCCAGCACCCGTCGCGGCGACCCGTCGGTCACCTGCGCCACCGCCGCGTCCCGCCACGCCGACATCTCCGCAAGGGGGATCGGCGCACCGGTGTAGCTGGAGTTCCAGCCCCGGAAGTCCTCGCCCCAGGCCGCCGGTTCGGTGGCCGCGTACACCTGCTCGTAGACCTGCTGCCACTCGTCGACCTGCTCCACCGCGGCGGCGTCGGAACCGGTCACGGCCGGTACGACGTACCCGACCAGGCGCCGGTCGCCGGGCCGGTCGTCCCACACCACGACGGCCTGCGCCACCCCGGGGTGGGTCGTCAACGCCGCCTCCACCTCGCCTGGTTCGATGCGGTAGCCGCGGATCTTGACCTGGTCGTCGGCCCGGCCCCGGAAGACCAGCTCGCCGTCCGCCGTCCAGGCCGCCACATCGCCGGTGCGGTACATGCGCTCGCCCGGCGCGCCGAACGGGCAGGCCACGAACCGCTGTGCGGTCAATCCCGACCGGCCCAGGTAGCCGCGCGCGAGCGACGCGCCCGCCACGTACAACTCGCCTGCCACCCCGGGCGGCACCGGACGCAGCGCGTCGTCCAGCACAAAGACCCGCGTGTTGGTGATCGGCCGGCCGATCGGCGGCACCTCGCCGCCACCCGTCAACGGCGCACTCGTCGTCGCACAGACCGTGGTCTCCGTCGGCCCGTACGCATTGATCATCCGACGACCCACCGACCACACGGCCACCAGCTCCGGCGAGGTCGCGTCACCCGCCACCACCAGCGACTCGACGCTCGACAGGGAGCCGTCCGGCAGGGTGGGGAGCACCGCGGGCGGCAGGGTCGCATGGGTCACCCGCTGCGCGTCGACCGTCCCGGCCAACGGAGCTCCCGGGGCAAGCGCGTCCTTGCCGGCCAGCACGAGGGTCGCCCCGGACAGCAGCGCCATGCACATCTCCCACACCGATGCGTCGAAGCTCGGCGAGGCGAACTGCAACACCCGACTCTCCGGGGTGACCCCCAGTCGCTCGACCTGGGTGGCGACCAGGCTCGCGACGCCCGTGTGGGTGACCGCCACTCCCTTGGGCCGACCCGTCGAGCCCGACGTGTAGATCACGTACGCCGTATTGGCCTGCACAGCCGGACACGACCGCACCCCGTCGGCCACCGCCCCGGCGGCCTCCGGGCTGTCCACGTGCAACATCGGAACCGGCAGTTCGGGCAACTCCCCGGCAGTCGCCGCGTCCACCAGCAACAGGCGAGCGCCGGAGTCGGCCATCATGAACGTGATCCGCTCGTCCGGATACGCCGCATCGATCGGCAGATACGCCCCACCCGACTTCAACACGGCCAATACCGCGACCACGAGTTCGGGCGACCGGGACACCGCCACCGCCACCACCGACTCGGGCCCCACGCCGCGCGCGGCCAGGACGTGCGCGAGTGCGTTCGCCCGCTCGTCCAGTTCGCGGTAGGTCAGCGATGTCTCCTCGAAGACCACCGCCGTGGCGTCCGGCGACTGCGCGACCCGTGCCTCGAACAGCTCCGGCACGGTGCCCTGCGGTACCTGCGCCGCGGTCTCGTTGAATCCACGCAGCAGCCGGTCGCGTTCGGCCGGCTCCAACAGGTCCACCGCGCACACCGGTACGTCCGGATCCGCCGCGAGCTGTTGCAACACCCGTGCGAACCGGACCGCGATACTCCCGACCGCGTCCGGGTCGAAGACGTGCCGCTGGTACTGCAGGGCCACCCGCAGGTATGGGTCGGCGGTGGCCGTCACGGCGAGCGGATAGTGGGTGCCGCTCAACGGACTGATCCCGGTGATCGCCATCCCGCTGCCGGCATTGGCCTCGGTGAGGCCCGCCCGGTCGATGGGGTAGGACTCGAAGCCGACGAGGGTGTCGAACAGCACGTTCAGCCCCGTGGCCTGGTGGATCTCGGTCAGCGGGTAGTGGTGGTGGTCCAGCAGCGCGCCCTGCCGCGCCTGCAGGTCGGTCAGCAGCGCGGCCAGGGAGTCCCCGGGCGCACACCGCACCCGTACCGGCAGGGTGTTGATGAACAGCCCGACCATCTCGTCCACGCCCGCGACCTCGGGCGGGCGGCCGGAGACCGTCGCACCGAAGACCACGTCCCCGCTGCCGGTCAGCCCGGCGAGCAGGATCGCCCAGGCCCCCTGCATCAGCGTATTCAGCGTCACGCCCAACTCCGCGGCGCGCCGCGGCAGTTCGCGCCCCACCTCGGCCGGCAGCGGGACGTCGAACTGCCCGATCCCGGCCGGGGCCGCCTCGGACGCCGCCGCACCGGGGGCGAGCAGGGTGGGCTCCTGCACGCCGTCGAGCTCGCGGGCCCAGGCGCGGGCCGACTCCTCGCGGTGTTGCCGGGACAGCCACACCAGGAAGTCCCGGTATCCGCGCACCCGGGGCAGCGCCGAACCGTCGCCACGGGACCCGTAGAGGCGCAGCAGGTCCTGCATCAGCAGCGGCACCGACCAGCCGTCGAAGAGCACGTGGTTCGCGGTGAACACCAGCTCGGCCCGATCCCGCCCCAGGGTGACCAGGGTCATCCGGAGCAGCGGCGGTGCGGCCGGATCGAAGTGGGCGGCGTGGTCCTCGGCCAGCAGCCGCTCGTACGTCGTGTTGCGCTCCTCGGTGTCGAGGCCGGTGAGGTCGTGGTGCCGCCATGGCAGTTCGGCGTGTGCCGGGACGATCTGCATCAGGTCGCCGGCGCCGTCGGGGACGAACGCGGTGCGCAGGTTGGGGTATCGGTCGAGCAGCGCCTGCCCGGCCGCGCGCATCCGCCCCGGATCCACGGATCCGGACAGGTGGAACACCAGCTGCATCTGATACGCGTCGAAGGTGGCGTCGGCCAGCATGGTGTGGAACAGCAGCCCGGACTGCACGGCGGTGAGCGGCCAGACGTCCGCGAGACCCGGATAGTGCTCCTCCCAGGTGTCGATGTCGTGCTGGTTCACCCGTACCAGCGGCAGGTCCGACGGGGTCAGCCCGCCCGCGCCCGGCTCGGCGACGTGCCGCGCGAGCCCTTCGAGCGCGGCACACCACAGGTCGGCCAGCTCCTGCACCTCGCCGTGGGAGAAGATCCCCGTGGGGAAGTCGAGCACGGCGTCCAGTCGCGCGCCCTCCTCGGTGTCCACCACCATCGAGTTGACCTGTAGCGCGGCCAGGGCCGGCAGGTCGGCGTCCGGCGCCGCGGCCGGCTCGTCGGCGTCCGCGACCTGGGTGAAGCCGAGCCCGCGCAGGTTTTCGGGCATGTCGGCGGCGGAGAATCGGCCGAGGTAGTTGAACGCGAGCTGTCCGGCCGGGAGTTCGCGCAACACCGCGCCGGTCTCGGGGTTGAGGTGGCGCAGCAGGCCGTAGCCGACGCCCCGGTCCGGGACGGCGAGCAGCTGCTCCTTGACCGCCTTGACCACTCGACCGGCGGCCGGTCCACCGGCGAACGCCTCGTCGAGATCGACACCCGCCACGTCGAGCCGGACCGGGAACATGCTGGTGAACCAGCCGACCGTGCGCGACAAGTCCGCCCCCGGCACCACACCTTCCTCCCGGCCGTGGCCTTCCAGCCGGATCAGCACGGACGACTCGTCCGAGCCCTGCGCCCGGCGCCGATGCGCCACCGCCAGTGCCAGGCCGGCCAGCAGACCGTCGTTGACGCCGCCGTGGAACGCCGTGGGCAGCGTGGTCACCAGCGCCTCGGTCACCTGCGCGGACAGCCGTACCCGCACGCTGTCGAGGTCGGCCATCACGTCGCGCGCGGGGTCCAGCGCCCGGGCCCCGAGGAGCGGGTCCGGGCCCGCCAACATCGCCCGCCAGAAGGGCAGTTCCGCCGCGCGCTGGGGACTGGCCGCCGCGTCGACGAGTGCGTGGGTCCAGCGCCGCGCCGAGGTCGCCACCGGTGGCAGCTGCGGCGTCCGCCCGGCCCGTACCTGCTGCCAGGCGGCGGCCAGATCGGGCAACAGGATCCGCCACGACACACCGTCTACGACCAGGTGATGCAGCACGATCAGCAGCCGACCCGGACCCCGCTCGGCGTCGAACCACACGAACTGCGCCATCACCCCGGCCACCGGATCCAGCCGACCCGCCGCCGCATCCAGCTCGGCGGCGGCCAGGGGTTCCCACGCCTCGCCGGCCCAGTGGCCGTCGCACGCCACCCGACGCAGCAGCCCCGCCACCTCGACCGCACCGGCGGGGTCGATCCGCATGCCGTCGGCCCCGGGCAGCAGCGTGGAGCGGAGCACGTCGTGGTGGTCCACGACCGCGGTCAGCGTGGCGAGCAGCCCGGCCCGGTCGAGGTCCGCCGGCAACTCCAGCATGGCCGCGAGCGAGAACCTCCTGTGGCCGCCGCCGAGTTCCATCAGGTATGCCGCGATCGGCGGCAGCGGCATCCGGCCGACGCCGCCGCCCTCCAGTTCCGGCAGCGTCCCGTCCGCGGTGTCTCGACTGCCCGCCACCGTGGCCAGTTCGGCGACGGTGCGGCATTCGAAGATCTGCCGTGGACTGACCTCTACGCCGTGCGCGCGGGCGCGCGAGACGACCTGGATGGAACGGATGCTGTCCCCGCCGACCGCGAAGAAGTCGTCGTCGACGCCGACCCGTTCCAGACCCAGCACCTCCGCGTACACCCGGGCCAACACCTCCTCGGCCGCGGTCTGCGGCGCGCGATAGGTCGAACCCTCGAACACCGGCTCCGGCAACGCCGCACGATCCAACTTGCCGTTCGGCGCCAACGGCAACCGATCCACCACCACGAACACCGCCGGCACCATGAACTCCGGCAACCGACCCGCCACGAACCGACGCAACTCCCGCACCGAAACCCCGGCAGTCAGGTCGATGTCGAGATCGCCCAGGCTGTCGACGGTGCCGAAGCCGCCCTCCTCCGCGCCGACCGGAACGACGTAGCCCACCAGCCGTCGGGCCCCGCCGGCCGGGCCGCCCTCGTGCACGGTCACCACCGCCTGCGCCACACCGGGGTGGGCGGTCAGCGCGGCCTCGACCTCGCCCGGCTCGATCCGGAACCCGCGCACCTTGACCTGCTCGTCGGCCCGGCCGGCGTACTCAAGGCGCCCGTCCGCGCGCCGCCGGGCCAGGTCACCGGTGCGGTACATGCGTTCGCCCGGCGCGCCGAACGGGCAGGCCACGAACCGCTCCGCGGTCAGCCCGGCCCGCCCGCGATAGCCGCGCCCGACGGTGGCGCCGGCCACGTACAGCTCGCCGGTCACCCCCGGCGGCACGGGCCGGAGCCCGGCGCCCAGCACATACGCGCGGACGTTCCCGAGCGGCGTGCCGATCGGTGTACTGCCGGTGCCGGTCCACTCGTCCGTACCCGGGAGCGCGAAGGTGGTGGCGTAGAAGGTCTCGCTCTGGCCGTACGAGTTGACCACCCGCACGCCCGGGATCGCCTCACGCACCCGGGCCACCAACGAGGCCGGCAGCGCCTCCCCGGCGAAGACCACCGCATCGACCGCGACCTTCCCGGCCACCTGATCCAACAACTCGGCGAAGACCGACGGCACCGTACTGATCACACCGCCGCTCCAGCCGCCCTGCTCGGCCAAGGCCAGTACGTCACGCACCACTTCGACGGTTCCGCCGGTGCACAGGGTGGTGAAGGTCTCGAAGACCGACACGTCGAAGTTGACCGAGGTACCGGCCAGCATCCGGGACCCCGCACCGATACCCACGGACGTGGCCAGGCCCAGCACGCCGTTCACTACGTTCCGGTGGGTGATCACCGCGCCCTTCGGCGTCCCGGTGGAGCCGGAGGTGTACATCACGTACGCCGCATGGTCCGGCCGCAGCGGGCCGAGCCGGTTCGGGTCGCCCAGGTCGCCGTTCCCGCCGTTCCCGTCGCCTCCGTCGACCGGGTCGAGGTCGACGTCGTCGAGGCAGAGCAACGGCAGGTCGCCGCCGGGCAGCACGCCCGAGGTCGCCGCATCGGTGAGGGCCAGTTCGGGGCCGGCCTCGGCCAGGATGTGGGCCAGCCGCGCGCTCGGATAGCGCGGGTCGACCGGGAGATACGTCCCACCCGCCTTCAACACGCCCAGCAGCGCGACCACCAGGTCGGCGGAGCGCGGCAGCGCCAGCGCCACCACCGACTCCGTGGCCGACCCCGCGCCCGACCAGCGCCCGGGCCAGTCGGTTCGCCCGCGCGTTCAACTGCCGGTACGTCAACGACGCGTCGCCGCACACCACCGCGAGCGCGTCGGGCGTTCGCGCGGCCTGCCGCTCCACCAGCGCCGGCACCGTCACCTCCGGCACCGGCACCGCCGTGTCATTGAACTCCCGTAGTGCCGCCTCGCGTTCGGCCGGCTCCAGCACCTCGACCAGACCCACCCGAGCCGCCGGCTCGGCCACAAGCAGCCGCAACACCCGGACGAAACGTGCCGCCAGGCCCTCGATCGTGCTTCGCGTGAACAGGTCGGTCGCGTACTCGAGCGTGCACCGCATCCCGCGACCGACGGTGTCGGAGGCGAAGTTGAACTCGAGGTCGAACTTCGCCGTCGGGGTCGGCAGGGCCTCGATCGTGGCCGGCAACCCGGGCAGGTCGAGGTCGACCGCGGCCTCGCCCTGCCAGGTGAGCATCACCTGGAACAGCGGGTGGTACGCGGTGGACCGCTCGGGGTTGAGCGACTCCACGAGTCGCTCGAACGGCGCGTCCTGGTTGTCGTAGGCGGCCACCGCCTTGGTCCGCACCCGGCCGAGCACCTGCTCGAACGTGGGGTTCCCGGACAGGTCCGCCCGCAACACCCAGGTGTTGACGAAGAACCCGACCAGGTCGGTGAACTCCTCCTCGGTACGGCCCGCGATCGACGCCCCCAGCGGGATGTCGTCGCCGCCACCGAGCCGATGGAGCAGCACCGCGAGCGCCGACTGCAATACCATCGGCACCGTCGCGCCGTGTGTGTGGGCCAACTCCTCGACCGCGGCCGACAACTCCGGCTCGATCGGGAAGTCCAGCATGTCACCGCGGTGGGAGGCGGCCGGCGGGCGCGGGTGGTCGGTCGGCAACTGCAACGGCTGCGGCACTCCCGCCAACTCGCCGCGCCAATACGCCACCTGTTCCGCCAGCACGCTGCCGGGCTCGGTCTCCTCGCCCAGCAACTCGCGCTGCCACAGCGTGTAGTCGACGTACTGGACCGGCAACTCCGGCCACTGCGGCGTCGCTCCCCGGGCCCGGGCCGCATACGCGACGGACAGATCACGTGCGAGCGGCATCATCGACTCGCCGTCCGCCGCGATGTGGTGGATCAGCAACACCAGCGCGTGCTCCGCCGCGCCGGAGCGAATCAGCGTGGCCCGCACCGGGATCTCCGTCGCCAGGTCGAAGACGTGCCGTGTCGCCTCTGCCACCACGCCGTCGAGGGCGTCCGGCGCCACCTCGACGAGCGGCACGTCGAGCGGCACCTCGGCCATCGGCAACACCTGCTGACCCGGCACCCCTTCCGCGTTCTCGACGATCAGCGTGCGCAGGCTCTCGTGCCGGGCCACCACGTCGCGCACCGCGGCCCGCAGTGCCGCCGGGTCCAGGTCGCCGCGCACGCGCAGCACGAACGGCAGGTTGTACGTCGCCGACGGGCCCTCGAAGCGGTCGATGAACCACAACCGCCGCTGCGCGAAGGACAACGGAATCATCAGAATCCACTCCTATCCATCTTGCGCACGCGGGGCCTTCGGGACGTGGCCCGGTGCTGCACTGCGTCCGACAGTTCCGCGATGCTTCGGCATTCGAAGACGAGGCCGACCGGGACATCCACCTCGAGCAACTTGCGAGCGCGGCCGGCCACGCGCATGGCCAGCAGCGAATCCCCGCCGAGGGCGAAGAAGTCGTCGTCGATCCCCACCCGTGGCAGCTCCAACACCTCGGCGTACAACGCGCACAGGGCTTCTTCCCGGGCGGTCCGCGGGGCGCGGTAGGCCCCGCCGCCGAACTCCGGCTCGGGCAGCGCCGCCCGGTTCAGCTTGCCGTTCGGCAGCAGCGGCAGCCGGTCCAGCACCACGAAGCCCGCCGGCACCAGGTTGCCCGGCAACCGATCCGCGACGAAGCCACGCAGCTCGGCGAGCCCCGGCGGGCCGCTCTCGGTCGGCACGACGTACGCCACCAGCCGGGCAACACCGTGCTCGCCCGGGGTCGTCCGGGCGACCACCACGGCCCGGGCCACCCCGGGGTGAGCGGTCAACGCGGCTTCGACCTCGCCCGGCTCGACCCGCACCCCGCGGACCTTGACCTGTTGATCGGCCCGACCGGCGTACTCGAGTTCACCCGTCGCGGCCCGCCGGGCCAGGTCCCCGGTGCGATACATCCGGGTCCCGGGCGGGCCGAACGGGCAGGCGACGAACCGCTCCGCGGTCGCTGCGACGCGCCCGTGATAGCCGCGGCCCACGTTCGGGCCCGCCACGTACAGTTCGCCGGTCACCCCGGGCGGCACCGGCGCGAGACCGGCGTCCAGGACGTATACCCGCGCGCTCCCGAGCGGCGTGCCGATCGGTGCGCTGCCGCCGGCCGTCCACTCGTCCGTGCCCGGCAGGGTGAACGCCGTGGCGTAGAAGGTCTCGCTCTGCCCGTAGGCGTTGACCACCCGCACGCCCGGAATCGCCGCGCGCACCCGCGCCACCAGCGACGCGGGCAGCGCCTCCCCGGCGAACACGACCGTGTCGGCCCGGGTCTTGCCGGGCACCTGGTCCAACAACTCGGCGAACGCGGACGGCACCGTGCTGATCACCTGACCGGCCCACTCGTCCCGCTCGCCCAGGACCAGCACGTCCCGGACGACCTCGGTGGTGCCGCCGGCGCACAGCGTGCCGAACATCTCGAACACCGACACGTCGAAGCTCACCGACGTGCCCGCCAACACCCGGGCCGCCGGCGGCACGCCCAGGCACGAGAACAGGGCCGACAGGCAGGCGGTGACGTTGTGGTGGGTGATGAGCACGCCCTTCGGTGTCCCGGTGGACCCGGAGGTGTACATCAGATAGGCCGCCTGTTCCGGCCGCAGCGGCCGGATCCGATCCGCGTCCCGGGGATCGGCGTCCCGATCGTCCGCGCCGGCGGCGAACTCGTCGATACGCAGCCGAACCACCCCGGACTCCGGCAGCTTGGCCGAGGTCTCGGCGTCGGTGAGAAGCAACCTCGGAGTGGCGTCGTCGAGCACGAACTCCAGGCGCCGACTCGGGTATTCGGGATCGACCGGCAGATAGCAGCCGCCCGCCTTGAGCACCGCCAGGAGCGCGACCACGAGGCCGGCCGAGCGCGGCACGGCCACGGCCACCACCGTCTCGGGTCCGACCCCGCGCCGAATCAGCTCGGCCGCCAGCCGGTTCGCCCGCGCGTTCAGTTCCCGATAGGTCAGCGACGCGGCACCGCACACCACGGCGACGCGGTCCGGCGTCCGTGCCGCCTGCGCCTCGAACAGCGCGGGGATCGTCGCCTCCGGCGCGGGTTCCGCACGGCCGCCGGACTCGCGCAACAGGCGTTCGCGTTCGGCCGGATCGAGCACCTCGACCGCGCCCACGTGCCGACCGGGGTCGGCCGCCACCTGCCGCAACACCCGGCCGAAGCGCACCGCGACGTCCGCCGCCGTGTCGTGGTCGAACGTGTCCCGCCGGTACTGCACGGTCGGTCGCAGCCGGTCGGAGTCGGCCAGCGCCAGGACGGTCAGCGCGTAGTGCGAGGTGGTGTAGGGGCGGATGCCGGTGAAGGTGATCCCGGCCGCCGCGCTCGCCTCGGTGATCGCGGCCCGGTCCACCGGGAAGGACTCGAAGGCGAGGTAGGTGTCGAACAGGACGTTGTGGCCGGTCAGTCGGTGGATGTCCGGCAGCCCGTAGTGGTGGTGGTCCAGCAGCGCGGCCTGCCGATCCTGCAGGTCGGTCAGCAACTCGGCGAGGGTCGCCCCGGGGGTGCACCGCACCCGCACGGGGACGGTGTCGAGGAACATGCCGACCATGGCGTCCACTCCGGCCAGCGCCGCCGGCCGGCCGGACACGGTGGCGCCGAAGGCCACGTCCCGACGGCCGGTCAGCCGGCCGAGCAGCACCGCCCAGGCCCCCTGGACGACGGTGTTGAGCGTGACGCCGAGCTCGGCCGCGCGCCGGGACAGCGCCCGGGCGGCAGCGGCGGGCAGCGGCACGTCGACCTGCCCGATCCCCGAGCCGCCCGCCCCCGGCGAGCGGCCGGCGGCCAACAACGTCGGTTCGTCGAAGCCGTCGAGCTCGCGCTGCCAGGCCCGGGCCGACTCGGTCCGGTCCTGCCGGGCCAGCCACCCCAGGAAGTCCCGGTATCCGCGCGCCCGAGGCAGCACGGCGGCATCGCCGCGGGAGCCGTACAGGCGCAGCAGGTCCCGCATGAGCAGCGGCAGCGACCAGCCGTCGAACAGCACATGATGTGCGGTCAGTACGAGTTCGTACCGCTCCGGTGCCATCTCCACCAGGGACAGCCGCACCATCGGCGGCGCGGCGGGATCGAAGTGGGCGCGCAGGTCCTCGGCCAGGAAACGCTCGAACGCGGCTTGCCGCTCGGCCTCGGGCACGCCGCCCAGGTCGACCTCCCGCCAGGGCAGCCGCACGCCGTCGACGACCAGCTGCACCAGGTCGCCGCCGGCCCCGGGCCGGAACGCGGCCCGCAGGGCGGGATGCCGGTCCAGCAGCGCCTGCCCCGCCGCGCGCAGCCGGGAGGGGTCCACCGGGCCGGACAGATGCAGCGCGTACTGCACCTGATAGGCATCGAACGAGGAGTCGTTCCGCATGGATTGGATCAGCAGCCCCGACTGCAACGCGGTCACCGGCCACACGTCCGCGAGACCCGGGTAGCGGCCCTCCCACTCCTCGAGCTCACCCTGGCCCACCGCCACCAGCGGCACGTCCGACGGCGTCAGCCCGCCGGCCCCCGGCCGGGCGGCGTGCCGGGCGAGACCCGCCAGCGCGGCGCACCACAGCTCGGCGAACTCGCGCACCTCGGCCGGGTCGAGCACCCCGGTGGGGGCGGTGAACAGAGCCCCGAGCCGGGGGCCCGCCGCGGTGTCCGTGACGGACGCGTTGATGTCCAGCTCGGACAGCGCCGGCATGCGCGCGTCCTGGGCGGCGTCCAGTTCGGCGAACTCGGCCGACTCCGGGGCCCGGGCGAAGCCCAGTCCGCGCAGTTCCGCCGGCATGTCCGCGGTGGCGGAGAACCGGCCCAGATAGTTGAACCCCACCTGGCCGAGCCCATGCCCGCGCAACACCGCCGCGGTCGCCGGGTTGAGGTATCGCAACAACCCGTAGCCGATCCCCGCGTCGGGGATCGCCCGCAGGCACTCCTTGACCGCCTTGATCGCCCGCCCCGCGGCCGGGCCGCCGGCGAACGCCTCCCGCAGCTCCACCCCGGCCAGATCCGGGCGCACCGGGAAGACGCTGGTGAACCAGCCCACCGTGCGCGACAGTTCCGCGCCCGGTACCACGCCGGTCTCCCGGCCGTGCCCCTCCAGCCGGATCAGCACCGAGGTCTCCTCGACCCCGCGCCGTCGACGCCACTCCACCACCGCCAGGGCGAGACCGGCCAGCAGAGCGTCGTTGACGCCGCCGCGAAATGCCGCGGGCAGCGTGGTCAGCAGCGCCTCGGTCACCGGCACCGGCAGTTCGACCCGTACCTCGGCCAGCGTGGCGACCACATCGACGGCGGGGTCGAGCCGCCGGGTACCCAGCAGCGGATCCGGTCCGTCGACGATCGACCGCCACAGCTCCAGCTCCGCCACCCGCGCCGGCCGCGCCGCCGCCACCTCCAATGCGTGTGCCCACTGCCGCATCGAGGTGCCCACCGGCGGCAGTTCCGCGGCCCGCCCGGCGCGCACCTGCTGCCACGCCGCCGCCAGGTCCGGCATCAACACCCGCCACGACACCCCGTCGACCACCAGGTGGTGCAGTACCACCAGCAACCGGCCCGCGGCTGGGGCCGCCGGGGCGAACCATACGAACTGCGCCACCACCCCGGCCGCCGGATCCAGCCGCTGTGCGGCCGACTCCAGTTCCTCCCGCAGCAGTTCCCGCCAGGACGCGTCGTCCCACCGTCCGGCGCAGTCCACCCGCCGGAGCAACCCGGCCGCGGCCACCGCCCCGGGCGGCTCGACCAGGAGAGCGCCGCCGTCCTCGGACACCAGCCGACAGCGCAGCAGATCATGCCGGTCCAGCACCGCTGCGATCGTGGCCGCGAGCCCGTCCCGGTCGATCCCGGCGGGCAGGTCGAGCACCATCGCCTGCAGGAACCGCTCGAACCCCGGCCCCAGTTCGCGGATCCACCGGGCCACCGGCAGCAGCGGCAGCCGGCCGAGCCCACCACCGTCGAGGTTCGCCGGCTCGGGTCCCGCACCGGCCTCGGCAGGCGCGGCGACCGCCTCGGCCAGCGCCGCCACCGTCCGGCACTCGAAGACCTCCCGGGCGCCGACCGGCACGCCCTGCGCCCGGGCGCGCGCGGCCACCTGGATGGACCCGATGCTGTCCCCGCCGAGGGCGAGGAAGTCGTCGTCGATCCCGACCCGCGCCAGGCCGAGGACCTCGGCGAACACCCGGGCCAGCACGTTTTCGTCCGGCGACTGCGGCGCCCGGTAGGCCGCGGTCCTGAGCTCCGGCTCGGGCAGCGCGGCCTTGTCCAGCTTCCCGTTCGGCGTCAGCGGCAGTCGGTCCAGCACCACGAACGCCGCCGGCACCATGAACTCCGGCAGGCGCTCGGCCACGAAGGCGCGCAGCTCCGCCGCGTCGAACCCGGAGTCGAGGGCGATGCCGGCCTCGTCCGCGTCGTCCGTCCGGGTCGGCACCACGTATGCCACCAACTGCTTGCCGTCGCCCGCACCACGGCCCACCCGGGCGGCCACCACCGCCTGGGCGACTCCCGGATGCGCCGTCAACGCGGCTTCGATCTCGGCCGGTTCCAGCCGGAACCCGCGGACCTTCACCTGGTCGTCGGCCCGGCCCCGGAAGACCAGCTCGCCGTCCGGCGTCCGCTCCGCCAGGTCCCCGGTGCGGTACATGCGCTCGCCCGGCGCACCGAACGGGCAGGCCACGAACCGCTGTGCGGTCAGGCCCGGCCGACCCAGGTAGCCGCGCGCGAGGGACGTGCCCGCCACGTACAACTCGCCCGGCACGCCGGGCGGCACCGGACGCAATGCGTCGTCGAGCACGTACACGCGGGTGTTGGTGATGGGCCGCCCGATGGGCGGGACTTGGCCGTCGCCGTTCAGGGGAGTGCTCATGGTGGCGATGACGGTGGTCTCCGTCGGTCCGTAGGCGTTGATCATCCGATGGTCGGCCGACCAGGCGGCCACCACGTCCGGCGGCGTCGCGTCCCCGCCGACCACCAGGTACTCGACGGTGGGCAACGACCCGACCGGCAGCACCGCCAGCACCGCGGGCGGCAGGAGGAGGTGCGTCACCCGGTGTGCGGCGATCGTCTCGGCCACGGGGCCCCCGGGGGCCAGCCACTCGGCTGCGGCCAGTACCAACCGCGCCCCGGACAGCAGGGCCGTGCACAACTCCCACACCGACGCGTCGAAGCTCGGTGAGGCGAACTGCAACATCCGGCTGTCGGCGGTGAACTCCAGTCGCTCGGTCTGCGCCGCGACCAGGCCGGCCACCCCGACGTGGGTGACGGCCACCCCCTTGGGCCGCCCCGTCGAGCCCGATGTGTAGATGACGTACGCGGTGTTCGCCCTCGACAGCGGGGCAAGCCGGTCCGCGTCGACGAGCGCGCCGGCGGCACCCTCGGCCCGCGCGTCGACGAACTCCGGGTCGTCCACCCGCAACACCGGTGCGGACACCTCGGGGAGCAGTGCGGCCGTCGTCGCGTCCGCCAGCACCAGTGCGGCCCCCGAATCCGCCACCATGAAGGAGATCCGCTCGCCCGGATAGCCGGAGTCCACCGGCAGATATGCACCGCCGGCCTTCAACACCGCCAAGACCGCGACCACCAGATCGAAGGAGCGCGGCAGTGCCACCGCGACCACGGACTCCGGGCCGATCCCGCGGCCGACGAGCACCCGCGCCAGCCGGTTGGCCCGGGCATCGAGCTCCCGGTAGGTCAACGACTCCGCCCCGAACTCCACCGCGATCGCGTCCGGTGCCGCGGCGACCTGCCGCTCGAACTGCTCGGGGATCGTGGTCTGCGGTAGCGGTGCCTCCAGTTGCCCGATCCGGAGCTCCGGGTCGGTCACCACCACACGAATCAGCGCAACGAGCCGGTCGGCGATCGAGGTTGCATCCGAGCGGTCGTAGCACGCCGAGGGGGCGTCGATCCGGATGCGCAGGTCGCCGTCCCGACCACCGTCGAAGTATGTGGAGAGCACGAGTTCGTCGGCTGCGCCCGGCGCGCCGCCCGCGAAGTACGCCGGGCGGCCCGCGAAATCCAGGACGTCGACGCGGGGGACGACGTCGAGGACGACGCCGAACGGGCCGTGCGCGGGCGTGTCGAGCCCCGACTCGCGCCGGATGTCCGACGCCCGATGCCGCGCATGCCGAAAGACGGACCGTTTCTCCACGCCGATCGCAGCGGCAACATCGCGAAAACTGCACGCGTCGGGGACCCCGACGCGCAGCGGCAGCACATTCGAAGCAGCGGTGTGCCCCACGCGTCCGGCCCGTCCGCGCGCGCCGACGGCCAGCGAAACGGTGAACTCCGCCCGGTTGCCCAGCCGTCGAAACAACACCGCGGCAGCCGCCGTCACCAGGTCCGACATCGTCAGGCCCGCCGACCGCGCCGCCTCGGCCCAGTCGTCCGCGGTCCTCCTCGGCACCGTCGCCAGGTGGCTCACCACACCGGGGGCGCGGTCGGCCCCGGGCTCCGCACCGGCGCCACGGCCTCCGGGCAACCGCATGGGCGCGGGCGCGTCCGCCAGGTAGGCCCGCCAGAATTCGGCGTCCGCCGCCCTTTGCCGGGCCTCCCGGCCATCGGCGGCCCCGCCCCGGCCCACATCCGGCAGATCCGTACCTCGCGTCAGCCCGGTGTACACCTCCGCGATCCGGCGCGAGACGGCCAGGAGCGCGCCCGAAGCCTCCGGGGCAATCCCGCCCAGCGCGACGATCAGGAAGTAGCGCGAGTCCGTGACCCTGCCGACCTCGACCCGAAGTACGGCACCGCGGCGCCCGGGTTCCCGACGTCGAGCCGAAACCTCTTCCGCCAGGGCACGTGCCATGCCCTCGAAATCGCCGACCCCGGTCGTTTCGCCAAGGAATGCGAATTCGGGAGGATCGAATCCCGATTCATCCGCCACCACGCCGAGCGCGGCTTCGACCACTGCCGGGTCGATATCTCCATCGATTTTCCATAAAGCAGCAACGCTTGCCGACGAGGTAAACAATTGCAATGCGATCATCCCCCGTGATGATTTGCCCGAACCCTGTCACGAATCCCGGGACCACGCCACCGTTCACATGACGCAGCACTCTCACCGCGCGATTCGATCCCACCGGCCGACCACCGCCGGCCCACCCGTCGACCTGCCCTGTCCTGCCGACAAGACACCGCGAGCCCACCAACCACCCATGCCAAGCGCCGACTCGAACATCGACAAGGCGGATGCGACTCACCATTCCACGAGACCGCCGATCCCGGAACCCCCTGGACCCGCACGACGCGCACCCGCCGCCGTTACGCCGAGCCGGCAGACGCAGGCGCGGTCGCCTCACCGGATTCCCGAACGATGCCGCCGATGCCCATCCCGAGCAATCCGAATCGACCTCTCGACCACGGTGTCCCGATAAACTGATCCGATTTACCGGACACTCCGCCACGGGCCCGACTTCCCACCCCGGCCGCGGTGCCCGCGTCGGTGCCGACCCGTGCGGCGGTGGCCGCCGGGTCCACCGCCGCGGCGAGAGCGAAGCACTCGGTTGGCGCAACCGCCGTGTCGGCGTCGGGCCGGCTTCGTTTGACGTGTCGTGAATTCTGCGCCTGTCCCCAGGACCCCATCGGCGTCGTCCACGCGCCCGGGCCCGGAACCGGAGTCCGAAGCCGCCGGCGACCACGGTTGCGGAGCCGCCGACGGAGGGGGCATCCCGTTCACCGCGGTCGACCGCTACTTCGCGAGCCACGGCCCGCAGGTCGATCCGCTGCTGCGGATGGGCGCCGTGCTCGGCTTCGCCGGGCCCGCGCCGACGTTGGCCGAGGTACGCGAACACGTCGGCGCGCGCGTGCCGTTCCTGCCCGGGCTGACCTTCCGGGCGGGCGGGCCCGATCGCCGGCCGACCTGGGAGGCGGACCCGTCGTTCGCTGTGTCTGCCCACGTCCACGAGCGGCGCGTCCCGGGTGGCTGGCCGTCGGTGGACACGCTGCTCGCCGAACTCGTGGACACCCCGTTCGCCGAGACCGGGCCGCTGTGGGAGGTGTGGCTGGTGCACGACCGCGCCGGCGCGAACGACGCCTTCGCGCTGGTGTTTCGCACCCATCACACGACGCGCGACGGGGTGGGACTCGTGGCGGCCCTGGAGGCGCTGTTCGGGCGCCGGACGCCGCGCGCGGTGGTGTGGCCCCGGCCGGAACCGGCGATCGCCGCGGGAACCCGGGAACTGCGGTTCGTCACCACGGGGTTGGGCAGGTGGCTGCGGCCGGGCAAGCACCTGCCGTACCGGGACGGCCTGCGGGGGGAGCGGCGGATCGTCTCGGTGTGCGTGCCCACGAGCCGGTTGCGCGCGGTGTCGATGGCCGCCGGGGCATCGTGGCACCAGATCCACCTCGCGGCCCTCACCGGGGCCCTGCGCGCGCATACCCCCGACGCCTTCCCGGCCGGGAGCCGCCCGCTCTTCGCCGCGATGCCCGTCTCCACCCGTCTCCCGGACGAGGCCGAGGACGCGCTGGGCAACCACCTGATGGCCTTCCGGGTGCCGCTGCCCTGCGGGACGGCGGATCCGGTCGAACGCCTGCGCCGATTGCAGGCGGCCACCGCGGGCCCACGACTGCTCGACGTGAGCCAGGCGAGCCGGGTCTTCGGCCGGAGCCTGCCCGTGCTGGGGCACTGGCTCGGGCGCACGATCATGCACCCGCGCTGTATGCCGCTGTTGGCCACCAGCCTGCACGTGCGCACGCCGTTCGAGTTCGCCGGCCGCGCTCCCGACGCGTTCGCGCTGGCCCCGGGCCACCTCCCCGGGCATGTGCTGACCGGGGCCATGATCACGTGCAGCGGCCGAGTCCAGACCTGTTTCTCCGTGGATACCGCGCTCTCCGACGCCGACCGGCTCCCGCACCTGTGGGTGCACGCACTGACGGAACTCGAGAGTGCCCTGGCCCAAAAGTCCGCGTCGGATCCGCTCCGTTGACCCGCTCCGCTGACCCGATTCGTTGACCCGATTCGTTGACCCGAACAGGATTCCGAGCCGTGCCTCGTGCCCGAACACGCCACCCGGCGCCGGCCCGCGCCGAGTCGCGCCCGGTGTTCGAGGCCGTGCTCCGCAACGCCGCCCGGATGCACGTCACCGGGCCGGCACGGCGACGAGTCGCCGACTTCGTCGCCGTGTTCGCCGGCCCTCCCGGCGCCGTCCCACCCGCGTGAACTCCCACGGTCTTGCGGTGCGGTGGCGTGCCGTGGCCGATCCGCACCACAACGAACAGGAACCGCAGTGGATCACGGTCGCGTCAGCACGGATCACCGACCCGGCCCGGGTGCCCCGCAACGGGACATCGTCGAAGCCTTCACGGACCACGTGCGGCGCGCCCCGGACCGCCTCGCGGTCACCGACGGCTCCGTGCGCCTGACCTACGCCCAACTCGACGCCCGCTCCGACGCCGTCGCCCACGCCCTGGCACGGCGCAGGCCCGAGAGCGCCGAGCCGCGCGTGGCCCTGGCCATGGGACGCGGACACCACTACATCGGCGCCGTCCTGGGCGCGGCGAAGGCCGGTTGGGTCTGCGTGCCCCTGGACCCGCGCTGGCCGCCCGCCCGCATCCGGTTGCTCCTGCGGCAGGCACGCGTACGACTGCTCCTGCACGACGAACGCTTCGACACCGGCGCCCACATGGGCCCCGAACTGTGCCGGGTCCAGGATCTGGACATCCCGACCGGAACCCACGAACACCCGTTCACGGGTTCGTCGTCGGTCCCGCCCGAGGCGGCGCTGTGCGTGTTCTACACCTCCGGATCCACCGGCTCGCCCAAGGGCGTCGTCGTCACCCGACGCGGCGTGCGAGCCCTGGCCGCCTCCTGCGGGCCCGCGCTGGGCTGGACCCGACCCCCGCGCTGTCTGGTGATCGCCCCGAACGCCTTCGACGCGTCCACGTTCGAGATCTGGACGACACTGGTCAACGGGGGCTCCTGCCGGGTCGTCCCCGGCCTCGAACTGACCTTCCGGAACCTGCGGGAGGGACTGGGGGACACCGACGGCGCCGACCTCGTCTTCCTCACCACCACCCTGTTCAACGCCGTCGTCGACGAGGAACCCGAGGTGCTCGCGGGCGCCCGGCAGATCATCGTCGGCGGGGAACAGGCGTCCGCCGCCCACATCGCCGCGCTGATGCGCCGCCATCCGCACCTCGACGTCGTCAACGCCTACGGTCCCACCGAGGCCACCACCTTCAGCACCTTCGACCGACTTCCCGCTCCACCCTCGACCGGCGGACTCGTCCCCATCGGCACCCCGCTGCCACACGCCGAGGTGCGGATCCTGGACTCGGGGTCGGCCCCCGTGCCGGACGGCGAGGTCGGCGAACTGTGCGTCGTGGGCGACGGCTTGGCCCGCGGCTATCTCGATCGGCCCGACCTCACCGCCGCCGCGTTCGTGCCCGACCCGACCGGCGAGCCGGGCGGCCGTGTGTATCGCACGGGCGATCTGGGGCGACGGCGGGCCGACGGCACCCTCGAGTGCATCGGCCGGCTGGACTCCCAGGTCAAGATCAGGGGCCACCGGATCGAATGCGACGAGGTACAACACGTCCTCCGGGGCCACCCCTTCGTCCGGGACGCCGTCGTCGCGCCCCGCAGGAGCGACGGCGCCTGTGTCGGTCTCGACGCCCACGTGAGCGTGCACCCCGACCGGGGACCCGACGCCGCCGCGCCCGCGATCACCACCTGGCTGCGCGAGCGACTGCCCGAATACATGATCCCCCGCGTGGTAGTCGTCGCCGGACTGCCGCGCAACCACAACGGAAAAATCGACCGGACCCTACTGGACCCGAGGACTGCCATCCATGGCCACACCGCAGATGCCTGAACCGGAACTCCGAGCGTCCCTCCTGGCGATCTGGCAGGAGGTCCTCAAAACCGACGAACTCACCCCCGACGACGACTTCTTCGAAGCCGGCGGACACTCGTTGTCCGCGATGACCATCTGCGCCCGGGCCAAGCGCGTCCTGGGCACCGAGCTCGAACCGGGCAACTTCTACACACTGCCCACCGTCCGGGCGATGAGCCGCGAACTGGCCGACCGCCACACCCGGGCGGCGGCGGCGAGCGAGTCGGAATCAGCCGTGTTCGAAGCGTGACTCGACGACCACGGCCGGCCGAGTCGGTGCCCTCGGCGTAGCGCCACGGCAGCCGTCGGCGCCGACCGGAGATGTCAGAGCAACAAGTGCTTGCCAATTCGATAAGTACTTGCCATGGTGGATGCATGGAAATGAGTGAACTGACCCCCTCGGTGGCCCTGGCGCAGGCGGAGCGGCTCAAGGAAACGGTGGACCGGCAGTCGCGCTGGGTGATCCGCTTCCAACTGGCCTACGGGACGCTGGCGTTCGGCCAGGTGCTCACCCTTGGCCTGCTGGGCGGTCGGCTGGGCGCCATGATCAGTACGGCCGTGTGGGTGCCCCTGATCGTCGGGTTGAGCGTGTACGCGGCGCGGCAACCGGTTGCGCATCGGGGGATGGCGGCGACTCACTACGCAATGATGGGAGCGTGGGCCACGCTGTACGGGCTCGTGCTCGGGATCGGCGTCGCGTTCTTCCCGGATGACCCGGCCTGGTGGGTGGCGGGTGCGGTGCTGGTGGCGCTGCCCGGTTTCGTGGCGGCCGGTGTGACGTCCCGGAGGGTACGGGCATGAGTCATCCCCGGCACGCGCTGGACGACATCATCCATTCCCCTGTTCGGTTCTCGATCATGGCGACGCTGGCGGCGGCCGACAAGGCGGAGTTCGCGTACGTGCGCGACACGGTCGAGGTGACCGACCCGGTGCTGTCCAAGCAGGCCGCCCTGCTGGAGAAGGCGGGCTACGTCAAAATCACCAAGGGGTACGTCGGCAAACGTCCGCGGACCTGGTTGTCGCTCACCACCGGCGGCCGCAGTGCCTTCAAGGCGCACGTCGAGGCGCTGCGGGCGATCACCGAGAACGCCGGCTGACTCTTCACCGACTGTGCCGGCCGATCCGCGCCCGGGGTCCGGAAGTGCTCTGCGGGTCCTCGGCGTTGGTCGGCCCGTGGCGGTGTCACGGTCGGTCGCGGATCATGCGTCGGAGGTGTCGGGTCCATGCTCGTGCCGTCGGTCCCAGGGGCGGCTCGGGGGTGAGGGGGCACAGGCGCAGGTTCGTCTGGAGGGTGAGGAGTTCGTCGCCGGCTCCTACTCGCCCGGGCCGGATCTGTGGCCAGCACAGGGCTTCGTCCGGCCGTAGTTCCGTGAGCGGAGGGGAAGCCGGGAAAGGGCCGAGGATGCATGTTTCCCCGAGGCGGTAGCGGCCCTGTTCCGGTACTGCTGCCACGGTCGCCGTGCGCCGGGCGTGCAGGACGAGCTGGCTCAGGGCGGGGATCGTGGTCGTGCGGCAGTGCGCCGGGGGGAGGGCGGGCAGGAGACACGCCAGGATGTGCAGGCCCAGGGACGGCAACAATCCGGCGTGGTGTTCGGCGGCTTGGACCAGCGACGTCACGGCCTGGAACCTGGGGTTGATCTCCACGGCCAACACCGGGTCCGGGGACTGTGTTCGGTCCGGGTCGTGGATCAGGTCGAGGCCGAACACGCCCCGGTAGCCGTGTTCGCGCAGGACTTCTCCCACGGCGCGCGCGACGTGGCGGGCCGTGTCGTATGCGCCGTGGGGGAGGTCGGCGGGGCCGAGCAACTGGTTGCCGCAGTGCATGCCCCAGCCGGGCGTCAGGTCGGGTAGGCCGACGAGTTGGTGCGAGACGGCGGAGACCACGGTGCGATCGCCGCCCACGCAGGCGCTCACGGTCAACGGGAGACCCGGGACGAGGCGGCTGATCTTGAGGACGTGACCGTCCCAGGCCCGTAGTAGCGGGGCGAGTTCGTCGGGCCCGCGCACCCGCAGGGTGCCGCGGCCGATGAGGTTGTTCTCCCGGCGCTGGAGTACCGCCTCGGCCCAGTGCCCGGGCCAGTACGCGGAGGCGGCCCTGCGTGCGTGGGCGGGGATGAGGACATGCTCCGGGACGGGAACACCGGCGGCGGAGAACACCTCCAGCGCGTCGATCTTGTCCGCGGCCCGGTGGGTGATCGTGGACGGGGCGCGCAGCAGTAGTCGGTCGTGGGCCGCCGCCCATGCGGTGGCGTGGTCGCCCTCCTCCGGGGCGAAGGCCACCGCCATCGGCCGGGTTCGCGTCCCGGGTCGGGCCGGCGCGGCCGGGGGCGCGGTGTCCGACGGGTAGCGCGCGGAGACCATCTCGTGACGCAGCCACGGCACCGCCGGTCGAAACGACGCCGGCATCGAGGCCGTGCGGTCCAACCACACGACGTCGTCGACCAGTTCGCCCAGCAGGCGCAGGCCCTCGGACGCGTCGATGCCTACCAAGGAGGCGGGTTCCGCCGAAAGCGCGTCGCCGGCGGCCGATTCGGTACCCATGTCAGGCGCCTTTCTCACCGGGTTCGGGCCGGTGGACTTCCCGCCGTCCGGCCACGGGGCCCCGTTGCGGATCGGGGCACCCGGGCCGGTCGCGCCCCCGGGCGCAGAACGCCCGGGGAGTCCGGAACTCGGGCGCGGGGCAAGGGCCCGCCCGGGCGGGGCTATACGGCGGTGTTGACCGTGGACAGGATGCCGAACCGGCTCAGGGCGGTCGAGAGGTCGCCCTG
Organism: Embleya sp. AB8; assembly: GCF_049739465.1. Taxonomy (NCBI): domain Bacteria; kingdom Bacillati; phylum Actinomycetota; class Actinomycetes; order Kitasatosporales; family Streptomycetaceae; genus Embleya; species Embleya sp. AB8. The sequence goes on from NZ_JBMHHY010000008.1 coordinate 259,548, forward strand.
GGTGTCGGTGCCGGTGGGGACGATGATGGCGGTGGTGGGGATGAAATCTCGGGGGGCGCCGGTCTGCACCTGGAAGGGGATGTTGACGGTGGTGGGCACGGTGGGTCCCAGGAGTCCGATTCCGGCGGGTACGGCGAGTCGGTAGACGGAGGGGATGGCGGGGTCGTTGTTCTCGTACAGGGCGGTGAACCCGGCGGGGCGGCCCGCGGCGGGCACTTGGGTGTAGAAGGGGGTGGAGAAGGTGAAGTGGGCTGGATTGTTGGTGCCGTCGAGCAGGGTGCCGGCGCCGTTGAAGAAGTTGAACGGAACGAGCGCCGCGCCGCCGCCCCCGACCAGCGGGGTCTGCGGGGTGGTGAAGTACAGGTTGGTGTTGCCGGGCGTCGGTGTGCCCAGGCTCGCCCGGACGAACAGGAACGGCCAGACGTTGCGGGTCAGATCGCTGTCCTGGTCGGTGGTGTCGGCCGCGTCGGTGGTGAAGATCGCCCGGCCGAAGGAGGGGATGTTCGGTGCCCCGGAGTCCAGGCTCAAGGAGACGCTCACGGTCCGGCTGGAGTTGGCGGGGAAGCCGGTGAACGAGACCTGGATGATCGAGGGGACGTCGACGGCGGTGTTCTGGTAGAGCCAGCGGGAGGTTCCCCCGGTGACCGTGGGTAGGGTGTTGACGTTGGCGTAGAAGGGCGTGATCACCTTCAGCGACACCGGGCCGGTGGCGGCCACGCTGCTGAAGTTGCCCACGGTGATCGTCAAGGTGGCGTTGCCACTGCCGTCGTACGTGGCCGCGTCCGCCCGGCAGTACAGGTTCACGATGTTGGTCAACGTACTCACACTCCGGTGATCGACTGGCGGATAGTGGACTGGCTGGTCATGGTCCGAACTCCCTTGCTGCGCAAGGGGCGTCGGGGAACGCCGGAGGACCCCGAGCCGGCCCCGGCACGGCTGCCCGTCGGCGCTCCCCGGGCCCGGATGCGACCGGTCGGCTAGACGGCGCCGGCGGCGACGCAGAGGATGCCGAAACGGTGGTGGGCGGTGGAGAAGTCGCCCTGGGTGTCGGTGCCGGTGGGGACGATGATCGCCGAGGCCTGGCTGAGCAGCCGCGGGGCGCCGGTCTGCACCTGGAAGGGGACGTACACGGTGGTGGGCACGGTGGGTCCCAGGAGTCCGATTCCGGCGGGTACGGCGAGTCGGTAGACGGAGGGGATGGCGGGGTCGTTGTTCTCGTACAGGGCGGTGAACCCGGCGGGGCGGCCCGCCGAGGGCACTCGGGTGTAGAAGGGGGTGGAGAAGGTGAAGTGCGCGGGGTTGCCGGTGCCGGCGAGCAGGGTGCCGGCGCCGTTGAAGAAGTTGAACGGGACGGCGGCGGTCCCGCTTCCGGCGGTCAGCGGGGTCTGCGGGCTGGTGTAGTACAGGTTGGTGTTGCCGGGCGTCGGCGCGGCCAGGCTTGCGCGGACGAACAGGAACAACCAGACGTTGCGGCTCAGGTCGCTGTCCTGGTCGGTGGTGTTGGCCGCGTCGGTGGTGAAGATCGCCCGCCCGAAGGGCGCCAGGTTGGGCGCGTTCGGGTCCAGGGAGAAGGACACCGAGATGGTCTGGCTGGAGTTGGCGGGGAAGCCGGTGAACGAGACCTGGATGATCGAGGGGACGTCGACGGCGGTGTTCTGGTAGAGCCAGCGGGAGGTTCCCCCGGTGACCGTGGGAAGGGTGTTGACGTTGGCGTAGAAGGGCGTGATCACCTTCAGCGACACCGGGCCGGTGGCGGCCACGCTGCTGAAGTTGCCCACGGTGATCGTCAAGGTCGCGTTGCCGCTGCCGTCGTATGTGGCCGCGTCCGTCCGGCAGTACAGGTTCACGATGTTGGTCAACGTACTCACATCCCGTTGATTCGATGGAAAACGATCGGTTGACTGGTCATGGTCCGAACTTCCTTGTCGTCCGAACTTCCTTGTCCGGTCCGGGAAGTGCATCCGACGGGAGAGCGACCGCTCGCGATGTCGGCGTGATGTCCGAAGGTCGTGGTGCCGACGGGAGCGGTGGTCCGCACGGTCCCGCCGGCGCGCCCGGCACGGTGCCGTCGACGGCGGACTTCTCGTGATGATCCGGCGGGTGTCCCTCGCCGGTTGTGCCGGCGCCGGTGCCCCGGCCGGGAGCCCGGCGCATCGACGGCGTCTCCCGTGGGCGCGCCCGGCCGGTGTGACCCCGGTCGACCGGGGTTCGTGCCTGGGTGTCGCAGGGAACCGAACGGTCGCCGCTCACGGGCGCGGCCTGCGCCCGTATGCGGAGACCCGATGTACGTATACGCATCGTGACACGACAGTCACGCTTTGGGAATAGCCTGCGCCCCCCGAAGGGGCAAAGCAGGCATCGGTGTCAAGTCGGCCGACGACAGCGGCGGTGCGCGTCGTGGCTGCCGGCGAACGACCGAGCGTGGCCCGGGCGTTGACGGTCGAGGGTGTTGTCGAAGTCCCACGGCACCACGCCGCCGGCGGGGGTTCGGCACAGGTACGCGAGTCGTGGGCCCGGGTCGTGGAGACGTGGGTACGACGGGCCGCGCGCGCGATCGCTTGCGAACGCGAGCGTGGCGCGGCCCCTCTGGGGCTGTCTGCGCGTGACCTGGCCATCGCGCTTACCTCGATGACCGAGCGGGTGCTCCACGCGACGTTCGCGCGGGTCGTCGGACCCGAAGTCCCCCGCCATGGTGTGGGGACCGGCCCACTCGCCCACCCCGAAAGGCCGATTCCCGGTGCCGGACCGCACGATGGCGAGGACCGCGTGGGCCTCGCGACCTCGGCCGCATCGACGACGGTGGGCGGGATCCCCGAGGATCCCGCCCACCGTTACCGCGTCGATCGCGAGCGATCGTGGACTACGGCCGATCCTCGACCGTGATCGCCTCGCCGTCCGAGCGCACCAGGAGGTGGTGCCTGGTGTCCGGCTGGTCGCACATCCAGGCGACCTGGTTCGGCACGTCCACGACGACCCGGGCGGGATGTTCGCCGTGTGCTCGCGCCACGTGCTCGCGCATCGCCACCTCCTCCATGTGCAGCCGGGCCGGGGCCCCGGCCGGCAGACCGTACACGTAGGCCAGCCCGCCGGTCGGCCAGTCGGCCTGCTCCAGGACGGCCCGGTCCAGCCGGCTCGCACCGTCGACTACCTGGGACAGGCTCATCTTCGGCGCGGGTCGCCGCTCCAGGAGGAAGGCCCGCCGATCCGCGCCGGTTTGCAGTTCCAGCACACTCGGCGGCGAGACCAGGCTGACGTTGCGGAACGCGGCGCACAGTTGGTCCCCCGCCAGGACCTGGAAGTCGACGAAGAGGAGATCGCCGTCGGCGCCGGCCGGGCGGGCCTCCACGCGCAGTTGCCCCTCGGTGGGGAACGGAGCGAAGAGATCCATGCGGACCAGGCCGTGTGGATAGGGCACCACATTCGGCCCGACCTGCGGATAGGGCACCCAGAACACCCGATCGGCGATGATGTGCGTCGCCGCGTCGAGCAGCCCGGGATGGGTGAAGGTACCGGGGACCGAACCCTGTCGCACATCCAGGATGCCGACCGCGCCGGCGCTGCCGTAGCCGACCTCGGTGAGGTACCGGAAGGCCGGACCGTGCGGCAGGCGATGGGTGAGATACGGCAGGTCGGCCCGCTGGGCATCGGTCAGCGGCGGCAGCGGAGCGGGCGTGTCGAGCCGGTCGAAGGTGATCGTCGCCTCGGCGACCAGTTCGAACCGGGACAACGCCGCGTTCCGGGCCGGTCGCCACACCAGCAGACTGACGTGCACATCCGGGCTTCGATCGGCCAACGGCTCGACCCGGGTCAGCAGTCGCGTGGGGCTCACCACCGGGATCCAGCGCTGGAGGCGCAGTTCCCGCAGGCCGGTTGCCTGCAGACCGGTGTACGTGCTCGCCGCCTGGAACAGGTGGTCCACCGTGCACATCATCGGCAACACCGGCAACGTCCAGGTCGGACAGTGGTCCAGCACCCACGGATCGTCCTCGGGACTGACCATGAACTCGCGTTCGGCCGGGCCGGGTTGCGGCGTCGGCACGGCCGGCATCGCCGGCATCGCCGGGGCGGCAACCTCGGGCACCGGCCCGGCCGGGAGGACCGACGCGACCGGCCCGGCGGGCCGGACCGGGGCGGCCGAGTGCGGTACCACCGCGTCCACCTCCGGCCGATACGGCTGTGCGAACGCGCCGGCGACGTCGAGCAGCGCCCGTGTCGCCTGCCGCTGCACCCCCAGGAACCGCAGGTGGTTTTCCTGACGAGTGTTCAGGAACTGCACATGGGACCTGCCGACGGCCCGCTGGTGCGCGCTGAGCGCGGTCGGTACGAGAGTGTCCTCGACCGGGACCGACACGCCGATCGGCGGAGTCGGCGGCGGCGGGGCGGGGATCGCCACCTGCGGCGTCGGCTGCGTCGATGGGCCGATCTCGACCGCCGGCGTCGGCCGGGTCGCGGGCAGTGCCACGAACTCCCGCTCCGGTCGCGCCTGCTGAACCCGAAGCACGGTCCGGAGGTCGAAGAAGGCGATGCTGGACAGGCGCCGGCCGAGCGTCGGCCCGTCGGCCCGGAGTCCCAGGGTCGCGGAGCCCGTCGCGGCCGGAGCCGTGTCCTGTGCGGTCAGGAAGAGTTCGGCGACCGGTGCCCCGAGCGGGGCGATGCTCACCTTCGCCCGGGCCAGTTCCGGCCGGGGGAGCGCCGGGGCCCCCACGGCCGGCACGCTGCGGTGGTACAGGGCCACCGCCGCGCAGGCGACGCCGAGGAGGCCGGCCGCGCAGTGCGGGCGGCCGAACAGGCCGGAGGGATCCAGTTCGGCCGGCCGGTCCGATGCGGTGAGCGACGGTTCGAGGTCGCCGACCACCAGATCGACCGCGGCCGGTGCCGCGTCGGCGGCCCGGTCGTCGGCCTGCGGGTCGAGCACCGCGAGAACGGGGTCGCCGTCCCGGCGGGCGTGGTCGAGCCGCTTCAGGGCCAGTACCACGGCCGCGTTGCCCTCGGCTCCGGGGAGTCCGAGGTCGCGCACGACCGCCCGGTGGACCACCGTGGAGGCGAGGTCGACCGCACCCACGAGTGCCGCGTCGCTCGCTCCGCTGCCGATCGCGTCGACCGCGAGGTCGAGCGCGCGAATACCGGACGCCTCCTCCGCGCAGACCGCGACGCTGGTGTCGGTCAGCCGAAGCTGCGCGCTGATCCGGTTGGCGGCGATGTTGCCCAGGCCACCGAGGGACCACGGCGGGCAGTTCAACGGGTCGGCGACACGATCCTCGGAGGACGCCTGCGCCGCCGTCGACCGGCGGGCATCGATGGTGGTGCGGTTGTGCCAGACGGCGAACTCGGCGTGCACGGTGGCCGCGCCGACGCCGACGAGCACCATGGTGCGCTCGTCCGGCAGGGTCACCGCACGGGCGGCGTCCCGAGCGGCCTCCAGGACCGACAGGTGTTCCCCGGAGGTCTGGAGCATGTCGTTGGGCGGCATCCGCAGGCCGTCCAACCGCAGTTCGACCGTGCGCGGCGGGCGCAGCCGGGGCTCGCCCGCCAACAGGGCCTCGACGAAGTCGCCGGTGGTGTCGCCGTCGCCGACGCGGGCGCCGATGCCGACGATCGCCACCCGATGCCGGCGGCGCCCGGCGGGGCCGGGTACGGCCACGCCGGGGAAGGAGGTGGCCGCCCGGTCGGTGGTGTTCCAGGCGTCCACGATCAGGTGGGCGTTGACCCCGCCGAAGCCGAATCCGCTGACCGCGGCGCGGCGGAGCCCCTGCCATTCCTCCAGCCGGGCCAGTGGCCGCAAGGGTGTGCCGCGCAGTGCTTCGTTGGCCTCGTCGGCACCGACGGTCGGCGGCAGCGTGCCGTATTCCATCGCGCCCAGCACCTTGAGCAGGGCGGCGCCCGACGCGGCGGTGAGCGGATGGCCGAGGTTGCCCTTGACCGAACCGATCGGCAGGTCCGCGCGTTCGGCGAAGACCCGGGCCGCACAGCCGATTTCCACGGTGTCTCCGACCGCGGTGCCGGTGGCGTGGCATTCGAGCAGGGCCACCGTCTTGGGGTCGATGCCCGCGGCCTGGTAGGCCAGGATCATCGCCCGTTCCTGTTGGCCCCCGTCCGGGACGAGCATGCCGCCCCGACCGCCGTCGTTGTTCACCCCGATGCCGCGGATCACGCCCAGGACGGGCACGTCCGCGGCCAGCGCGTCGTCGAGCCGCATGAGGGCGACCATCGCGGTCCCCTCGGCGGGAACCAGGCCGTCGGCGTCCCGGTGGAAGGGCCGCGAGCGGGCGCTGGGACTCAAGGCCCCCAGCCGACCCATACCGTGGCTGATGATCTCGGGCGCGCCGCCGTTGAGCCCCCCGGCGACCATCAGGTCCGCCTGCCGGAAGTGCAACTTCCGGCAGGCGAGTTCGATCGCGTACAGCACCGACGCGCAGGCCGCTTCCAGGACCATCGCGCCGGCGCGCAGTTCGAAGGCCCGGGCCACCAGCTGCGCCGGGAGTCCGAAACAGAATCGGCTCATCGGGATCGGCGAATGCCGGTCGTGCCGGGGCCAGCCGGCCCGGACCTCGGCCGGCTGGGAACGCAGCCACACGTCCTCGGCGTAGGAGACCATCGACGTGGTCGGGCACGAGATGTTGCCCAGGATCAGGCCGGTGCGTCGGTGCAGGCCGAGGTGATCGACGTCGGCGAGCGCCTGCCGGGTCGCGTGCATGACCCAGCGCACGGTCGGATCGAGGCCCTTGACCTGCTCGGCGTCGATGGCCAGGCCGTACGGGTCGAAGCGCTCCTCGAATCCGGTGACGTGGCCGAACAGGGTGCTCGCGGGGTCGGCACCGGTCCAGTCGGGCTCGGCGGTCGGGCGCCCGATGGAGAACGGGGTCAGCCGTACCGCACCGGAGACCACGGTGTCCCACAGTTCGGCGGGGTCGTGGGCCCCGGGCAGGACGCAGCCGCGTCCCACGATGGCGATGGCGGGAAAGTCCATGGCCCCTTCACGCGTCCGTCGAGATCAGCGAGGCGGCCCGGTTCGAGTCGGACAGGTTCGGGCGGTAGACCAGCTCCACGCCGCCGAGCACGGCCAGCACCCGCTCCGCGCCGCCCTGTTCGGTGGTGAGCCAGACATCGCAGATCGCGTTGTCGGAGCCCTGCATGACGCTGCGCACGGTGCACTTCACCGGCGCGTCCACCGCGCCGGTCGACAACACGCGCACCTCACGAATGCCCATCGGCAGTGATTGCAGGCTGGCCGAGGACAGTACCCACAGGACCGCCATCTGGAGCGCGCCGTCCAGCACGGCCGGGTCGGTCTGCCAGGTGTCGTGCGGCCAGTCGAGCCGGCGGACCCCGACGAGGTCGGAGGCCGCCCCGGCGGAGCTCAGCGCGTTGATCGTGTCGATGGCGTGGAAGAACGGGCCGTGGAAGAGCATGGCCCCGTCGTAGACGGCGCTGCCGGGGTGTACCTCGAAGCCCTCGTCGGCGGGTTCCGCGACCGGGGCGGTCATCGCGCCGGCCTCGCCCGAACCCGCGTGGGCCGCGTAGTGCAGGGCGCCGTCGAGGCCCTTGAGCTCCAGGCGCAGCGGGGCGTCCGGGTGGGTGTCGTCCGGGCGTACATGCACCCGGAGTCGGGTCTCCTCCACCCCGAACTTGTCCAGGGCGATGGTGCGCAACACGCGCAGGTCGCGGATCAGCACGGAACCGGTGTCGGGCAGCGCGGCACGCGCCGCGCGGGTGAACCATTCCAGGACCAGCGCCACCGGTACCACGGGGCGTCCCGCGATGCTGTGGTCGGCCAGGTAGGGGTGGGTGTCGGCGCCGACGGAGATGTCCGTGACGCTCGTGTGGTCGCTCACGGCGCCGGCGGCGAGCGAGACGCAGGCGGGCCCGGGCTGCTCGAGTTCGGTCATGAACGCCTTGACTCCGGCGGCCTCTTCGAGGAGCGGCACACCGAGTCGACGGAAGTGCTCGGCGTGCGCGGGGGAGACCATGCCACCGGCCCAGGGGCCCCAGGCGACGGCCTTGACCGTGCATTGCGGGCGGTGGGTCGCCTCGGTCGCGGTGATCTGCTCCATGGCCTGGTTGGCCGCCGCGTAGTCGCACTGCCCGGCGGTGCCCAGGCGCGCGCTGACCGAGGAGAAGGCGCACACCAGGCGCACCGGATCGTCGGCGGTCAGCTCGAGGAGGGTGCGGAATCCGTGCACCTTCGTGTCGTAGACGGCGGTGAACTGGGCCGGGGTCTTGACCGTGATGTTGTTGTCGGCGATGACCCCCGCGGCGTGGATGATGCCGGTGATCGGGCCCCAGTCCCGGCGTACTTCGGCCAGCACCTCCGCGACCCGCTCGCGGTCGGTGGCATCGGCCGTGACATACCGGGTCTCCGCGCCGAGCAGCGCCAACCGGTCCAGCGTGCTGCGGATCTCACGGGAGGCGAGCACTCGGCCGGAGGCGAGAGCGAGTTCGGCCAGCGTCGGGGTCGCACCGGTGTGCTCGTCGCGGCGGCCGGCCAGAATCTGCCGAATGGCGGACTCGTCCGCGGCGCCGCGCAGTTCGTCGTCCTCGTCGACGGGGCGGGTCCGACCCAGGAGCAGGAACTTGGCCCGGTGCGCCTGGGCCAGGGCGAGCAGGCAGGACGCGGTGATGCCGCGCGCGCCACCGGTGACCACGACCACCGGATCCGGGCCGAGGTCGAGCGGTTGTGCCGCCGCGACGGGCTCGGTGCTGCCGCGCAGCAGTGCGCGGGAGCCGTCGGCCGCCAGCGCGACGTCGGTCGCGTCGTCGCCGTGCAGGAGTTCGGTGGCGATGGCCTGCGCGATGTCCTGCGGGGCGCGCGCGGCCCGCTCGATGTCGATCGTCTTGATCGAGGCCTGCGCCCATTCGTTCGCGGCGGTGCGGGCGAGCGCGGCGATACCCGCGCAGCCCTCGCGTCCGCGCACACCGGAGGTGCCGAACGCGCCGCCGGTGTCCTGGACGACGACCAGGACGCCGCCTCGGCGGTCCATCGCCTCGGCGATGGTGTGCATGGTCGTGAAGACCTCACGGGTGGGTGCGTCCGGGTCCTGCGCCGGGTCGATCTCGCGCAGGCCGGCGAGCACGATCACGGCGGTGGAGTCTTCGCCCACGCGGTCCGTGACGGAGGCTTTGATGCCCTCGCGGCGCAGGGTTTCCGCCAGGCATTCGGCGACGCCGGTGCCGTCGTCGGTGATCAGCAGCGGTTGTTCGCGCAGGCCCTTGAGCGGGGCGCCGGCCGCCGCCGCGACGGGTACCAGGGTGGTGCCGGTGCGCAGGACGGCGAACTGCGGTGCTTCGTGCTTGGCCTGCGCGGGGATCTGCTCCTGCGCCCGGGTGACCGGCGCGGCGACGGGGGCCGGCGGTTGCGGGGCGGCGCCCTGGGGGGTGCGCAGCGAGGTGATCTTCTCCGCGATCGCGGCGATCGTCCGCAGTCGGGCCAGGTCGGCCGGGTCGACCTCGGCCTCGCCCGGGAAGTGGTCGCGCAGCCGGGTCAGGATCTGTACCCGCTTGATCGAGTCGACGCCGAGGTCCACCTCGAGGTCCATGTCCGGGGTGAGCATCTCCACCGGGTAGCCGGTCAGTTCGGCCACGATCGCCAACGCCACATCCGCACCGCTCTCCTCGACCGCAGCGGGAGCCAGAGCAGCGGCGGGAGCCTGGGTCTGGACCTGGGGTTGGGCCTGGGTCGGGCTCTGCGGGCCGGCGCCGTCGAGGGTGCGCAGCGAGGTGATCTTCTCCGCGATCGCGGCGATGGTACGCAACTGGGCCAGTTCGGCCGGATCGACGTCGGCGTCACCCGGGAAGTGGTCGCGCAGCCGGGTCAGGATCTGTACCCGCTTGATCGAGTCGACGCCGAGGTCCACCTCGAGGTCCATGTCCGGGGTGAGCATCTCGACCGGGTAGCCGGTCAGTTCGGCCACGATCGCCAACGCCACATCCGCGCCGCTGTCCTGGGCCGGCGCGGGAACCGCGGCCGGCGCGGCGGCCGGGGTCGGGGCGGGAGCCGGTGCCGGTGCCGGTGCCGGTGCCGGGATCTGCGGGAGTGCCGGCGGTGCCTGGACGGGGCTTTGCTGCGCCGCAGGCCGCGTGGGGGCCGGGGCGGCCGGTGCCGCGGGCACGGGCGGCCGGGCCTGGGTGGCCGGGGTCGGCTGCTGGTGGGTGAGCGTGGGCGGTGCGGGGCTGATCTCCCGGACGGGCGGCCCGCTCTCCAGCGCTCGCGGGCTCGGTGCGATCGGAGCGGACACCTCGACGGGGGTGGGCGCGGCGGCGGTTCGGGGCTCGGACCCGGGCCGCCAGGCCATCAGCGCGTCGAGCGAGGTCTTGGCCAGGTCGAGGTAGGAGGCGTGGCTGGCCGACGTGGTGCTCTGGTAGGCGTTGTGCGCGTCGCCCGCCTGTCGTTGCACCTCGAGGAAGGCGTGCAGCCAGGCGCCGGACGCGGTCTCCGGGGTCCAGGTGGACCCGGACGAGGTGACGTCGTGCGCGGCCGGCTCCGCGGCCGGCGTGTCGTGGGTCCGCACCGGGCCGGCGGGGGTCGCCGGTACGGGTGCGGGCACGGGCGCCGAAACGGGTGCGGCGACGGGCGCCGGTACGGGGGCGGCAACGGGTGCCACCGCCATGGCCGGCGCCGCCGCGGGCGGCGCGGCCTGGACCCGGGCGGGTGGGGCGGCCTGGGTGACGGGGAGCGGTGCCGGCGGTGCGACCGGGCGCGCGGCGGCGACCGGCGGCGCCGGCGCCGGGGCCGGGGCGGCCGGGCGCGACCCGATGCCCGGTTCGGGTGCGGCCGGTGCGGCTGGGGTGCTCTCCCGGTGGCCCACTTCGGCGTTGGGACCGGAGATGGGGATGGTCATACCCGTCCTTGTCAGCGATGGCGAAGGAGTGCTGGAGGTGAACGAGGCCCACAACGGGGCGAAGTCCAGGGGGCGGCCGGCGACGGCCAGCGCGCCCAGGACGCGGTGCAGCGCGGCGAGTCCGGATGCCTTGGTGTGGTCCGCGCTCAGCGCGACGTGCGGCCGGTCTCCGAGGATCCTGCCGACCAGGCCGGTGAGTACCGTTCCGGGTCCGGCCTCGACGAACGTGCGGACGCCGTCGTCGTGCATGGCCCGGATCATGTCGGCGAACCGTACGGAGGAGGTGACGTGGTCGTGCAGCACGGTGCGGATCGCGGGCGCCTTGCCCGGATACGGCTTGGCGTCGGCGTTGCCGTAGACCGGCACACGCGGCGCCGCGAACTCGTACTTCTCCAGGGTGGGCCGCCATCCGGCGGTCGCGGACTGCAGCAGCGGGCTGTGGAAGGCGCAGGAGACGGCGAGCCGTTGGGTCGGCAGTCGTTGCTCCTGCGCTCGCTTCTCCACCTTGGCGATCGCGGATTCCGCGCCCGAGACGACGTGCTGCGTCGGGGAGTTGTAGTTCGCGACCCAGGCCCGGCGGATGCCGCGGACCAGGTCGTCGACCTCCTTGGCGGAGGCGGTGACCGAGAGCATCGCGCCGGACACCTTGCTCGCGTCGCGCAGCAGTTCGCCGCGGGCGCGGGCCAGGGCCATCAGGGTCTCGTCGTCGTAGACGCCGGCCGCGTGCAGTGCGGAGAGTTCGCCGAAGCTGTGGCCCGCCACGCAGTCGGGCTCGAAGCCGACCGCACCGAGGATCTCGCCGATCATCAACGCGTGGGCGGCGAGCGCCGGTTGCGCGCGTTCGGTGACCTTGAGCCGCTCGGCCTGCGCGTGTCGGCCGGCCTCGTCCGGAACCGGCGCCGGGAAGACGGAGCGGTACAGGGGGTGTCCGTCGATCTCGAAGCCCGCCAGCCGGTCCCAGGCGGCGAGTGCGCGCGGCTGGTGCAGCACGACGTCCGTCCCCATGCCGGGGTACTGGCTGCCCTGTCCCGGGAACAGCAGCGCGATCTTGTCGGTCGGGACGGGACCGGATGCGTAGCGGGCGCCGGCGGGCGTGTGGAACGCGGTGTGCGGTTCGGCCGAGATCCGCTGTCGTAGGTCGGACGCCTGGGCCCGGAGGTCGTCCGCGTCGCCGACGACCAGGCACAGCCGGTGCGCCGCCGCGGCGTCGAAGCCGAGTTGGGTGCGGCGCGCCAGGTCGGCCGGCGGCGCGGAGTCGGCGGTCAGCGCGTCCAGTGCCGCGACCAGCGCGGGGCCGGAATCGGCGCTCAGCAGGATCAGTTCGCTCGGCGCGCTGCGGGTGTGCGCCTCGGCCGGCGGGGCGGATTCGGCGGTCCGGTGCTCCTCGAGCGCGACGTGGAAGTTGGTTCCGCCGAACCCGAAACTGGAGACCGAGGCCCGACGCGGGTGGTCGGTGCCGCGGATCCAGGGCCGGGTCCGGGTGTTCAGGTAGAGAGGGCCCTTCTCCAGTTCCAGGGCGGGGTCGGTCCGCTCGGCCTTGAGGGTGGGCGGCAGGATCTTGTGGTGCAGGGCGAGAACGGCCTTGGCCAGCCCGACGGCACCGGCGGCGGTGCGGGTGTGGCCGATCTGCGACTTCACCGATCCGAGCGCGCAGCGCGCGAGATCGGCCGGGTCGCCCGAGCCGAACACCTCTTTGAGGGCCGTCACTTCCGCGGTGTCGCCGGCCTTGGTGCCGGTGCCGTGCGCCTCGATCAGCTCCACCGTCGCGGGGCTGTAGCCCGCGCTGGCGTAGGCCCGGTGCAGCGCGCGGACCTGACCGGCGACGGCGGGGGCGTAGATGGAGGATCCGCGCCCGTCGGAGGAGGTGCCGACGCCGCGGATGACCGCGTAGATGCGGTCGCCGTCGCGCTCGGCGTCCTCGAGCCGCTTGAGCATGATCATCGCCACGGCCTCGCCCAGGAGGGTGCCGTCGGCGTCGGCGGAGAAGGGCCGGCACTCGCCCGACGGGGACAGCGCCGGGGTCTTGCTGAAGCAGGTGAACCCGAACGCGTCGCACAGCGGGTCCACGCCACCGGTGATCATCATGTCGGCGCGGCCGAGCGTGAGTTCGTCGATCGCGGCGCTCATCGCGGACAGCGAGCTGGCGCACGCCGCGTCGGTGGTGTAGTTGCTGCCGTGCAGGTCGAAGTGGCGCGCGACGCGTCCGGCGATGACGTTGGTGAGCATCCCGGGGAAGGAGCTTTCCTTCCACGCGGGATACGAGTCCGCGATGGCGTCGCACAGCTCGTCGGCCTTGGGCTCCGCCAGGCCGCGGGCGAGCATGACCTTGCGCCAGGTCGGCCGCTGGGACCGGAACGACATGCGAAAAGCCAGCTCGGTGGGGCTGGCGCCGAGGATGATGCCGGTGCGTTCTCGCATCGTCTCGGAGGGGCCGTCGTCGCCGCAGGCGTCCCGCAGCACACGTTCGGCCGCGACCATGCTGAGCAGTTGCGCCGTGTCGGTGGCGTCGATGGTGGACGGTGGGGTGCCGAAGGCCAGCGGGTCGAAGGCCACCGGCGCCATGAACGCCCCACGCTTGCAGTACGTCTTGTCGGTGGCGGTGGGGTCGCTCGAGTAGTGATCGCTCACGAGCCAGTGGGTGTCCGGCACGTCCTGGATGAGGTCGCGGGCGTGGACCAGGTCGCGCCAGAACCCGGCGACGTCCGAGGAACCGGGCAGCAGGGTACTCAGACCGACGACGGCGATGGGCGGTTGGGGGGGACGGGAACTCTCGGTCACGGGACTCCTTGCGACGGACGATTCAGAGCAGTTCGTGGGAGGGGAAGGTGAACGCCTGGGCCGGCAGGTCGACACCGTGGCTGCGCAGTTGTTGGGCGCGGGTCAGGACCGTCGCGCCCTCCATGAGGTTGCGGGCGATCTGCACCACGGACAGGTGCGCGGGATCGGCGAGGAAACCGTCCTTGCGCCAGTCGTTGAACGCGCCCACCGCCGGGCCGCACCAGATCTGGTAGTCGATGCCGCGGTCGGCGGCCCCGGTGGTGGCCCAGGTGCTGGACATGCCGAGGTACCAACGGAACACCAGCGCCATGCGGTGCTTGGCGTCCACGGCCGCCCGGTCGGCCTGCGCGGGCTCCCTGGTGCGCCAGAACTCCTCGGTCTGCGCCCATACCTGGTCCACCGGTTGGCGGAACATCTCCCGTTCGAGGCGGGCGATCTGGGCCGGGGGGATCTCCTCGAGCGACTCGTGGTCGCGGTAGAGCTGGAAGAGCTTCGAGGCCCGGGCGGCGAACATCGTGCCGCGGCTGAGGACCTGGACCTTCGACCCCATCTCGAACATGTCCGCGGACGGTGCCATCGCCACGTCCATGGTGTCCGCGGCCTGGAGCATCGCCCGGGCCCGGTCGGAGGTGTCGGCCTCCAGGCTGAGCTGGTTGACCGATCCGGTCACCACGTACGCGGCGCCCAGCGCGAACGCGGCGGCGACGGCGTGCGGGGTGCCCAGGCCGCCGGCCGCACCGATCCTGGTGCGCGGCGCGATGCCGTGCCGATGGGCGACCGCGTCGCGCAGCGCCAGGATCTGCGGGAAGGCGGTGGACAACGGCCTGCCGTCGGTGTGCCCGCCGCTGTCGGATTCCACGGTGAGGTCGTCGACCATCGGCACCTGGGCCGCCAGTGCGGCCTCCTCGGCGGTCAGGAGTCCGTCGGCGACCAGCTCCTGCAGCAGCTCGGGCGGTGCCGGTGCGAGGAACTGTTCGGCGACCTCGGGACGCGAGACCTTGGCCATCACCATCCGCGGGCGGACGACCCGGCCGTCGGCGCGCACCTGCAGACCCGCGGCGCAACAGTGCGCGAGGGCGCGGGTGACCCTGCTGAAGGCCGACACCGACACGCACCGCACACCGTGTCGGATCGCGAGCGCGGCCACCTCGTCCTCCCAGGCGGGCGAGTGCGGGTTGTGGATGATGTTCACCCCCCACGCGGCGTGTTCGGGCAGGTCGCGGCGCAACTCCTCGATCGCTCGGCGTACCGCGTCGATCGGCAGCCCGGCCGCCCCGAAGATGCCGAGCAGTTCGGCGCGCGCCATCGCCTTGACCATGGCGACGCCCGCGATTCCCTGCGCCATCTCACCGGCCACGTAGGGGAATCGCACACCGTGGTCGATGGTGAACGACCGATCGCCGAGCCATTCGGGATACAACGGAGAGAGCGTGCCGACGACTTCGCAGCCGTCGACGGGCGCGTCACCCAGGACGGCGCCGGTCACCGAGTCGGACAGGCGCCGAACGATCGTGGCCGAGCTCCGGGGTTGGCGAAGCACGGCCAGGAGGGCGTCGGCGGTGGGATCCGACATGTCACGACGGGGTGATGCCTGAAGTCCGATGGTCATGAACGGTTTCTCCTGTGGCCTTTCGGAAATGTGGTCGGGCTGCGCCGACCGTCAGGGAATCCGGTGTCGACCGTCAACGCACCTCCTGTGTGCCGGCCAGGAGATAGGCCATGTCGACGGTCGTCCGGGAACAGGGCCCGCCCAGGAAGCGACGCGCATTGTGGTCGTCGAAGACCCGGGTATGCCGAAAATAGGCGCCGAACCCGGGGTAGCTGTGAAAACGCTGCTCGACCGGGGAGAGCTTTTTGGGCAGTTCGGGTCCGAGGACGAGGCGAACGGGTGCGAATTTCTCGAAGAGTTCGACGAGCGTCGGGGCGGACACGTCGTCCGGGTGCACGATGTGGTAGGTCTGCCCGGCCGCGGATCGGTGTTCCGCGGCGATGCTCACGATGGCCCGCGCGGCCTCCTCGACGGGAAGGCAGTTCAACCGCGCGTCGGGCTGTCCCTTCAAGTGGACGACCGGCCGCAGACCCCGGGGAATGGAGAGTCGGGAAACACCCCTTTCGATCGCCCCCGCGCGCAGCAGGGAGCTGATGATCTGCAGGGGATGGGTCGGGAGCCCGGCGATCGGGGCCCGGTCCGTCAGCAGAATACTGGGCCGCATGATCAGCATCGGCATTCCGGTTTCCCGGGTCCACCGGTGCACGAGGGATTCGGCGTCGTACTTGGACCGCTCGTATTCGTTCTCGAAGCCGTACGTGTCGATCAGATCGGCCTCGGTGACGGTGCCGTCGCGCCGCGCGCCGGCCACGAACGCGGTGCTGACATAGCAGAACGGCGCGCCGTGCGGACTCCTGGAGGCGATGTCGAGGAAATTCTGCGTCCCCGTCACGTTCACGGGTCTGATCGCCTGGGCGCCGGTATTGAGGTCGATGACTCCGGCACTGTGCAGGAACATGTCGGTGCGCCGGACGAGCTTTTCCACCTGGTCGTCCGCGAGGCCGAACAGCGGGCGCTCGATATCGATGGCCACCTCGTCGGCGCACCGGTGGAATTTCTGAATGAAATCCGGTGTCTCGCCGAGTCGACCGAGGGCCAGGGCGATTCGATCGACCGCACTGATTCGGCCGCCGCGCGAGAGCAGCGAGACCGAGCAATTCTGATTCACGAGTTCACGAACGAGTCGCAGGCCCAGAAAACCGGTGCCGCCAGTCAAGGTAACCTGCACGCTTTGATTCCTCTTCTCGGGGAAACCGATGGCCGGTATTGCTCGCTGATCCTATCCATGGGCGGGCGGTGCAAAAGTCCAGCGCCACGGACCGGGAAGTCAGATTCACTCGTCTGGCCTAGTTTCGGGCAGGCCGGCCGACCGGCAGTAATTGATCATGGTTAAGACCGGAAAACCGGTCATATATTCACCTGATCGGGCGTCGGGCCGGGCCGGTGGGTCAGATTCTTACACATATGATTTTTCGCATCGAGGCGATCGGATCCGATAATCACGAGTCGTGGTCGGAACGCGCGGTACTCTCGCTTGCGGCACGCAAAAGACCGCCGAATATCCGTGGACCCGGCGGCGCATCGGCAACCGGATTCGCCCTCGCCGGCCGCCGCCCCGACCCGATGGCCGCTCGCCGCGCCCGCGCCCGGCCCCGCCGCCCGGGCGTCCTCGCCCGCCCGCTCAGACAACGTCGTCCTGGGAGGACACGCAATGCTCGACACCATCCCGGTCCCACCTCCCGAGCACGAGACGCGGGCTGCGGCCGGTGGCCCGCTCGGCCGCCTCGCCGGGCGCTGCGTCCGGCACCGCCGCCTGCTCCTGGCCGGCGCGCTGATCGTCCTGGTGCTGGCCGGCACGGTGTTCGCCGGCGCCAGGGACCGGTGGTCCAACGGCGGGTTCACCGCGACGGGAACCCGGGCCGCCGAGGCCGAACGGGTGGCCGCCGGATACGGGGCGAAGGCCGCGGACCTGGTGTTCTACGTCCGCTCCGACAAGTCGGTGGACGATGTCGAGGTCGCGGAGACGGGCCGCCGGCTCACCGCACTGGTCGCCGGACGACCGGGCGTGCACCGGGCGCAGTCCTACTGGACCACCGGCTCCCCCCTGTTGCGTTCCCGGGACGGGAAGGGCGCGCTGATCCCCGTCGACCTGGCCGGCGACGAACGCAAAACCGCGGCCACCGCACGCGCCCTGGTCCCCGCCGTGCGCAAGGCCGCCGCAGGTCTGCGCGTCGATGCCACCGGGCCCTCATGGCTGGTCGCGCAGGCCACCGACGAGTCCGAACGCGACCTCGAACGTGGGGAGTTGCTGGCCGCGCCGCTCACCATGATCATCCTGTTGCTCGCCTTCGGGTCGCTGACCGCGGCGGCGATCCCGCTCGCCGTCGGCGCGGTCTCCGTGGCGGGCGCCCTGGCCCTCCTGGCCACCCTGACCTACACCATGCCGATCACCGTGTTCGCGACCAACATCTGTGCGGCACTGGGCTTCGCGCTCTCCGTCGACTACGCCCTGTTCATCGTGACCCGATATCGCGAAGAACTCTCCCGGGGCGTCGAATCACACCAAGCCATCGCCAACAGCATGGCCACGGCCGGCCGCGCCGTGCTGTTCTCCGCGGCCACGGTGGCCCTGTGCCTGTCCGCGCTGTTCGTCTTCCCGCTGGAACTGCTGCGTTCGTTGGCGTGGGCATCCATCCTCGTGGTGAGCATCTCGGCGCTGACGTCCCTGCTCGTACTGCCCGCACTGCTGGCCGTACTGGGACCACGCCTGGACCGACTGGACCCGTTCCGCCGCTTCCGCCGCGGGACCGTGCGCGTGGGCGGCGGCAGTCCGCTCTGGCGGCGCATCGCCACGCTCGCCACCGCTCGTGCGGTCCTGTGCGGGGGCACCGCCGTCGCCCTCCTGCTGGTCCTGGCCCTGCCCTTCCTGCACGCTCGGTTCACCACCGTCGACGAGAAGATCCTGCCGACGCACTCCGAACCGCACCACACCGCCAAGCTGTTGCGCACCGACTTCGCCGACCCGCCCGAGCGGGTCATCCCGGTGATCCTGCCCCGGGCGAACCCGGCGACCGACGCACCGGCGATCGACGCGTACGCCCGACGGTTGTCCGCGTTGCCGCACGTCGCGCACGTGATCGCGGACACCGGCGACTATCGCGCGGGAGCTCCGGTCGAGCCGGCGCCGGCGCCGCCGGCGGACGAACTCCTCCCCGACGGCACGACGCGCGTCGTCGCCCGCCCGGTCGGGCCGGCGGCCCCGGCGCGCCCCGGCGGCGCGGGCAGCGTGCTGCACGTGGTCGGCACGGCCGACGGCCAGGCACCGGAAACGGTCGCGCTCGTACACCGGTTGCGGACGCTGCCCGCCCCCCGACCCCACGTGGTCGCGGGCACGGCGGCGATGTTGACCGACACCAAGCACGCCCTGGGCGAGGCACTGCCCTACGGCGCGGGCATCATGCTGGTCGGCACCCTGGTCATGCTCTTCCTGTTCACCCGCAGCGTCCTGGTGCCGGTCAAGGCGGTCGTGATGGGCCTGCTCAGCATGACCGCGAGCCTGGGGGCCCTCGTCTACGTCTTCCAGGACGGTCATCTGCGGTGGCTGGTGGGCGACTTCGCGATCGACGGATCGTTGGAGACGACGATGCCGCTGCTGACCCTGGCCGTCGCCTTCGGGATCTCCGTGGACTACGAGGTCTTCCTCCTCGCCCGGATCAAGGAGGAGTTCGTGCGTACCGGGGACAACACCCGCTCGATCGTCTTCGGGATCGAGCACACCGGTCGCCTGTTCACCGCCGCGGCCCTGATCGTCGCCGCCAGCATGGTCGCGTTGACCATGTCCCACGTCACGATGCTCAAGACGGTCGGGGTCGGCCTCGCCGTCGCGGTCGTCGTGGACGCCACCATCGTACGCGGCGTCCTGGTCCCCGCCCTGATGCAACTCACCGGCCGGGCGAACTGGTGGGCGCCGTCCCTGTCGTTGCCCCGGCGTCGCCCCCGCGCGGCCGACCCGAAGCCGGCCGACGACGGCGGCCCGGAGGAACTCCCGGAACTGGTCGGCCAGACGGCGGACCCCACCGGCGGCGGCGCGGACCGGCCGAGTTCCTGACCCTCGCCGATCGCCGAAACGGCCGCCGACCCGGACCGCAAATCACCCGGCCCACAAGGCCGTTCCGATTCCCACGCCCTAGCGCTGCGCCATTCGCCCGTTCGGGCGATCGGGTACCGGCCGGGTCCCGAATAGGGCATAGAGTCTCCGCGGTCGGCCGGCTTTCGCCGAGAGCACGCCCACCCCCGCCATTTCGGGTGGGACGAATCGAGAATCCGCTGTGGAATCCATCCGCTGCCCGTTCGGCACCGGCTCTCCACGGGGCGCGGGGCACGTACGGGCGAGGTCTCGCGCACCGATCCCGCCCAACCGAGCGCAATGGTCGCGGAATTCGTCCTGGAATCCGACGCCGGCCGCCCCTGCCTCCGCTTCGCGATGACGGCTTTCCGACCGCCCCATCGTCCAATCATGTCGAGAGTTTGGAGTGAGTCCGTGATTCGAGACTACGCAGGACGCGTATGCACGGTGACAGGAGCCGCTTCCGGGATCGGACAGGCACTCGCGTTCGCCCTCGCCGCACAGGGCGCGCAGTTGGCCCTGGCCGACGTCGACGCGCAAGGGCTGGACGCGACCGCGGAACAGGCCCGGCAACTGGGTGCGCAACGGGTGCACGCCGACGTGGTCGACGTCGCACAGCGCACCGTGGTGCAGGACTGGGCGGACACCACGGTGGAGCGCTTCGGCCAGGTCAACCTGGTGATCAACAACGCCGGTGTGGCGTTGACCGCGAGCGTCGACGAGATGGAGTGGGCCGACTTCGAGTGGATCATGGGCGTCAACTTCTGGGGCGTGGCGCACGGCACCAAATCCTTCCTCCCACACCTGCGCGGCGCCGACCCGGCCCGCGGCGCCCACGTGGTCAACGTCTCCTCGTCGTTCGGGCTGTTCGGCATGCCCCAGCACAGCGCCTACTCCGCGACGAAGTACGCCGTCCGGGGGTTCTCCGACTCCCTGCGCAACGAACTACGCCGCGAAGGCAGCGAGATCGGGGTGACCACGGCATACCCCGGCGGGATCAAGACCGCGATCGTGCGCAACTCGCGCACCTCGGAGGCAACCGACCGGGTCGAGGTCGAGGCGGTGCACGACACGCTGTCCAAGACCTCCCCGGAGAACGCGGCGCGGGTCATCCTGCGCGGCGTCCGCAAGGGTCACGCCCACGTGTACATCGGCCGCGACGCGAAACTCATGGACTTCGGCACCAGGTTCCTCGGCTCCGCGTGGGAACCGCTCGTGAACGCCTCGATCCAACGCGCGAAGACGAAGGTGGTCCGTCGGGCGGCGGCACCGTCCTGATCGAGTCGCACGAGCCGGCGAAGCAGCGCCGGCACCCGTGGTAACGACTTCGGCCTGCTCGATCCGATCGGATCGAGCAGGCCGAAGTCGTGTCGGGGCGCCGTGGGGACGACTACCGGTGTTCGCCGTGGCCCTCGTGGCCCCCGTGGTCGCCGTGGCTCCCGTGGCCACCTTCCTTGCCGCCACCACCGCCCCCGCCGCCGAACAGACCTCCGCCGCCGCCCCCGCCGCCCTCCTTGCCGCCGCCTCCGCCGCCCCCGAACGGACCCCAACCGCCGCCCCCGCCGCCGCCGTGGTCGTCACCGCCGCCGTGGCCCCAGCCACCCCCGCCACCACCGCCGCCGCCCCCGCCCGACTGCGGGGCCGCGGCCGACGTCGGCTGGTCGGCGCCCGCCGCCTGGGCGAACGCCGGTGCGGCGGACGCCGCGCCCGCCACGAGCACCGCCGCGACGGCGGTGACGGAAGCGCGAGTGATCCTGCGCATGAGATCCCCTTACCTTCGAAAACACCACCTCGGCCGAGGCGGTCGGGAACATCCTGGATGCCGAGCCGAGGGCCCGGACGCGACCACACCCCACGAAACCCCCCACGATCGTCGCGATTTCGGGCATCGTCGCTGCTCACCGCCCATCTCGGCGATTCTGCGAATCACCCCTACGGACGCACTCCGGATTGCTGCGTTCGGGCGGTCGCGGGCGATCCGCCGGCCGGATCGACCGGCAGCGCGCGCTCGATGGCCTCGATGATCCGCGGCCGAAGCTCCGCCGCCGCGATCACCGCGTCGACCGAACCCACCTCCACCGCACGGCGGATGTCGTGTACGCGGTCGAACTCCGCGGCGACCTCGCCGAGTTTCTCCGCGCGGACCGTCGCGCGCAGTTCGTCGAGCTCGGCGGTCAACGCGACGCGGTCGGCGCCCGTGGCCGCCGCGGCGCGGGCCTCGAGCGCGCAGACCCGGGGATCGGCGGCGGTACGGGCGCCGACGTCCCCGGCGAAGACCACCGCGGCGGCCGGCGCGCCGCCGAGCACCGAGGCGAACGAGCCCTCCACCGCGAGCACCGTCATGTTCGGGTTGAGTGCCTTGGAGAAGACCACGAACGCGCCGCCGTGGTAGCGCGAGATCACGCAGAACACGATCGGGCCGGTGAAGTTGACGATCGCCCGGCCGATCTCCGCGCCGTATTCGAGTTGCAGCTTGCGCATCGACTCGGGAGAGCCGTCGAAGCCGGACAGGTTCGCCAGCACCACCAGCGGCCGGTTGCCCGACGCCGCGTTGATCGCCCGCGCGGCCTTCTTCGACGACTGCGGGAACAACGTGCCGGCGGTGTAGGCGGCCGGCCCGTCGGTGGGCGGGAAGCCGTGCCGCGGCACGGCGCGGGACTCGATGCCGAGCAGGCACACCGGCATGCCGCCCAGGTGCACGTCCTGCACCGCGGCGGTCTCCGCGTCGGCCATCCCCGCCCAGCGCTCCAACACCGGGTGGTCCTGGTCGGACAACGCCCGCATCACGGTCCGGATGTCGAACGGCTTCTTGCGGTCCGGGTTGTGTGTCGCGGAGAAGATCTCGCCGACGGTGGCGAAGTCGCTGCCCTCCACCACGTGCGGGAACGTCGACACGTCCCGGTCGACCGGGTCGCTCGTACTCGTCCGGCGCGGCCCCGACTCGCCGGGCACGACATAGGTGTGGTCGTAGTGCGCCATCAACACGTCCCGCGCCGCGGCCAGGTTCGGCGCCCAGTACTGCGCCTGGCCGTTGGGGCCCATCACCCGGTCGTAGCCGCCGATGCCGAAGTTGTCCTCGGCCGAGACACCGCCGGAGAAGTCGAGCGCATGCTTGCCGGTGAGCACCATCGCCGAATCCGGCGTCATCACCAGGATGCCCCTGGTGTGCATCAACATCGTCGCCTCGGCGTTCCAGTACGGCTGGGCGCCGACATTGATCCCCGCGACCACGATGTTGATCTCGCCGCCGTCCTGGGTGAACGTGACGATCCGCTTGAGCACCGCGGCCACCCAGTCCATGTTCTCGGTGCCCGACTCCATCGAGATCCGCGCACCGGAGGACAACGCGTACCACTCCACCGGCACCCGCATACGCTCGGCGAGGTCGAGCGCGGCGATCACCCGGCGGCACTCCGGCTCCGAGAGCGCGCCCAGCGACTTCGTCGGATCGCCCAGCAGCACCACCCGCTCGACACCCTGCGGGTGGCGCGGGGTGGCCGTGCTCACCACACCCGCCACGATCGCCGCCGTATTGCCGCCCCGGGGCCGATCCACCGGGACCAGCACGTGCCCCTCGTCGAGGTCGTACTCGACGAAGTCGCCGAGCAGACGAGTCAACTCGTACGGGTACACGGTGTTGCGGCCGCTCGCGCGCAACACCTTGCGTCGATAGTCGTCGACCGGCTCCACCGGCTCGTCCGAACGCTCCCCGATGGCCAGTTCGGTGCCGCCCGAGGCGTCGAAGCACACCCGCACCGCGATCTTGGCCGGCTCACCGGTGTGCCGGTCGCGCCGGCGGGCGATGAACAGGATCTCCTCCAATCCGGCGCCCTCGGCCGTCGGCAGCACCCGCCCGGCGATCGTCTCCAGTTCCGCGCGCGTGATCTCGCTCGGCGGCCAGACGTAGACCACGATGCGATTGGTGTCGGCCCGCCTGGCGCTCGGCCGCCGCGCCTGGGCGCGGCGGATCGAGTCCAGGCACGTGGCGACGACATTCTCCGCGGTCGGCAGGGCCACCAACCGGCCCTCGTGGTCGCGCAGTTCGGTCAGATCACGCACCTGGGCGAAGGCGACCAGGCGATCGTCCGACGGATTCTCCCGGGCCACACACCGGAACAGGTAGACCTCCTCGTCCGAGGACGGCAACCGGGTCAGGTCGAACCTGCTCAGCCGCTCCAACTGCATGCGCTGCGCGATGTACGGGTGCAGCCCGCGGATCAACCGCTCCTCGACCATCCCGCCGTCGACCGGGCGGAAGGTGAAGTGGTGGTGCATCACCGCGCCGCCGCGGCCCGCCACCGTCGCGGTGAGTCGGCGCACCCGATCCGGCAGCGGGTACACGTCCACCACCTCGAGCAGCGCGGCCGCCATCGTGTCGGAGTCCACCGGCTGCTTCTCCCAGGCGAGATAGACGTCGGCCTCCACCGCCGCCTCCCCGTTCGCCAGTTCCGCCAGCCCACGCAGCGCGTTGCCCAACTCGTCGAACCGCACCGCCGCGGAGACCAGGCGCGAGCCCGCGCGCTCGGCGACCACGAACGGGCAACCCGCGATCTCGCGGCTGCGCACCTCGGTGAGGCTCTTGTTGCCGTAGTACCGCCGGGTCAGCACCTCCAACATGGTCGCGTTGTCCAGGTCGTCGCGATCGAGCCGACGGCCGAGCAGCCGTACCAGGGGCTCGGTGCTGCGCACCATCTCGGCCATGCGCTCGGCCCGGTCCGGCGCGTCCGGGTACCTGTCCAGATGGCGCAGATGCCTGCGCACACCGGCATAGACCCGGGCGCGGTTGCGCCGCAACAACGGCTGCGCGAACCACGCGAACACCAGACCGCGCGCGAGATCGGCGACCACCGGAAAGCGCACCTGCGTCGCCGCCACCAGCCGCTCCAGGGCCAGGCCGACGGGCTCGCGCAGCGTCGCGTCCGGCGGCGCCTCCCGCAACCACACCCGCAGCAGCGCGGCGACCACCCCGGCGTCGGCGGCGGCGCGCTGCCGGCCCAGGAAGATCCGGAACACCGCGGCCTCGAGCTCGGCAGAGGGCTCCGCCGCGCAAGCCCTGTAGTGCGCGAGCGCCTTCGCGAGTTTGGCCCGGAAGGTCTCGGGCAGCCCGGCCCGTTCGACGTCGAGGCTTTGCAGATAGGTGTGGAAGTGCTCCCGGGCGCTGCGCCGGTGGCCGTCGCCGCCCTCCTCGCCCGCCGGGCGATTGCGGCCCAGTTCGGCGAGGTCGGTGAACAGGTCGACGAGTTCGATCTCCTCGGCCAGCGGCCGCTCGTGACCGTCCGCGACGGCCGCCCGGCGGGCCGCGAGGTAGTCGTCCAGGACGCGGCCCTCGTCGTGCGGGTCGACGTCGAAGCCGAGCAGCAGGCTGCGCAGATCCTCCCGGCCGCGCAACACCCGATCGCCGACCGGGACCGTCCCGGGTCCGGCGGGCAGATCCAACTCGACGCACGCGCCGGTCGAGCCGTCCCCGGTGTCGGCGTCGTCGCCGCCGAGCGGTTCCAGGCGCAACAACGGCGCGCCGGTCTCGACCTGGCTGCCCACCGACACCGAACATTCCTTGAGCCGGGCCTTGAACGGTGCGCGCAGCACCGTCTCCATCTTCATGCTCTCCAGCACCAGGACCGGTGCGCCGGCCTCGACCTCGGCGCCGATCTCGAGCGGGGTGGCGACGACCAGCGCCGGCGCGGGGGAGCGGACCACGCCGCCCTCGTCGCGGCCCACCCGATGGGTCACCCCGTCGATCTCGACCAGGTGGGTGGGTCCGTGGGTGGCGGCGAGCAGGCGGTGGGCGGCGCCGTTGACCACGATGCGACCGGTGTGCCGGTCGAAGCGCTCCAACTCGACGTCGGCGGTGCGCACCGCGTCGCCGGCACCCGCGGCGGCACCGGCTTCGATGCCGACCCGGAAGCGGTGCGCGCCGACGCGGGCCACGCGCACCCGGTAACCGGCGCCGCGCAGCTTCAGGTCCAGCGGCCGGCCGCTCTCGTGCCGCACCTGCGGGCGGCCGCCGGAGGCCGTGGCCAACAGCCGCCGGCGTTCCGCGCGTTCCTCCTCCTCGTAGGCCTCGATCGCGGCGGCGGCCAGCGCGACCGCCGAGTGCCGGTGCGAGATCAACCGGCCCTCGCCGCGCACCCGATCGATCCAGCCGGTGTCGGCGCTGCCGTCGATCACCTCGGGCTGGTCCAGCAGATCCAGGACGAAGCTCTTGTTGGTCGCGCCGCCCTCGATGATCACCGTGGTGTCGGCCAGCGCCCGACGCAACCGGCCCAACGCCTCGTCGCGGTCGCGGCCGTGGGCGATGATCTTGGCGATCATCGAGTCGAAGTCGGCCGGGATGGTGTCGCCCTCGGCGACCCCGGTGTCCACCCGGATGCCCGGCCCGGCGGGCAGGTCCAGACGGGCGATCCGGCCGGGGGAGGGGGCGAAGTCGCGGTCGGGATCCTCGGCGTTCAGGCGCGCCTCGACGGCATGCCCGCGCTCGACCGGCGGCGCCCCCTCCAGGCGGGCGCCCGCGGCGATCCGCAACTGCGCCTTGACCAGGTCGAACCCGGTCGTGCACTCGGTGATCGGATGCTCCACCTGCAACCGGGTGTTGACCTCCAGGAACGCGAACAGCCGATCACCCATGTGGTACAGGAACTCCACGGTGGCCGCGCCGCGATAGCCCACCGCCAGCGCCAACCGCTCCGCCGCCGCCTTGAGTTCGGCCACCTGCCCCGCATCCAGGACCGGGGAGGCCGACTCCTCGACCACCTTCTGATTGCGGCGCTGCACCGAACAGTCGCGCACGCCGAGCGCCCACGCGGTGCCCGCGCCGTCGGCGATCACCTGCACCTCGACGTGCCGGGCCCCGGTGAGCAGCCGCTCCAGGAACACCACACCGCTGCCGAACGCCCGCGCCGCCTCCTGACTCGTGCGCTCGAAGGCGTCCACCAACTCGGCATCGCCGGTCACCACCCGGATGCCGCGCCCGCCGCCACCGGCGGTCGCCTTGAGCATCAACGGATAGCCGATCTCCGCCGCCGAGGCCAGCGCCGCGTCCAGCGTCTCGACCGCGCCGCGACTCCACGGCGCCACCGGTACACCCACCTCCTCCGCGATCAGCTTCGAGCCGATCTTGTCGCCGAGTTTGCGCATCGCCTCCGCGCCCGGGCCGACGAATACGACGCCGACCTCCTCGCACAACTCGGCGAACGCCGGATCCTCGGCGACGAAACCCCAGCCGACCCACGCGGCGTCCGCGCCGGTCGCCACCAGCGCCCGCTCCAGGGCCTTCAGGTCCAGGTACGGGCGCGCGGACGCCGGCCCCAGGTCGTAGGACAGATCCGCCTCGCGCACGAAGGTGGCCGCCCGGTCGACGTCCGTGTACAGGGCGACGGTCTCGATCCGGGCACCGGTCTCCGCGGCCAGTTCCCGGACGGCGTGGATGAGCCGCATCGCGGCCTCTCCACGGTTGACGATGGCGACACGACTGAACACCCGACCGAACCCTCCTGCAGACCGACGATGTGTGCGCCGCGCCACGACGGTTCCGGCGTGACGGCCTTTCGGCCACCGGCCGCAGCCGTGTCGCAGACGGCGCACGCTACCGGGCGCGGGCCCTGGCAAAACACCACGAACCGCTGCGTGTTCGCACCCGACCGGGGCGGATCGGCAGGAATCGGGGTCCGGCTCGTGATGACCGCCTGTTCGGCCGTCGCCCGTTCGGCGCAGGAGCACTGCTCCACTCGTTCGCGTCGGGCAACCGGGCACGCCGGTGGACGCGTTGGGGGCGGGCCGGTTGACCGCGAAGACTCCGGGAGGGCACGCCACGTCGTCGTCGTGCGTGCGCGCCGCCCGGGATCTGCGTACTTGCGGGTGAACATCGAGGCCCGCTCCGGATGCTGTTCCCGACCCATCACCCCAGGTGGCGGGCGGTTCGGCGGCGTGCGGGCGGCCCGGCGGGCGTTTTGTGCCAGATCGCGCCACCGATACACAGGACGTTCGATCGCATACCCGATCGGGGTGGTACGGCGATGCGCCGCCGGGTGTGCGCGATCCGACCGAGCAGGAAGGCATTCCCCTTGTACGCGATGCTGTGTGAGTTGCTGGTCGAGGAGTTCGGCATCGACGCCGCGGATATCGTTCCCGAAGCGACGTTCGAATCGGTGGGGATGGACTCGCTGTCGATGGCAGAGCTGGTGATCATCGTCGCGGATCGAACGGGCAAGGATTTCGGCGCGCTCGGCACCCTGGGCCAGAACGCCACCCTGCTCGAGGCCGCGGCGGTGTTCGAGGCCGACGTACCGGCCGAACCGCTCGTCCCGGCCATCCCGGACCCCACGGCCTCGTCCGACACACCCGAACCCGCCGCCGCGGCCGTTGCCTCCGTCCCGGCCCCCGCCCCGGTCCTTGCCTCGTCCTCGGACAACTGACGTGGCGACCTCCGAGGTCGCGGTCACCGGTCTGGGGCTGGTCACCGCCGGCGGGATCGGGGTCGAAGCCACGTGGCGGACCTTGGGTACCGGCATCTCCACGGCCCGCCGCGACCCGGTACTCGCCGACCTGCCCGTGGACATCTCCTGCGCCGTCCCCGGCTTCGACGGGGACGCCCGGCTGGGCCGACGGTTGTCCCGCCGCATGGACCGGACCGCGCAGATGAGTGTCGTCGCCGCCCGCGAGGCCCTGGCCGACGCCGCCCTGGACCCGCGCACCTGGGATCCCACCCGCGTCGGGGTGATCATCGGCTCGGGCGGCCCGAGCATGCAATCCCTGACGGAAGCCATGACCAAGCTGGCCGCGGGTTGCGCCGGCTCCATCTCACCGGCCGCGCTGCCCCGCTCCCTGCCGAACGACCCCGGCATCGAGGTCGCCCTCGATCTGGGCGCCCAGGGCGCCAACTTCGCCCCCGCCGCCGGTTGCGCGTCCGGGGCCACCGCGCTGGGCGTCGCCCGCGACCTGTTGCGCGCCGGCACCCTGGACATCGTCTTCGCCGGCGGCGCCGAATCGATGCGCGACCGGCTCACCGCTGTGTGCTTCGCCCAGTTGGGCGCCCTGTCCACCCGCCCCGGCGACCCGGACCGGGCCGGTCGGCCGTTCGACGCCGACCGCGACGGATTCGTGCTGGGCGAGGGTATCGGCATCCTGGTCCTGGAGCGCCTGGACCACGCGCGCGCCCGCCGGGCCCGCGTTCGCGCTCTGCTGTCCGGCTACGGATCCGCGAACGACGCCTACCACGCCACCACGCCGCACCCCGACGGCCGCGGCGCGTGCCTCGCCACCCGCGCGGCCCTGGCCGACGCGGGCTGGAGCCCGAGCGACGTCGACCACGTCAACACCCACGGCACCGGCACGGTCCGCAACGATGCCGCCGAAGCCCGTTTCCTCGCCGCCACGTTCGAGCGTTGCCCACCGATCACCGCGATCAAGAGCATTCTGGGCCACGCCGGTGGTGCGGGCGGCGCGATCGAGGCGGCGGTGACCGTCCTGACCCTCGAACACGGCAGCATCCCGCCCACCGCCAATCACCGAAGCACCGACCCCGGGACGGACCTGGACGTGGTTGCCAAGACCCCCCGCCGACCCGCCCGTCTGCACACCGCGATCTCCACCTCGGTCGCGTTCGGCGGCCAGAACGCCGTCCTGGCCTTTCGCGCAACAACCTCAAGGACTCCCGCATGACCGAAACCCGAGCGGAATCCATGTCCGCGCAATCCGCCGTACCCACCTCCGGCCGACGGCTGGAGGAGTTGGACTGGTGGCGTTCGTGCCGCATTCGAGTCATCGACCCCGCTCCGGAACTGTCGGGCGTGCTGCGGTCGTTCCTGGCCGACCTGACGGCGGCATTCGAGCGCGGCGGGCACCGGATGATCCCGCAGGGGGAATACGAGAGCAGGCTCGATGTGGTCCTGGTGGGCGTGTCGGTGCCCGACGGCCCCGGCCCGCTCGCCGACCGGATCGTGGAGGAATCGACGCCGCTGATGATCAGGGTCCGCAAGGAGCAGGGTCGGCAGGGCACGGTGGGGCGACTGGTCGCGGTGGCGGAAGTGCCCGAGCGGATGGGCGAGATGTCGCACCCCGAGGTGGTGCGCGTCGCGCGGATCCTGATGGCCAGGGTGGGTGTGTTCACCGTCGTGTTCATCACCCCCGGTGCCCGGCCCGGGGAGGTCGCCGAGGCGACGTTGTGCACGATGGAGGGCGGACACCCCACCGAGACCGAGAACATCGCCCAGGGCATCTGCGATCGCCTGATCGCCGCGGCCTGCGCGCACGAAGTGGCCGGGCGCCACGATGTGGTGCCCGGCGCGATCACCGCGGAGGCGTGGGCCGCCGCCCGGACACCGCGGAGCCTGGCGGCGGCCGGGACCCGGATGGGCGAGTTGGGGCTGCTGCCGGCCCCGCACGCGGTGCACGACTTCGTATCGCCCCGGCTGACCCGCACCTACCTGAGGTACCTCAACCTCCAGGGCTTCAGCGAGGGCATGCTCTTCGCCTTCGACCCCGACCTCGACGCACTCGTGGTCACCGCGTCCGGACGCTGGGGTGTCGACAAGCGCGACCTCTCGCCCGGCGACCTCGTGGCCGTCGACCATCGGCTCGACCAGGGCCGGGTGCGCGTCCTGGCCCCCGAGGGCACGCAGCCCATGGCACCGTCCGTGGAGGCGTGGGAGGTCTGCGCGCTCTTCGAGGCGGCGCCCACCGTACGGATCGGCCGCAACGCGGCGGGCCGTTGGCAATGGGACCCGAACGGCACCCGCGAGGTGCCGGCCATCCGGGCGGGCCTGCACGCGCACGTGGGGGTCTCGTACGCCGACCCGGCCCTGATCGAGAGCATCCCGCCGGACCGGGACCACTATCCGTACGGATTCGGCTGCGGGACGGACCTGATGATCGACGTCGCGCGCAACACCCTGGCCGCCTCGCGCGCCCTGCACGACCCCGCGGACCGGCGCCGATACGTGCGCTGGCCGATGCTCTACCACGGCGAGATGGCCCTCGAACTGTGGGGACCCGACCAGCCCGACGAGTCGCTGCGCGGGCTCCTGGACCTCTTCGACCCGCAGGCGCTGGGAGCCGTGCACTTCCACCCGGACCACATCGACCAGCCCTGCTGAGCACCGCCAACAGACGAAACGTCGGCCCCGACCATCGCGTGATGGTCGGGGCCGACGTTTCGTCCGGTGCGGTCACGGCCGGTCCCGGTTTTGGCCCCGGCCCCGGTCCCGGCCCCGAGTCCGAGCCGGGTGAACCATGTTCTGCTCCGCGCCTCGGAGTTCGCGGTGCCGGCGGTGTCGGCGGCGGAGCAGTTCGACCGGTTCGTCGTTCGGGCATGCCGATGGCGCGACGGTCCGCCGGGGACTCCGTGTACCGGTCCCGCGGCGGATCCGTGCGCGTGCGCGTTCGTGCTTTCGCGTGCGGGGCGGTACCGGTGGTGCCATCGGGCGCGGGCCGCCCCATGCTCCGGCGTCGTCGCAAGGCGGCGACACCGGAGCGGGTTTCGGGTTCCCGGGGCTCGGTTTTGACGAGGTGTCAGATCCCCAGACGCTCGAGGAGCGAGCGGTGGCCGTCGTCGTGCTGGTGGGTACCGTGGGGGTGGCCCTGCGGGCGGTGACCCTCGTGCCCGTAGTCGTCGTCGTGGCCTTCGTTGCCCATCTGGTTGTCGGTCTCGGTGATCTGGCATTTGTTGCCGAACGCCGTGTTGAGCGCAGACAGCGCGTTGCCGGCGTCGCTGCATCCGATGGCCGGGGTGTGGAACGGAGACTGGCCGATGTTGCCAGAGGCGACGCCCGAGGACTGCAACGAGGTGGCGTCGGCCTCGGAACTTGCGCTCGCTGCACCCGTGCCTGCCACTAGGAGGGCGGCGGTACCGGCAGCCAAGACACTGGCCTTCTTGAACGAGTTCACGACAATCTCCCGCATAGCACAGCATCCGCGCCGCCCGATGCGACGCGCACTCCTCTCAACGAGGCGATTCGACTCCGGCAACCACCCCCGCACCGGTTCACTCGAATGACCCACTGATCCTGCGGGCCGGTTGGCTACGCCCTCGTCCCCGGTGGTGGTGTGGTGAGTTCGTCGGCGTTCGCAGCGGAGGGTCCGCTCGCTGCCGGGCCGCGCGGATCCGGGGCCTGGGGCGGGATCGTCCACGACGGGTGGGTGTTGACCTGTGTCACCGAGGCGCCGGCCAGTTCCTTGTAGCCGTTCGCGATCCGTTCGGCCCGGCCGGTGGGCAGGGGTCCGCCGTGCTCGGCGGCGCGCGCGATGATCTCTTCCGGTCCCAGGTCCCGGTTGGCCAGGACGATCGGGTTGACCGCCGGTCGGCGCATCCGGTCGTAGCGGTCCAGCGCGGCGACGGGGTCGTGGTCCCGGGCCAGGCACCAGGCGAGGACGCGGGCGTCGACGATGGACTGCGATCCGCCGTTCATGCCCATCGGGAACATCGGGTGTGCGGCGTCGCCGAGCAGCGTGACGCGTCCGAAACTCCAACGCGGCAGCGGGTCGCGGTCGAGCATCGGATATTCGAGGATCGTCGAGGAACGTTCGACCAGCGCCACCGGGTCGATCCACGGCAGGCTCCAGTCGGCCAGGCCGGCACGGGCCTGCGCCGCCGTGACGCGGCGGTGCGAACGATCCAGGGGTTCGGCGGACCGCCCGTGCCGTACCTCCAGCACCCAGTTCAGCAGCGCCGCGCCGCCCGGGGTCGCCGGGTCCTCGATCGGATAGGCGACGAACTTCGCCCCGGGGGTGCCGCCGGCCACCACGATCGAACGGCCGTCGAGGATGTGCGGGTATCGGGCGACCCCGCGCCACATGTGCACGCCGTTCCAGTGCGAGGTGCCCTCGTCGGGGTGGAGCCGGGCGCGGACCACCGAGTCGATGCCGTCGGAGCCGACCAGCACGTCGGCGTCCTGCACGGTCGGTGTGCCGCTCGTCCGGTCCAGGAAATGGGCCCGAACGCCGTCCCGCGTCCGCTCGAAGCGTTCGAACAGCAGGCCGGTACGGACGGCGTCCGGCCCCAGGCGCTCGCGCACCGCCGCCAGCAACATGACGTGCAGCCGGCCGCGGTGCACCGAATATTGCGGCCACCGGTAGCCGGCCGCCAGTCCGAGCGGCTCCTCCCACACCGGCTCACCCGCCCGGTCGTGGTAGCCCAGCCGACGCGGGGGTACCGCGATGGCGGCCAACTCGTCGGCCAGGCCGAGTTCGGTGAGCTCCCGAACGGCGTGCGGCAGCAGGTTGATCCCCACACCCACCGCCTCGATCGTCTGCGCCGCCTCGCTCACCCGCGGCCGAAACCCGGCGGCGTGCAGACTCAGTGCGCACGTCAACCCGGCGATCCCACCACCCACGATGGTGACCCTCATCCGCCCGTTCCCCGCCTTTCGCCGCCGCTGTCATGGAAGTTCATCCGCAGGAGCCCGGCCGAGACGCCGACCGGGCCGTGGCAGGCCGGTACGGCGGGCGGCCGGGGATGCGCGTGCGTCGGATCAGGAGCCGGCGGCCTGCTTGATCAGATCGGCGACGGCGGCGGGTTGCGAGACGTAGATCGCGTGACTGCCCGCCACCTCGACCGTCGTCGCGCCGATCCGTTCGGCCATGGCGTGTTGCGCGGGCGGCGGGATCATCCGGTCCTCGGACGTGATCAGATACCAGGACGGCTTCGTCCGCCAGGCCGGGGTGGCCACCGAGCCACCGAGCGCCGCCAGGCCCCAGGGCACCTGCGAGTCGGCCAGGAACCGGGCCTGGGCGAGCGGCAGATCGCCGGCGAAGGACTCGGGGAACTTCTCCCGGTCCAGGAGCAGGAAGCCGTCGACCGGCGGCAGGATCGGCGGCACCGGCGCGCCGGGCGGCGGGTCGGCGATCAGGGTGTTCACCGACTCGCTCTGGTCCGGGGCGAACGCGGCGATGTACACCAGCGCCGTCACCTTGTCGTGGTTGCCCGCCTCGGTGATCACCGCGCCGCCGTACGAGTGGCCGACCAGCGTGACCGGTCCCGGCTGCGCGTCGATCACCCGCCGGGTGACGATCACGTCGTCGTCCAGGGACAAGGTGGGGTTCTGCACGACGGCCACGTGGTACCCGTCCTCGGTCAGGGCCTCGTACACCCCCTGCCAGCCGGCGCCGTCCACGAAGCCGCCGTGGACGAGGACGACGTTCCCGCGCGATGCGTTGTCGCTCATCGTTGTGTTCCTCCCGAGTCCCCCGGGGCCGGCGACGCTGCTGACCCGGCCCGTGACACCGACCCTAGGAACGCGAACGGCATTGCTGCTTGCGTCATTTGACGTAAATCAAGGGGCCGCGTCGGCACTGCGGGCGCCCGCGAGCGCGTCGCGCAGGCCGGCCCGGGAGGTCACGCCCAGCTTGGGGAAGGCCCGGTAGAGATGGGAGGAGACGGTACGCGGGGACAGGAACAGCCGCTCGCCGATCTGCTTGTTGGTCAGCCCGGTCGCGGCCAGGCCCACGATCCGGTGTTCCTGAGCGGTGAGTGTGCCGACCCGCGGACCCGCGAGGTGATCGCGATCGCAGGCGTGCAGTTCGGCCTCGGCGCGTGCGGCCCAGGGCGTCGCGCCGAGCCGTTCGAAGCTCTGTGCGGCGGCGGCCAGGTGCGCGCGGGCCGGGGCGAGCGCGCCGCCGGCACGCAGCCGTTCGCCGTAGTACAGCCGGATGCGGGCGTGCTCGAAGGGCCACCTTTCGGCATCCTCGTCGGCCAGCGCCTCGCCGAACCACCGCAGGGCCTTCGCGTCGTTTTGCGACGCCAGGGCGGCGGACGCGCGCAGCACGATGTGCAGGCGCGGCGAGACCGCGTCGAGTCCCGCCTTTCGGGCCGCCGCGACGTGCTCGCGCGCCTTGTCGTACCTGCCGGTTCGTACCGCAGCCTCGACGGTGTCCAGGATCGCCCACAGCGCGTGTCCGACGAACGGGGCGAGAGTTCCGGCGGGCGAAATCCGGCACGCGTGGTGGTAGGCCGTCTCGAAGTCGCCCTGGGAGAGCGCGAGCATCGTCTTGGCGTGTGCGGCATAGCAGGTGATGGCGTGCGCGCGGCGGGAGCCGCCCCACTGGTCCATCCGGTCGGCGAGGGCGCGGGCGGTGGCGAAGTCGCCGCAGGCCGCGGACACACACGCGAGGACGAACTCTCCGGTCCAGGACCGCAGCGGGTAGTGGAACTCCGCGCAGAGTGCCAGCCCGTTGCCGACCACATCGCGAAGTTCGGTCCACCGGCCGGTGAGCCAGGCGTGGCTGCCCCACAGGAACGAGGCCTGGATGGCCGGGAAGTTGTTCGCGCCGCCGAGGCCGCCCCGCGCGGTGCGCAACAGCGGTTCGTCCATGGCGCCGAGGCGGTCGGCGTAGGCACCCGCGGTGCCGATGCGTACGATGCGGACCGGGTCGGCGGCCTCGGCCAGGGCCGCGACGGCGGCGTCGAGCCGGGCCCAGTCGCCCGGGCGGGCGCGGGCCGGGTCGGCGAAGGTGGCCCGCAACAGCCGCAGTGTGTCCGGGACCGAGGTGCACTTGGCCAGTGCCGTGTCGCACTCCGCCCACAGCCGTGGTCTGGCGCCGTAGACGCAGACGATGAGCAACGTCGACAGGGCCTCGAGCAAAGTGGGGTCGGCCGGGTCGTAGGGCTCGGGTTGCAGCGCGATGGCGCCGGCCAGGAGGCGGTGCGCGGTGTCGACATCACCATGGCTGTTGAGCAGATACATCGTGGCGGCCACCGTGGCGGCCAATGAGTCGGTATCCGGGTCGACTTGGCGTGCGTGCTCGAGGAGACGGGGTACATCGCGCAGGTCGCCGGTGATGTTCGCACCGACGTACGCGGCCTTGGCCAGCCGCCGAGCCTGCTCGCCCGCCGCCGGGCTCAGATCGGCGGCGCGTACCAGCGCCGCCACCGAGCCCGGTCCGTCGCCGCGGCGGGCGCTGACCTCCGCGGTCTCCTCGAGCAGCGCGGCGATCTGCTCGTCGGGCTCCTCCGCGGCCTGCGCCAGGTGCCAGACCCGCTGCTCGGGCACCCCGGCCCAGGCTTCGGCGAGCGCCCGGTGCACACTGCGCCGCTGGTCGCTGGTGGACAGGTCCACCACGGCGGAGCGAATGAGCGAGTGCCGGAATCCGAGGCGTCCGGTCATGTCGTCGACGTGGACGAGGCGAGCCCGCTCCGCGGGGGCGAGGTGCTTGAGATCGCACCGCCCGGCCACCGCCCGGCGCACCACCAGCAGATTGCCGCTGCCCTCCAATGCCGCCACGAGCAGCAGATGCCGGGTGGCCGCCGGCAACACGGTGATCCGGGCGGCGAAGGTCGACTGAAGCCGCCGGCTGAGCGGGATGCGTCCGGGCAGGGC
This sequence comes from Embleya sp. AB8, assembly GCF_049739465.1. Taxonomy (NCBI): domain Bacteria; kingdom Bacillati; phylum Actinomycetota; class Actinomycetes; order Kitasatosporales; family Streptomycetaceae; genus Embleya; species Embleya sp. AB8. The sequence goes on from NZ_JBMHHY010000008.1 coordinate 295,143, forward strand.
CTGGCCGGCGCTGCGCTGGGAATCGGTGAGGACGGCCGGGAGTTCGAGCAGTGCGAGCGGGTTGCCCTCGGCATCGGCCATCAGGCGTCGGCGCACTCTCGGGACGAGCGACGGGAAGCGGCGGGAGAGCAGTTCCTCGGCCGCGGCCTCGGTGAGCGGGCCCAACTCGTGGAGCGGGAGGCCGCTGTGGTCGAAGAAGCCGTCGTCGCCGATCCGGACCGCACAGACCAGGCCGGCCCCGACCCCCACCAGCCGGCGCGCCGCCTGGGTGAGCACCACGGCACTGGCCGGGTCCAGCCACTGCGCGTCGTCCAGCACGAGCACGATGGGGCGGTCGCGGGAGAGATCCGCGAGCAGCGACACCAGGGCTTCGGCGACCGCCTCCGGCCCGGGAGCGGCGGCCCGTTCGAGGTCAAGCGCCGCGGCGAGCACGGGCATGCCGGCGATCCCGGCCCGCACGTCGGGAACGGAGGTCAGCAGCCGGCGCAGCGCGCCGTATCCGGTCCGCGCCCGGTATTGCACGCCGATGGTGTGCAGTACGCGCACCCCGGCGGCCCCGGCCCGCCGGGCGAACGCCGTGAGCAATGCCGTCTTCCCGACGCCCGGCTCCCCGAGCAGCGCCAACGACCCACCATTGTACCCGACTTCGGCCAGGAAGGCGTCGAGCCGGGCCAGGTCCGCCTCCCGGCCGATCAAGGTTCCGTCGCCCGCGCCGGGCGTATGGCCGCCGGTGTGGTCGTCCATGACGATGCCTCCAGGTGTCCGTAGCGTTCGGCGCCGGGCAGCCGGGCATCCCCGGAGGGTCGCTCGCGGTGGTCGTGAACGAAGTCTGCCACCGCGGCGGCGACCGGTGCCCCGGCGCACGTCGGCCGGGGCACCGGCGTACTCGAACTTCGCGTACTCCGTGACCGGCGTGGGTGTCGTGCGTTCGAATTCCGCCGGGGGCACCACGCATTGCGCTCGCGCTCCGGACCGGCCGCCGGGACGGTGACGCGTGCATTCCGCCAACTCGCGGAGAATATATGCACGGAAGATATACGCGCGGAAGATATACGCCAATCGCATGTGCCAGTAGCTGAAGGCCAGTTCGCCAGATTGATCTTGACAGAAGATGGAACGCACATGAACATCGTTGTGGCCCCGCTGACCAGTGGGGCTCCAGTTAAGAACTGAGACACGGGGTATTCGAATGTCTGCGATGGTTTCCACTCTCAAGCACACCAAGTACGTCATGGGTTCGATGACCGCGGTGCTCTTCGCCTTCTGCATCAGCTAATCCGAGCACGGGTGGGGTGGGCGGCCACGGTCGCCCACCCCATCACGGGGCCGGGGACGGGGGCGCGGTGAGGGCGGAAAGGGAACATGTTCGACGCGGGGGTAAGACAGTTCCGGATGGCGCTGGCCATGGTGCGCGGCCGTCCGATCAACGTGCGTTCCGCCGAGCGGCTCGTCGAGGACGCCCTCGCGACGCTCGCCGAGTTCGGCTCGCCCGGTGAGGACGTCGAACAGTTGCTGCGCGGCGCCGGCGCCGACGCCGGTGAGACACAGATGCGCACCGACCTCACGAACCGGGCCCTGCGCCGTACCGCGAAACGCCTCGCCGCGAAATCGCCCTTCTACGCGGACCACTTCGCCGCGGCGGGCGTCGACCCGGCCACCCTGAGCCTCGAGAACATCGACACGGTGCCCGTCACCACCAAGACCGACCTGGCCAAGCAGTCCCGAGACTTCCTGTGCAGCGAGCCCTTCCTCGCATCCCGCACCACCGGAACGACGGGCCGGCCCACGGAGGTCTGGTACTCCCGCTACGAGGAGCGCCTGTGGCCCGCGCTCGTCGCCCTCTCCCAGGTACTGCGCGGCAACATCCGCACCACCGACCTGATCCAGTTCAACGTCAGCTCCCGAGCGACCGGCACGGCGTACACGGAGATGCAGGTCGCGCGCATGGCCGGAACGACGATCCGGATGGTGGGCCTGATACCCCCCGCTGAGACGCTGGACGTCACGGCGGGAACCGACGAATCGGCGCCGACGCTGATGGTCACCTACCCCAGCTACCTGGGTCAGCTGGTCCGCCTGGCCCGCGAACGCGGGCTCGGGCCCGCGGACTTCCGGCTGCGCAGCATCACCGTGGGCAGCGAAGTACTCTCCCCCACACTCGCGGCCGCCGCCGAGGCCACCTTCGGCGCCGCCGTCGAGGACCTCTACGGCATGACCGAGATTTCACCGATCGCGGGCGCGATCTGCCGGCAGCGGCATCTCCACATCGACGCGGGCGTCGGACTGGTGGAGGTGTGCGATCTCGACACCGGAAGGAAGGCCGCGCCCGGAGAACTCGGCACGATCGTGGCCACCCCGTTCTATCCCTACCGGGAGTGCATGCCGGTCTTCCGCTACGACACTCGCGACCTGGTGCGGCAACTCCCCGACGCACCCCTCGATTGCGAGATGCACAACGTAGCGGCGACCTCGCACATCCTCGGCAAGGCGGACCATGTGCTGCGCACCCACGACGGCCCGGTGACCTCGCGCGACATCGTCGAGGTCCTCGATGCGCTGCCCGGCGCGCGCTGGCCGATGCGCTACCGCGCCGACGTGGTGGACGGTCGACTGCACGTCACGGTGGCCGCCTCCTCGGTACCGGAGACGACCGGCATCGCGCGTTACTTCGCCGATGCGGGCATGGATGCCACAGTCGACGTCGTACCGGTGGAAGGAACCCAGCTGCGTCGCCTCCGCTGCGATCTGCTCGAGCACAGCTTCTCCTCCATCGGGTCCATCGGGGGTGCCGCATGACCGCCGCACAGGACGCGTTCTTCGTGCTCGTGACACTCGCGATCGCACTGGGCGTCTCACTCGCCTCGGTCGGCTACTTCCGGAAGGTCACGCTGCCCCGTCCCGCTGTCGGCGTCTTCAACGGCAAAGACATGGTCGTCATGATGGGCTTCGTGATCGCCCTGCCCTTCTTCTATCTCGCCCTTCCGGGCTGGCTGTTGCCGCCCGTACTGGGGCTGACCATGGCCGGTGGGCTCAGTGTCGGTTACGGGGCGGTCGTGCGGCGGGGGTTGGTGCGCTGGTCCCTGATCATCTGCCTGATGGCCGCCGACTGGATCACCGCGCGCAGCGCCGAGGACGATCCCACCCACGCCCTGCCGTACTGGCTGATCAACAGTGTGGTCATCCTGCTGATGGCGGTCGGCGCAGCCAACCTCAACACGCAGGGTGGGTTGAAGCTGCGGCACGTCTCCCGCTTCGCGCTGGCGCTCGCCGTGTACGACCTCTTCTTCGCCACCGTCGTACCGCTCACCCAGAAGCTGTTCGGCGCGGTACAGGGCTACGCCTTCGCACCGTCGGCCGGGCTGCGCATCGGCGAGTTCGGCGCCGTCGTGGGCATCGGCGATCTCCTGGTCTACGCCCTCTTCACCACCGTGGCCTACAAGTCGTACGGACGTCAGGGGCTGACCCTGGCCCTGTGCCTGGTCGCCGTGTTCGGCGCGCTGGCACCGACACTGACGCCGATCACGGTTGAGGCCCTCACCGGACATCTTCCCGAGATCGTGCCCGCGCAGCTCTTCTTCGGTCCGGCCGCCTTCTTCGGATACCTCGTGCTGCGGCGGAGCGGCCCGGAGCGCCGCATGATCGACGTCCGCCCGCCCGCGCCACCCACGCGGCTCACGCCGGCCCCCGGAGAACTGGAGACCGCGGGCGCTTGGGACGTCGCCCGCCGCCGTCTCGACGAGCAGGCCGCCGTCAACGCCGCCCCGGGCCCGGCCGGGCAGCCGGACGCCTGACCGCAGGCGGGATATCGACGGCGATCCGGTTGCTTCCGGTCATGATCGGAGCCGTGCGCGTGCGTGGACCCGGGTGGCGGAATCCCCGTCATGGGACGGGGGTTCGGCTCATGACGGTGGTTCGCCCGCGTCGAGTACCGGTGCCGGTCGGCGCAGGGCAGTGAGGTGGTCGGCGAGGCGGTCGGGGTAGCGGCGGTCGGCGTCGACGGTGGAGCCGTCGCCGTCGGAGACGCAGTCCCCGAACGCGAGCGCGTCACCGGCCGGTTCGCCGTCGGCGGGGACGACGGCCCGGGCGGCGCCCGAGAACGTCAGGGGGCGCGCCGAGTTCGCCTCGACCGCGCCGCCGGTCGCGGTGCGCGCGATGCTTGCCCTGGCGATGTGCCTAGCGGTGATGCCGTAGTCGTTGGCCAACCGGGCTCCGACGCGTCGGGCGTCGGTTCTGCCCACTGATCGGTGTCCCGACGGTTCTCGGTGACCCTCGGCGGTGTGGGTGGACCCGTACGGGCGCGAGTTCCGGGTGATCGCGTGTGGCGGGCCCGGGAGGGGTGCATAGGCGGGATTGGGGGAGAGCGCCCTGATCCAGGAGGTCTGCATGCGTCGTACGTCCCGTGTCGAAACTCGTTGTGGCCGCACGTTCATCCTCGTGTGTGCCGTCTCCGCGGCGGCGCCGACGTGTTCGGTCCCCTCCGGCGGTGCCCCGGGCGGCGCGTCGGTCACCGTCGCGCACATCGCCGCGGCGAACTCCGCCCGGGCGGGCGCCGACCCGGCCGCCGACGGTTCCGGGCCGCTGCGGTTGCACGGCGCCGGCGAGACGATTCCGACCTCCGCCTTCCGCGGTTTCGAGGGTGACGCGGTCCACGTCGAAATGGATGCCCGGACGGATGTGGACGGCGACCCGAAAACGACCGGCGGGCACTTTCGCGTCACCCACGTCCACGTTGACGGCCGCCCCGTCGCCGACTTCGAGGGGGATGTCACCTGCCTGGCCGCGGGTGGTCGGGAGGCGATCGCGACGGGTGTGGTCACCGGGGGCGAGGCGCCGTGGTTCCCGGGCCTGCCGCTGATCGGGCGGAAGGTCGCGATCTCGGTGGAGGACGACGGACCACACAGGGACCGACTCGGCTGGGTGTGGGGCATGTTCGGCACACCGGTCTCTCCGACTGCCGGGGCACCGTACCGTTCATCGGCACCACCGGCGGTGGCTTCACCATCCGTCGCTGACCCGCCCGACCGTCGTCTCCGGCGGCGGCGAGGTGTGGGTCGCACGTTCCCCGTCCTCCCGCGGCGGGGACGCCGGCCGGTCCCGGGACACGCGAGGGACGTGCGCGACGTATACGGCTCGGCCCGTCGCGCGCCTGCGGGGATTTCCTCCGGCCGGCTCGGGACAGGCAAGGGACCGCGACCTCACGTGTGCGGGACACGGTCTCGCCCACGCTGGAACACGAGCGGCCCGCCCGCCGCCGGTGGCGGGAGGTGGTGCCTGTCGCCACCGGAATCATCGAAGGCGGGAGGACGCCGCGTGAGCATCGTGTGCCGGTCCCCCATGGCTGTCCCCGACCACGCGTCGCCGAGGCGGCCGATCGAGGAAGGAACATCGTGCCCGAAGACCAGCGACACCCGTCGGACATCCCCGCAGTGGACTTCCGCGGCGTCTCCATGCACTACGGCGCGGTAAAGGCGGTGAACGACCTCAGCCTGTGTCTGCCGCAGGGCCGGACGATCGCACTGCTCGGACCCAACGGCGCCGGCAAGTCGACCTCGATCGACCTGCTTCTGGGTCTGCGCAAGCCCACCGGCGGGACCGTACGGGTGCTCGGCGGCACGCCCCGCCAGGCGGTCCGGGCGGGCCGGATCGGGGTGATGTTGCAGTCCGGCGGAATGATGCGGGAGGTGACCGTCCGCGAGTTCCTGACGCTGATCACCCGCCTGCATCCCAGGCCGCTGGAGATCGACGAACTGCTCAGCCGCGCGAACATCGCCGACATCGCCGACCGCAAGGTGGACAAACTCTCGGGCGGTCAGACCCAGCGGGTGCGCTTCGCCGGCGCGATCGCGGGCGAGAACGACCTGCTGGTCCTGGACGAGCCGACCACCGGCATGGACGTGGAGAGCCGGCAGAGCTTCTGGCACGCGATGACGGCCGAGGCCCGCCGGGGCAAGACGATCCTCTTCGCCACCCACTACCTGGAGGAGGCCGACCAGGCCGCCGACCGGGTGGTGGTGATCAACAAGGGCCGGCTGCTCGCGGAGGGCACTGCGGCCGAGATCAAGGCACGCGCGGGCTTTCGCCGGGTGACCTTCCGGCTGCCGGGCATCGCCGAGCAGCAACTGCCGGCGCTGCCGGGAGTCCGGTCCCTGGACGTCACGGGCGGGCTGGTCCGGATCCAGACCTCCGACTCGGACGCGACCCTGTACGCCGTGCTGGACGCCGGACACCGTCCGACCGAGATCGAGGTGACCGCGCTGGGCCTGGAGCAGGCATTCATCGCCATCACCAACCAGGACGACAACGGCCGAGACGAGGGCGACGACCGTGCGGACGACGCCGGCCGGCCGCCGGCAGCGGAGGACGAGCGATGAACGGCGTACCGGCACTGACCCGGCTGGAGATCGTGCGGGTCTTCCGCAACCGCCGGGTGATGTTCTTCTCGATCCTCTACCCGACCCTGCTCTTCGTGGTGATCGGCGGCAGTGCGAAGGGCGAGATCTCCGGGGTCCCGGTACGGAACTACTACATGGTCGCGATGGCCCTGTTCGGCGCGCTCGGAGCCGCACTGATGAACAACGCGCAGAAGATCGCCCAGGAACGCACCGACGGCTGGATCAAGCAGCTGAGGCTGACCACCCTGTCCGGCAACGGCTACGTGATCGCGAAGACCACCTCCGCCGCGCTGCTCACCCTGCCGGCCATCGTGGTGGTCTTCGCGGTCGGCGCGGGGATGGGCGTCCACCTCCGGGCACTGGTCTGGTTGGCGGCGACGCTGATCATCTGGTTCGTCTCCTTCGCCTTCACCGCGCTGGGCATCGCGATCGGCTACGCCGTCCCGCAGGACAGCGTGCAACTGGTCTCGATGATCACCTACATCGCGATGGCCATCCTCGGCGGACTCTGGTTCCCGCTCGGCAGCGGCACCATGGCCGACATCGGCAGCGCGCTGCCCAGCTACGCCGCGCGGCACTACGTGATGAACCGCGTCTCGGGGCTGTCCGGCGACGGCCGCGACCTGCTGGTGATCACCCTGTGGGTGGTCGGCGCGATTGCGTTCGCCGGCTACGTGTATCGACGCGACGCCAAGATCGAAGCATGACCGGGCGCACCGGGACCGGATCCCCGGCCCCGCCACGGCCAACCTCGCACCCGTAGCGCCCGCCGGATCCTGCATCGCCGCGGCGAAGTCGGCTACCGCGCTGTACTCGGTGCCGGTGCGGATCCAGGTGTTCACCGCCTTGCGGACCTGCTCGCGTGCCGGGGTGTGGAGGTAGAAGCCCAGGTTGGCCCGACCCGGGGCGTGTCGCAGTTCGGTTGTCGCCGAGGGCGCCGGTCAGGGGCAGTCGGCGAGTTCGTAGGCGAGCGCGCGTGGGAAGTCGTGGCGGGCGAGGCGCAGTCGTACCAGGAGTGGTCCCGCGTTGATCGGGTCGGTGGGATCGGCGAGTCTGGCGAAGAGTGTGTCGAGTGCGGCGCCGTCGGAGATGGTGATGCCGGTGACGGGTGTCTTGTCGGTGCGGAACACCTCTGCCAGGCGGTCGTAGTTCCACGGGTGCAGGACGTTGTACCGGGCGGCCGTGCCGGGCGGGTAGGGCTTCTTGTAGTAGCAGGGGTCGATCAGCATCTGTTCGATGCCGTAGAAGTTCTCGTTGTCGAGGACGAAGACCACCGACCGCAGTCCCAGGCGGGTGTGGGTGGAGATCTCCTGGCAGGTCTCCTGGAAGGCGCCGTCCCCGGCGAACACCATGGGGCGGGTCGGCTGCTCCTCGCCGCGGCCCAGGACGGCGCCGACGGCCGCGCCGACCGTCCAGCCGATCGACGACCAGCTGTCCTGGGACAGGTAACAGCCCGCGGGCAGACGCAGGTTGAGCGACGCGGTCTGGGCGAAGCCGGTGTCCACCAGGACCGTCCAGGACTGGTCCGGTCGGGTCGTCAGGAAGCCGTTGACCCGGGTGAAGAGGCTGTCGTACGTCAGGTCGCCGGGCGGCGATTCCTCGGTGGCGACCGCCGCGCGGAAGGCGGCGGTGCTCTCCGGCACGTCGAGTCCCGCCGCCTTGGCGTCGGCGTAGTAGTCCGCCTCGAGGCCGCCGCGCCCGTACTCGGCCACCAGTGCGTCGCGCAGGGCCGGAATGAGGGGGGCCAGTTGTACGTCGGGGAAGTATGTGGTGCCGACGCTGATGCCGCCGTGTGCCGCCACCGACCAGTCGGTGCCGATGGTGTGTTCCCCGGAGAGGTTGTTCGAGGTGGTCCAACTGCCCAGGCCGATACGGCAGTCGGCCCATTCCTTGAAGATCCGGCGGACGGCGGGATCGGTCGCACGGCCGTTGTACACGCCGACGAACTGGGGAAGGTTCTCCGAGACGACGGCCTTGGCCCCGATGGTGGTGCAGTACGGGATCCCGGTCTCCGTCAACAACGAGATCAACGAATCCCCCAGTCGGAAGCGGTCGATCTCCTCTCCCGCCCACAGGATCGGGCGCGGGCGGTTGCCGACCCGGTTGTTCTCGACGAATGCGAGGATCGTGTCCACGGCGTCCTTCAGCATGGCTTCGCCGGCCGGGGTCGGGGGGCGTTCGCGGCGTTCGATCGTGCCGAGGGGTTCCGCGCAGGGTGCGTCCCAGAGGTCTTCCAGGATCTCCAGGTAGACGGGGCGGCGTTCGGACAGGCAGGCGGTCAGCGCGTTGTCGATCTGGCCGGGGGCCAGGCCCGGATTGGAGATCGCCTGCGCGTCGACGGTGACCTGCCGGAAGACGTCCACGTTGCTGTCGGGGCGGCGGCCCATGTGCGTGGCGAGCAGGCCGACGGCGCGATAGTTCTGCCACTGCTCGTAGGTCGGCGAGGCGTTGATCGCGATCAGTGGCACGTACTCGACATCACAACCACCGACAGCGTTCAGCAGGCCGAACGAGCCGACGCTGTAGGTGACCGCCGCCGCCCCGATCCCATGGACCCGGGCGTAGGCGTCGGCGGCTTGGCCGGCGCCGCCCTCGGTGGGCGTGCCGACCCACTCCACGTCTCCCTCGGCCTCCAGCACGTCCAGGAACGGACCCAGATGGTCGCCCGGGACCCCGAACAGGTGGGTGATCCCCAGTTGGCGCAGCCGGTGGAGCAGGTAGCGGGCCACCGTCCAGGACGGCGGGGTTTGGGGTTCGTGAATGTTCATCACGGGTTCTCCTGATTCGTTGTCGAGCGGCTCGTGGCTTGTTGGCGTGCGGCGTGCGGCGTGCGGCGTGCGGCTTGTCGGCTTGTGGCTCGTCGAGCTCGAAACGCCCTGCATCGCCCTCCGGCTCCGGGGGGACATCGCGTCAGCGCAACCCTTGGGTCAGCGCGACGGAATCGGGGACGACGACCTCCTCCGAAACCGTGAGGGGCATGATCCCGAGGATCTGTTGGACGACGTAATGGGCCGACATCATCGCGCCCTCCTGCCAACCGGGCAGCGGAGAGATCTGGTCGCCGGCGACGTAGAACGCGTCACCGCCCTCGGGCTGGAGCAGTTGCTTGTAGGCCTGCCGGTGATCCTCCCGATCCGGCTGCCAGTCCGCCCAACCCCCCAACTGATAGGGCACTTTGTGCCAGGCGATGGAAATGCCCTTGTCCTGGGGCACGAGGGTGGTGTCGGCGAACTCGGGGTGCAGCCGGGTGGCGCCCTCGCGCGCGAGGTCGAGGCGCTTCTGCGGATCCAGGTCCCCGAGTTCCTCGGCGTCCTGCCCGTAGTTGTAGGCGCCGGTGAGTGTGCCCTTGTCGGTGAAGTAGTCGTTGGACGGATACCACAACTGCGTGATGTTGTGGCCGATCCGGCTGATGCCCCCGTAGATGCCCTCGCCGGAGTCTCTTCCGCCTTCGAGATCCCCTTCCCAAAAGCGCCGGTTCGCCTGCCAGCCGACCTTGCAGGTCTTCTCGAACTCCACGACGTCGACGGCGCGTTCGAACGCGCCGGAGAAGCCGCTGCGGGAGACGTGCCCGAGCACCGGGACGGGGATGCTGCTCACACAGTGCCGGGCGTCGACCTCGAACGATTCGCCGTCCTTGAGGTAGGTGACGCCGACGCGGGAGCCGCCGGGGTGGATCGTGAGGTCGGTGACCTCGGCGCCGAGCACGATCGTGGCGCCGACACCCTCGGCCTCGTGAGCCAGTGCCTTGACGATGTGGTCCATGCCGCCGACCGGCTGGAACATCGTCGCCTGCCACTCGTAGTCGACCGGTTGATAGAAGCGGTACTTCCAAAAGCCGGAGTTCACCAGGTCCGCGAAGGGCAAGGCCGGTGCGGGTAGCGGGAATTCCTCCACATCGGGGTCGTGGAGGTAGCCGGAGCGAGTGGAGCCTGGGTACGCCCCGTCGTCGTCGAGCGCCCCGAACACCCGCAGCAGATCCCGCAGTTCATCGGTGAGCGGGTCCCGCTCGACCAGGGTCTCGGCGAGCCTCGCCGCGAGGTGTCCGCGCGTGTCGTTGGCCACCCGACGATTGCTCCAGGCGGTGTCCCCACCCGGCGGGCGAACCAGGTTCGCCGTGCTCTCCATGACGTACGGCTCGAGCGCGACGCCGAAGTCCCGGCAATATCGGAGCACCCGGCGGTGATGGTAGGGGATGCGCCCGGGACCCATGTTGAGGTACATGCCGTCCTCGAAGCCGCAGGTGTAGGTGAGTACGGGCCGCCCGGTGACGGAGTCGATCTCATGGAGTCGGTCGCCCGCGCGGACGGTACGACTTCGACCCCCGACCCGGTGCTGCGCCTCCAGGACGGTGACCTCGTGGCCGAGGGAGCCCAGTTCGTAGGCGGCGGTCAGACCGGCGACGCCGGCGCCGAGGATCAGCACCTTCAGGCGCTCGGTCGGTGCCGCCCGCGCCGGCCGCAGCGGGCCGACCCATCCGGTCGCCGCGGGCCCGGCCCGGCCGATCATGGCCTGGCGCAGCGCGTACGTGGCCTCGCCGAGGGCGCCGGCGTCGGTCACCGAGTCGGGAGCCGGCTTGCTCGAGGGGGTCATCTGCGTCTCTCTTCTCGCGAAACGGGATACTCGGCGCCCGCCGCGCGGCGTTGGCCGATCTCGGTCGGCGGCAGCGGTTCGGCGTGTCCGGAATCCGACGCGCGCCGCGGAGGGGAACGGGCCGTCGCCTTCCGACGAGGATCCGGGATGGCTGATCCGGGACGGCTGATCCGGGACGGCTTCGGATCACGAGGCCCGCGAGTGCCCGCGAGCGTTTCGATTCCGGTGCGTGCCGGGCCGCTTGCGCGCCACGCTAGGCCGCCCGCCGCCCCGGGCGCCCGGGGCCACAGTCCCGCGCATGTCCCACCCCCACGCCGTCGGCGGCCGGGATCCGAGGATCTGCTTTCCCGCGCCGGGCGCGGACGATCGGTGCCCCGCCACGACGACGCGATCGGCGATCGAGGTGTCGACGGCTTCGTGCGCGATCGGCACGAGCGCGCGGTCGTCGGAAACGTCGCGCAAGCCGGTGAATCGGGCGCCGGCCGACGGGGTCCGTGGCCACGACCGGCTGGACGGCCCCCGCGCCGTCGCCGTGTCGATTTCGACCGCTTTCTCGTCCGTCGGGGATGAGGACTCGTCCCGCACCTCGTTCGCCTCCGGTGTCGCCATCGAGCCACCCCTCGCTCCCGTGCCGGGCGCCTGAGCGGCTGCGGCGATCTCGGCCTCGGCGCTCTCCTCGAGCGCCGTCGGCAGGTCGGCGGCGTCCGCCGGGTCCGGGCCGAACACCGGCAGGCCGTGGTTGGCCGGCAGCATCGCGGACGTCGTCGGGTGCTCTTCCGGGGCCTGGGCGGTGCCGCGTACCGAGACGTGCGATCCGCGTGGTCCCCACGGCACCGCCGGTACTTCCTCGGCCGGTCCGAAGCGCAACATCGGCTCGGTGCGGGGCACGGCAGTGGCCGGTGGGCCGCGGCGAAGGCCGTCGCGGCGGGCGAGTGGGTGTCCAGGACCGCGCCCACCTGCGGGCGGGCGCGGTGGACGACGCTGCGCACGGCGACGATCTCGGCGCCGGCCGGCTGCGGTCGGCCCCCGAGAACCCGTCCGTCGAAACCGACGATCATCACCTGTTCGGGCCGAAGCCCGCGGACGAATCCCGGGGTCGACAGGAGGCGATCGCCATCGAGGCGGGCGCTGAGGTCGGCGTGCCCGGAGTGCGACATCACTCCCGCCGCGAAAAGCCGCTCGGACAAGCGCCTCATCACGACGTGCCCGCCGACCGTCGGGCGGCGGCGAGTTCACCTTCGAGTCCGGCCAGGTCGTGCGGGGTGTTGACGGCTCGCCACATGCCCTCGACCGGGTATCCCATGAGCTGCCCGGCGCCGGCCAGACGAGCGAGTGTGCCGGGTACGTGGTCGCCGGTGTCCGGGAGCAGGCCGACCACCTGCGGGGCGAACAGGTAGACGCCCGCGTTCACCCGGCATCGCGGCGCGGGGTCCGGGACCAACGCCGTCACCAGCCCGCGTTCGTCGCACTCCATGCCCTGGCCGGGGAGTCCCGGCCCGGCCAGGGCCACCGTCGCCGGCGCGCCGTGCCGCCGGTGGTACGCGGCCATGTCGGCCAGAGCGAAACCGGTCCAGATGTCCCCGTATGCCGCCAGCCAGGGCTCGTTCGGGTACGGCAACTCCCCGGCGGCCCGTTTGAGTGCCCCGCCTCGCCCCAGCGGCCGTTCCTCCACCACCACCTGCACGCGCAGCGGCACCCGTGCGGAGCCGAGGTAGTCGACGATCACCTGCGCCAGATGCCCTGCCGAGACGACGACGTGCCGGACACCGCATCCGGCGAACCAGTCGATCTGATGGCGCAGGATCGGCGTGCCGTCCACCTCGACCATCGCCTTCGGCCGGAACCGCGAGAGCGGGAGCATCCGCCGCCCCAGACCACCGGCCAGAACGACGGCCTGACGCACCGGCGACCCCTGTTTCGCCCGAACCCCGGCGGCGGCGTCGCCGTCCGACTCGCAGGCACCGTCGACTTCACCGAGGTATGACACACTCACGCACGGTAGTCCATGCCACGGCCGGCCGCCGGTCCCCGCACCGTCGGACGCGCGGACCCGGACGTGAAGTCGACCGGGGGCGGCGCGCGTTGCGGATTCGTCAGCACCGGCCGCGAGAAGAGCCACCAGGCAGGGAAGCCGCGCGGACGGTCCGGCGAACTCCCCGGTGTTCCGGTCCCGCGTCGAGGCCGGAGCGATGGGGGAGGACGCCACCACCGAGGGGCCGGGACCGTGCCGCACGACGCGTGACGAACCCCCGGCACGGGCACCGGGCTTCGTCGTTGCGGGGGCGGCGTGGGCTTCTCGTGCGTACCCGTATCGATGACCCCTCCCTCGCGGTGACGTCGAGTCATCATCCCGTGACCGGCCGCGTGATCGCCGGTGCCCGACGACGGGCGGGATGAGGCCGGGTCCGAGCGCCGGGATCGAGGCTTGCCCCGACTGCGGTCCGGGGGCGAAGACGCCGTTGGCGAATGCAACGACCGACTGCGGTACGTGACGTCGGTCTTCGGGTCGAATTTGCCGGCGGCATCCGGTCCTGGGGGGCGGTACGCGCGTTGGCCCCGGGTACGGTCCGGGCGTCGCCCGGAAATACAGCGGACTTTGCGGCTGTCGGGGAACTGCGACTTTCCGCCCATCCATCGAGACCTCGCCGCCGGGTTGTCAGGTGGTACTCGGTGAACCCTCCTCGACTCAGGATCCACCGCCGGCTCGGCTGTCTCCTGCTCGGCGTAGTGCCTTTTCTCGCACTCGACGGACCGAGGAAGCCGAGGCGTTTTTGGACGCGTCGGGCGTCCCGGGCCCCTTCGCTGTCCTCGTCGGGGTGACCAGGAAGATCGTGGCCAGGGTGAGGGCGGCGGCCAGCCACGTGGTGGTGTGGAAGGCATCGGTCAAAGCCCGGGTGGTTTCCGGGGAGGCGCCCGCTTCCAGCGGGGACGCCGAGGTGCCCGGGGGGCGGAGGAGGTGGTAGGTCACCGTGGTGATCGTGCCGAAGACGGCGATGCCCAGGCCGGCGCCGGCCTCGTAGGAGACGGACTCGATGCCCGCTGCCGCGCCCGCCTGGGCGGCGGGCGCGGTGGCCATGATCAGGTTCGAGGCGACCATCTGGACCAGGCCGTGGCCGAACCCGATCAGGGCCAAGCCGAGCGGGACCACCGCGCCGGACGCGACCAGTGCGTACCCGGTCGCCGCGAGCAGCAGGCCGGCGGGCACGCCCGCCCGCGGCCGGTGGATTCTGGAGAGGACCAGTCCGCCGGCCGGCCCCGCCACCGTCGCGGCCAGCGGCATCGGGATCAGGTACAGCGCGGCGGCCTTCGCCGACCGTCCCTCGGCGATCTGCAGGTACTGCACCAGTTGGAGCTCGAAGCCGACCATCACCAGCACCGGCAGCACCGAGGCCACCACCCCGGCGCGCAGTCCGGGCAACCGGAACAGGGACAGGTCCAGCATCGGGTGCGCCAGCCGCCGCTGTCGTCGTACGAACAGGACCAGTGCGGTCGGACCCAGCACGGCCGGGACCGCCACCTCGGCGACCCCGACGCCGTCATGGGTGAAGGCGATGATGGCGTAGGCGCAGCCGAGGAACCCCACCATCGAGAGGAGGGGCGAGGTGACTTCCCAGGGTTGCCGCTCGGACTCGACCTCGTTGCGGAGCAACAGCGCCACCGCGGGTACGGCCAGTGCCACGATCGGCAGGTTGACCAGGAAGATCGAGCCCCACCAGAAGTGCTGGAGCAGGAAGCCGCCCACCACCGGTCCCAGCGCCGACGCGCCGGCGGCGACCGCGCTCCATGCCCCGATCGCCACCGCGTGGTTCCGGCCGTCGCCGAAGGTCTGCCGAATCAGCGCCAACGTGGCCGGGATGATCATCGACGCGCCGACCGCCAGCAGCGCCCGGGCACCGATCAGGGCCCGCGGTCCCGGTGCCACCGCGCACAGCGCCGAGGCCGCGCCGAAGACCACCAGTCCGGTCAGCAGCAGTCGTTTGTGTCCGATCCGGTCGCCCAGCGGCCCGCTGACCAGCACCAGTGCGACCATCAGGAGCGAGTACACGTCCACCGCCCACAACAATTCGGTCGGGGACGCCGGTAGTTCGTGGGCGAGAGTCGGGACGGTGATGGTGAGGATGGTGACGTCCATGGCGGCGGGCAGAAAGCACAGCAGCACCACGGTCAGCACCAGCCGGCGCCGGGCCGCCCCGACCACGGGTGGCGTGCCGGTCACCGGCCGAGGTCCAGAGCCGCCCTGCTTCCGGTGATCGGATCGTGCAGCTCGGCCGGGCTGAGGTCGTAGAACATGCGGCTCAGTCTGCCGGTGTCGAGATCCGTCGGTTCGGTCGGGACCACACCTCGGTCGGCGTGTCGGAGCGAGGCAACGAGCGATCCGAGCAGGCGCAGCACGTCCGGCAGATCCAGCCCGGTCGCCAGGCCGTGGAAGCGGGCGCCTTGAACACCCCTTCCGCGTCGCCGACCGCTGTCCGTCGCACGGCGGCCATCCGGGTATGCCCACGGTAGACAGGTCACCCGGTTCGTCGTGTGTGCCGTCGGGTGGCCGGAGGCGGGAGGCGAATCATGGGTACCACCGTCACCGGGGACCGCCGGGTGAGCGTGCTGCTGTCCGAGGCGGGAACCACATACGCCGAAGAGGCCGGCATCCGGCTCGCGGACACGCCCGCACCGCTGTGGCAGTTGCTGGTGCTGAGCAACCTGGCGGCCACCCGGATCAAGGCGTCGATCGCCGTGCACGCCGCGCGCGAACTGTTCGACGCGGGCGGCCGGACGCCCACGGGCATGGCCGAACTGACCTGGCGGCAGCGGGTGGAAGCGCTCGGGCGGGCGCACTACGTGCGCTACGACGAGGGCACCGCGACCCGGCTCGGCGCGTGCGCCGACCTGGTCCGTGAACGCTACGGCGGCGACCTGCGCCGGCTCGCCCGCGACGCGGATACGCAGTGCGACCGCGTCGAGGAACTCCTCCGGGCGTTCCCCGGCATCGGCCCCGCCGGCGCCCGCATCTTCTGCCGCGAAGCCCAAGCGGTCTGGCCGTTCCTGCGCCCGACCCTCGACGGGAAGGCACTCGACGGCGCGCGCCGCGTCGGCCTGCCGAGGACACCCGACGCCCTGGCCGAACTGGTCGCCGACGACGACCTGGCACGCTTGGCGGCGGCGCTGGTGAGAGTGGCACTGGACAAGGAACTCGCGGAGCGGGTCAACGCAGCCCCGTGACTTGCGCGACCCCGTCCTCCCTTGGGTTTCGAATCCGTACCGGTGCCACCGAGCTTTCACACCGGGCACCTGCGGATCGAGCGTAGCTTCGGCGACCCGTGCGCCTCCCCGGCCGGGCGGTTCAGGGAGTGCTGGGGCGGGTCTCGGTCCAGTCGACCATCAGGCGTCGTTCGGCGAAGAACCACTCGCCTTCGTGCTTGACGAACCGGTCCAGGTAGCGGATCGACGCGATCATGATCGTGCGCTCGGCGTCCGCGCCGTAGGAGATGTGGTGGGCCAGGCAGTAGCTCTCGCCGCTCGCGCGGTCGCCGTCCAGTGTCACGGTGTTCTGGCCGTTGAAGTGGGTGGTGGCCCGGTAGGCGTTGAGGTTGTCGAACACCGGCGCGAGGGCTTCGCGCCCGTGCAGTTCCTGGGTCGGCTCGGACGCGGAGGCATCCATGAACACCAGGAAGCGGGTGTCCTCGGTGAACAGGGCCATCTGCCCCTTGGCGTCTCGACGGTCGGCGCAGTGGGCGTAGGCGTCGACGAGTTCCCTGATGGCCAGCCGGTCGGCGGCCTCCTGGGGTGGGATCGAATCGTGAGCGGACATGGCGACTCCCTCGCGAACCAGGTGACATCTGTACCAGGTGACACCTGTATGAGAGCACCGGTGGCGGGGCCGCTCAACCGGCGGTGGAGGTCCGAGGGCAGCGGTCGGGAACTGCCGGGCCGGTTCCACCTGCGGGGCCGTGGGGGCCGGATTGCCCGCCTCCACCGGATTGCCTGTGCTTAGCCGTTCGAGCGTCAGCCGTTCGAGCGGAAGATGGGCCAGCCGACCTCGGTGACCCAGTCGTGCTCGTCGGCCACGTCGAGGGGGCTGCGCAGGTAGAACTCGCGCAGCGGGCCGGCCACGCCGATTTCGTGGCGTGCGGCGTAGGTGCCCAGGTCACCGTAGGTGAGATCGATGGTCTGGAGGGGTCCGCAGTGGACCGCGACCACGAGTTCCGCGCCGGGCACGACAACCGCGTCGATCCGGCCGACCGGGCGCGCATCGCCGTCGACGGGGACGAACACGAGCGCCTCACCACGCTCGTCCTGGAGCAACTCGCTTGCGAACAGACCGGCCATCGGGCCGGTGCGGCGCAGTCCCCGGGCCGCGACGAAGCCGTGCAGCTCGCCGAGGGCGCCCTGCCACCAGCTCACCACGTCCGGCCGGTCGACGACTTCGCGAATGCCGATTGCCGGCTGGTCACCGACCGTGCGGTACTCGATGGTCGACCCGTGCGCCGGCCGGGACAGCAGCTCGCGCAACGACTCGACGGCGCTCTGCGCCTGCACGAGCCGGTCCTCCAGTCGCGCGAGATGCGCGCTGATCAACTCGTTGCGGGTACTCACGTCCGCTGCGGCCAGCACCGCCTTCACGTCCGCCACGGGCATGTGCAAGTCGCGCAGGCGCAGGATCACCTGTGCGGTGGGCACCTGATCCAGGGAGTAGTACCGGTAGCCGGTGCCCGGGTCGACGTCGGCCGGCGCGAGCAATCCGACGTCGTGGTAGTGCCGCAGCGTCTTGACGCTCAGATGGCTCACCCGGGAGAACTCGCCGACCGTCAGGCCTGTGTGCATGGCGCCAGTATCAACCCTCCCCGTGCCGGAGGGTCCAACGGAAGACCCGCGGTTGACTCTCCGGTCGGGGTAGGGCGCAACGTCTTTGGCGACGGCACCGCGTTCGCGGAAGGAACTTGAAAGGTAGGACATCCCATGAGCACCCTGGTCACCGCCGAATTCTTCGCTCGGCCCGGCCGCGGCGACGACGTCGCGAAGCTGCTGTTGGACATCCTGGGCGAGAGCCTCGAGCACGAGGGCTGCGAGGAGATCCGCATCCTGCGCGACCGGAGCGACGCCGACCACGTCACCGGCCTGACCCAGTGGACCGAGGCGCACAACTACACCGACTACCTTGCCTGGCGCACCGCACGCGGCTTCACCGCCACCTTCGAGGCGATGCTCACCCGCCCCTTGGTGATCCACTACTACGACGAGATCTACCGGGGCCAGGGCATCGCGGCGCGCTGAGCGCCCCAGGCCAGGACGGGGCCGTGCGGCCGGATGGCAGGAGGGCCGACAGGTCGGCTACTCGCGGTCGAGCGCGTCCGCCACGGTGGTCGCGGAGGCTGCTGTCGGTGCCGGCATCGCCCGCACCCCGGACACCACGCAACGGGGCCGATGCCCCCCGGCCGGTCGCGGCCGGAGGGCATCGGCCTCGGATGCGGACCACGATCTTCCCTCGCGTGTGTCCGCGCTCGGCGTATGTGTGTGCTTCCGCGATGCGTTCGAGTGGGTAGGTCCGCTCGATGCGTGGTGTGTAGCGGCCCTGCCAGCCGAGTTCGCCCGCTTCGGCGAGGAGTGTGGAGTCGTTCTCCGCGTTGGCCAGATGCACACCGAGGCGATGCGCGTTGGCATGGTCGGCGATCGTGGCCACGCGAGCAGGGTCGCCCACGATCGCGACGAGATCGGCCAGGGACCCGGAGGCCGCGGTGTCGAGCGCGATGTCGACACCGTTCGGAGCCAGGGTGGCGAGGCGCTCCGCGAGGCCCGTGCCGTAGGTGGTGGGAACGGCTCCGAGAGAGGTGAGGAACTCGTGGTTGCGCTCGCCGGCCCTTCGACGCGGCCTGAACCGGCCGCTCGTGAGATCGGTGGGTGAATGTTCGGCGGGCGCCGACGCCCCTACGCCAAAACCTGACGCTGCTGTGAGGTGCAAGTCGGGCGGGCCACCCGAACCGAGGGGACCGGGTGCGCATCGGTGAGGTCGCCGACAAGGCGGGAGTGGGCGTCCGGGCGTTCCGCGATTACGAGGAACTGGATCTGCCCCAGCCGTGGCGCAAGCCGTGGCGCAACCTCGGCGGCGGTCGGCGGCATCGAGCGGGTCATAGCCGTGTGGCCGTGCGGATCAGCCCGGCGAGGGCGAGGGAGCGGCTGTGCGCGGGCCAGGCGATGTGGGTGACGACAGGGGGTGCGTCGGTCAGGGGTACGGCGGCGTGCTCGGCCCACAGCCACGCGCGGGCGGAGTCGGGGAAGACGGCTGCGGTGCGTCCCAGGGCGATCAGCTGGGCCAGCTGCGTCTGATCGTGGATCTCGGGACCGGGGCCGGGTGGGTACGTGCCGTCGCGGGCCCAGCGGGCGAGCGGAAGATCGGGGATGTCACCGATGTCGGCCAGGGACAGAGCCTCGTGCGCTGCGAGGGGGTGCCCGGCGGGCAGGATGGCGATCTGCCCCTCGGTCATCAGTTCCTCGCTGTCGAACCCGGCGAGGGAGTTGAACGGCGCGTGCATGAGCGCCACATCGGCGCGGCCGTCGCGCAACATCTCTTCCTGCTCACAGGTCCCGCTCGGCAGCACCTCGATCTCGGCGGCGTCGGGCTCGGCCGCGTAGGCGTCGAGGAGCTTGTGCAGCAGCTCGTGCGACGCGCCGGCCTTCACCGCCAACACCAGGCGGTTGCCGAGGCCACCCGGATGATCGGCGCCACCGGCGCGACGGGTGCGACGAGCAGCGGCGGTGGTCGCGTCGAGGGCTGCACGGCCCTCGTGCAGCAGTACTTCTCCGGCGCCGGTCAGGGCGACACCGCGGCGGTTGCGTTCCAGCAGGGAGACGCCGAGGCGCCGCTCGAGCTGCTGGATCGCCCGGGACAGCGGTGGCTGCGCCATGCCGAGGCGTTCGGCGGCGCGGCCGAAGTGCAGTTCCTCCGCGACGGCCAGGAAGTACCTCAGCTCGCGGGTCTCCAAGGTGTCCATGTCCACCACACACCTCCGTGATACCTACCGGGTATGACAGGGCACTGTATCGGTGTTGGATGTGCCGCTCGTCCGCGAGCGAACATCGACGGCATGAGCGAAAAGAAGATCGCGCTGGTGACCGGCGCGAACAAGGGAATCGGGTACGAGATCGCGGCCGGGCTGGGCGCTCTCGGCTATCGGGTGGGCCTGGGAGCCCGCGACGAGGCCCGGCGCGAGGCCGCCGTCGAGAAGTTGCACGCCGCCGGGGTGGACGCATTCGGGGTGCCGCTGGACGTGACCAGCGACCGGAGCGTCACCGCTGCCGCGCAACTGATCGAACGTCAGGCCCGGCGCCTGGACGTCCTGGTCAACAACGCCGGCATCTCGGGAGAGACGGGCCCGGGGTGGGCGCAGGACCCGACCACGCTCGACCTCGACGTGGTCCGCACAGTCGTGGAGACCAACGTCATCGGTGTCATCCGGGTGACCAACGCGCTGCTGCCCCTACTGCGGCGCTCGACGTCGCCACGCATCGTCAACGTCTCCAGCGCCGTCGCCTCCCTGACCCGACAGGCGGACCCGGCCATCGAGATCGGCCCCATCATGGCGGCCTACTCTCCGTCGAAGTCGTACCTCAACGCCATCACCGTGCAGTACGCCCGGCAGTTCGCCGGTACCAACATCCTCATCAACGCCGCCTGCCCGGGCCTGGTCGCGACCGACTTCACCGGATTCCAGGGACCCCGCACTCCCGAACAGGGCGCAGCCACCTCGATCCGGCTCGCCACGCTGCCCGACGGCGGCCCGACCGGCTCGTTCTTCGAGGACGACGGCGTCATCCCCTGGTGACCCCGAACCCGTCGTGGCCATGCCGTGGACCCCGGCGTGCTTGACACGACCGAGGAGACCGAGGTCGGCGGCGCGGGGATACCACCGTTCCCAGTCCGACAGGCCGTCCGCCCGGTGTCCGGGTACATCTCGCGCGGGCTGACGACCTTGCCTGGGACCGGCCTGCGGTGGGTGCGAACACCGGCCCCGCGTACGGCACTTGAGCCGGCGGGGCGGCAACCGCGCAGTGCCCGCTTCCCAATTCGCGGTCTCCGGCGCGAAGTCCTCGCGTACTTGGCTGCCGCCGCCTCGGAGAACGCCCCGAGCACTCGCCCCGGATGCCGATGGCGACCTCGATGCTCGGCTGTTCGCCCTGGGGGACGGCCACGGCCGCGGGCTTCGGCGGATTGCCGGTGGGACGCCCGGACGGGGACCTGCTCTCATGTCCAGAGCTGTTCGCCGAGTATCCGGCCGGGTTCGGCGCCGGGTAGTACGTAGGCGACGGCTGATGCCTGGTGTTCGATGAAGGGGGTGAGTGCGTCGCGGGTGGCGAGGCGGTTTTGGACGCGGGTGAAGAGGGCGGGGTCGCGCATGAAGGCGCAGAAGAGGAGGCCGCGGTCGTTGGGGGCGTCGTCGTAGCTGTGGCTGCGGCGGAGCATGCGGGCGCCGGTGTCGAGGCGGGGGCTGCTGAGGCGGACGTGGGCGGTTGCGGGGATGAGGTAGGAGCCGTCGGGGTTCTTGGCGTAGATGTCGGGGTCTTCGTGTTCGGTGGTGCCGGTGAGGGGGACGCCGTCGGTGACGCGGCGGCCGATGATGGTGTTGCGTCGTTCCTCGGGCAGTGTGGTGAAGGCGGGGATGTCCATGCGGATTCTGCGGTAGACGAGGATGGTTCCGTGTCGGTGGGGTCCGGGTGGGCCCCAGACCCATCGCTCGGCGGTGGTGTCGTCGGGGTTGGCGGTGCCGTCCTTGAGGCCGAAGAGGTTGCGGGGGGTGACGCCCGGTGAGGTGTGGGGGAGGAAGCCGGTCTGCGTCCAGCGGGGGACGGCGCCGGCGGATTGTGCGGCGGTGGTGGCTAGTTCGGCGACGACGGCCAAGGTCCAGCGGTCGGCGGCGGACAGTTGGAGCAGGATGTCGCCGTTGCCGCGTGCCGGGTCCAGGCGGTCGCCGGGGTGGGGCGGCAGTTCGGCCAGTTCGGGGGGCACGTTCAGGGCGAGCCGGGATGCGAGTGCGGGACCGATGCCCACCAGGGAGGTGAGCCGGGTCGTGTCCGCGCCGCCCTGTAGGCGCGGGTCGGGGAAGGTGCCGGCGGCCGCGGCGGACAGGGTGCGGGTCAGCGCGGCGAGGATGTTGCGCAGGGTCTCGCGGTCCGCGGCGACGGACGTCGGGGCGAGGTCGAAGGACAGGATGTGCGTGGCGGGCAACTGAGGCGCCGTCACGCCGGCTTGCCGCAGACCGTGGAAGGGAATCGCCGCCGCCGGCGACGGGGCACCGGACGCGCCACTACGGCGCTGCGCCCGGCCGCTGTCGGTCCTGCTGTCTGCCGCCGCGCCGACTCCGGCGGCCAGCGCCGCTCCGGTCGCGAGCAGGGCTCTGCGTCCCAAACCGGATGCGGCAGGTCGCGCCGGCTCCTGCGGACTTTTGGGTTCGGTATGCATGGGCGATATTGCAGACGATAGCGCACCTGTCGTGCAACTCCTGCCCCCGCACTGCCCGTTCCCTCGCCCGATGTCCCGATTTGCCGTCCCCCGGACGAGGCCGCTGCGGCACCTGTCGCTGGTGCTCGTGTGTGTCGCGATGGCAGCCGCGGGTTGCTCGTCGGCGGAGTTGCCGATCCCGGCAACTGCTTCACCGGCAACTCGCGGTGCGGGTCGCCGTTCTTGGTCCGGGCAGGCGGATGCCTTTGCTCACGTGGGTCGAAGGCAGAGGGCGGGTTCGCGAACCCGATGGTCCGCGAACCCGCCCGAAATGCGTCGGTCGGCGGTCGACCTCGGCCGCCGGCCGCCGTGCCCGGAGTTACCGCTGCCGGGTTTGTCGCCTGCGGAACAGTACGAGTGCCCCGCCGCCGAGGGCGATCATCGCCGCGGAGAGGGCGAACGCCAAGGGGAGGGTTCCGTTCAGGCCGGTGCGGGCCAGGATGCCCGGCGAGCCGCCGTGGTTGCCGCCCGGGGTGGCCGGTGGCGTCGGGGTGTCGGGTGTGCTCGGTGTCGTGGGTGGTGTGGTGGCCACCAGCTTGTTGACCGCCGTCACCGAGACTCCGGTGTCGAGGTTGTCGGAGGTGAGCACGAGTGGGCCGAGTACGGGTTTGTCGGGTGGGGCGTAGCCGTCGGGTGGGTTGGTTTCCTTCCAGTAGTAGGTGCCGGGTTCGACGTTGCGGGTGCAGATGCCGTCGGTGCCGGTGGTGCAGGGGTCGCCGATCTTCGTGTCGGGGGTGGTGCCGTCGGGTTGGAGTCCGTCGGTGCCGTTGGTTTCCTTCCAGAGTTCGAATTTCGCTCCGGCGAGGGGTTTGCCGTCCTGGTCGTTCTTGACCAGGCGTACCGCGCCTTCCTGTTGGCGGAATCCGAAGTCGAAGGTGTGGTCGTTCTCGCCGGGTCCGCCGGTGGTCAGCGCGCGTTCGGGGTAGCGTCCGCCCTTGGGGACGATGCCCTTGGAGTCGACGAAGCGGTTGTCGCCGATCCCTTCGTCGGTGGGCACCCATTGGTAAAGCGGCCCGCCCTTGGCGTAGTCGGCGGGGTTGTCGATCCGGATGGTGTACTTGGTCTTCGGTTTCAGGCCGCCGGTGACGTTCGAGTCGTCGAAGTAGTACTCGCCGCGCTTGGTGGTCCTGGTCGTGCCGACCACCTTGCCGGACTCGTCGTAGAGGTTGACGGTGGCGCCCTCGACCGGACGTTGACTCGGGCCCTGGATGCCCTTGCGCTCGGGGTCGTACCAGACCCGGTTGCCGATCTGCAGCGGCGCCTGGTCGCAGAGCACCTCCAGGTCACCCATCGAAGCACCCTTGCCGAACGAGGCATGGCCGCCTTCGGGGTTCATCCGCAGGCCCGAACCGGGCTGCCTCGTTCCGTTCCGGTTGGTGAACATCACGCCGGCGCCCACCGGAGTGTCGACGGGGTCCACACCGGCGGTCGCGACGAACTCCTCCACCTTGGACAGCGCGAGGCCGGCGTAGGCCGAGTTCGGATGCGCCTCCCCGATGGTGCCCACATGGAAGAACCTGGTTCCCCGCGGCGACATCCCGCAGCCGGTGTTCGTGTCCATCACGTACATGCCGTCGGACAGGCACGCCTTGTTCAGGTCACCACCGGCCACCATCGCGATGAAGGTCGAGGGGTCTCCGGGCCGCGGGAACGCCGTCGTGCGGTCGGTGAACCGATCGCGGAACGCCAGCAGCATCGAGCCGTCGGTCTCGAAGGCGATGTCGGCCAACTCGGGTTCCGGGTTGGCCATGGCGCTCACGCACGTCTGACCGTTCTGCGTGAACGGGAACGTGTTCGACCACGGGAACCAGCCCGCCCCGGGACAACTCGTGCCGAGTGAGTACTTGCGCGGATAGTCCAGGGGTTGGTTCAGCACCGCCTTGCCGAAGGCTCCCGTCGCCGGGTCGAAGGGCAGGACCACGGCGCGCAGGTCCGAGACCTTCCCGGTCGACTCGCCCGAGCAGACGCCGCCGACATAGCCGTTGCCGTCCTGCAGGCCGAGGCCGTACGGACGCCAGTCGCCCGGCGCGGGGCAGCCGGGGTCCGGGATGGCGTAGGAGGCCACCGGCGCGGTCGCGGTCGGCTGGGTGGCGTCGTAGCGGTACAGCTTGCGGTTGTTGAGGTTGACGACGAACAGGTCGTGGCCGTCGTCGGAGACCTCGATGTCGCCCAGGCTCTCCTTGCCCGCCGCGGTGAGGAAGGCGTCGTCGCTGGTGCCCGCGCCGTGGGCCGACGTTCCGGCGTCCGGGACGGTGGTGAACAACGACGTCGTTTTGCGCGCGACGTCGGTGACGTAGATCCCACCGGCCCCGCCGGGACCGTATGTCGTGTCCCGCTTGGCCGTTGCCGAACTGAACAGCCGCTTACCGGGCTTGCTCCACGCCATGCCATACAGGGTGCCGGTCTCGGCGTTCGTGGCCAGGTCCGTCACGTTCGTGTTGACGCCGCGTGCGTTGTAGGGGAACGTCACCAACGTACGTTGGGACGTCGGTTCGTTCGTCGCGGGCTGGCACGCGGTGGCCAGCGGCGCGTTCTTCTGGCAGTAGTCGCCGGGACTCCACAACCCCGTCGTGTACGCGACCTTCTTGCCACCGCCGAGGTCGACGAACTCCTCGTTGCTGCTGAGCTGGTTCGGCGCGCCGTCCAGGCCCTGCCGCGAGGCGAACGCCGGGAACAGCACGCCCGGCTTCGGATTCACCACCTGGACCCGATACTTGCCGCTGCCGGACGGCTTGGCCTTGTCGGGCGCCAACGTGACCGTGCCGTCGGCGACCGTCACCCCGGTGACCTTGCCGCCGTCGTCGCCGGTGAGCGTCACCGTCACGCCACCGATACCCGGCTCCAGAACGGGACTCCACACACCGGTCGTGTCCACGGCCCGCACCACCCGGACCGTCACCGAACCGTCGTCCGTCTGCGAATACGCCGGCGCCGTCGTCAACGCCAAACCGCCGAACCCCAGGGCGAGTGCCGCGAGGCCGCCTATGGAGCGACGGGCGTGTGAAGCCGACCGCAGTCGACCCGGTGGCCCGTTTAAGGCGCCGTCCGTCTCTTCAGTGGTAGGTGTCATACCTGCTCTCATCGTCTTAAAGGGCCCGAAGTGCGACCCTGCGGGTAATCCCACGGATCTGCCGTGGCCCGCCTCGTTGGCCGAAGCCTAGAGTGGATGTGGCAAGTGCGTGACAGCAAGGTGAAGTTGACGTTGAAATGGTTTCCGATGCGACCTCTGCGAGCCGTCGGCTTACGGGTTACCGGCCGGGTCGTGGGGAGCAGCGCCGCACGGCCTCCGGTCCACTCAGTGGACCGGAGCACGACACGGTGGGGAGCCCGGGAGGAGACTGGCGGTCGTGCGGTGGCCGCGTTTTCGCCGTCCGACATGCTGTACGGACCGCTTGGACCTTCGGCGCGGCATCGCACCTCCTTCGACCGGCATTGCCAACGAAAGGATCTCGCATGCGCACCAAACTTGCCGCCACCGCCGTTGCCCTCACCCTGGGCATCGGCGGTGGCGCCCTGGCCCCGACCGCCGGTGCCACGCCTGCCCACACCCCGCAGTCCGCGTCGCCGGCATCGTCGACCCTCGCGCCGGGCTTCTACGCCGGTGGCACCTGGCAACTCGTCCAGAGCAACGGCTTCACCGTCACGGTCCATCTGAGGCAGAGTCGCGGCGGCAACCTCATCGGAAGCGCGTCCTACAGCGGCGGTGTCGGCAGGGTCCTGAGCGGCGCGGTGAAAGACAACACCATCGCCTTCACCATCCGTTGGCCGAACGGAATCCTGGGCAGGTACACGGGCTCCTTGACTGCCAACCGGCAATTGACCGGCGTCACATACGTCGTGGGCAACCCCGGCCTCCGCGCCGACTGGCATACCGACCGGACCTTCTGACCGGACCTTCCGGCCGGGCCTTTCGAGCTGCGGCCACAACGTTCGAGCCTCGAGGCAAGGCGGTTGCCGGTCCTGTCGACATCGCTACTCGGGACGACGAAGGGGCGTTTCACATGCGGTTGGCATGTGGGGCCGGTCGTCCATCGGTCGCAGGCTCGGCAACCGCTCCGCGTTCCGTTCCGTTTCGCTCCGCTCCCGAGGATCGGGTTTACGGTGTGAGCTTTGCCTGTCGGGTTGATGCCGCGGTGCCGGTCTGTGTGGGGGCGGCGGGTGGTTGGGCCGGTTCGAAGGTGATCGGGGCTTCGAAGGCTGCCTTTCGGGAGGCGCGGCGTAGGGCGGCCAGGACTGCGGGGCCGACCAGCACGATGGCGATGCAGTTGGTGATCGCGCGGCCGGTGTCCCAGCCGAAGGTGGAGGTGAGCATCGTGAAGACGACGAAGCGGTGCAGGTTGTTCAGGATGCCGTCGCCGGGTACGAACGCGGGGCCGACCATGCTTTCGGAGTCGGCGAGGAACGGCCAGAACCACATGTTCATCAGGAAGCCGAAGGCGTACGCCGCGAATACCCCGTAGCCGGCCAGCATGACGATCTCGCGCCGGCCGCGGACCCGCCGTGGCAACAGGCCCGCGCCGAGGCCGACCCAGGCCGAGGCGAGCATCTGGAAGGGCAGCCACGGGCCGACTCCGGCGGTCAGCAGGGCCGAGGCGAACAGCGAGGTACAGCCGAGTACGAACCCGAAGCCGGGGCCGAACACCCGTCCGGCGAGTACGAGCATGAAGAACACCGTCTCGATGCCCGCCGTGCCCGCGCCGAGCGGGCGTAGCGCGGCGTTGATGGCGGAAAGTACGCCGAGCATGGCGAGGGCCTTGGCGTCGAGGCCGCCGCTGGTCAGCTCGGCCAGTACGACCGCGACCACGAACGGCAGGGTGACCGCGAAGATCAGCGGCGCGTCCCCCGAGTGCGCGGCCGATTCGGGGGAGGGCGAGGCGAACAGCGGCCACAGGAACATCGCCAGGCCGGCGATCGAGGCGACGGTGAGCACGATCGCGGTGCGCGGGGTGATCCGGATGGCGTTGCCGCGTTTGGTCGATTCCGGGGCCGTGGTCATCCGGTGGCCTCTCTGTCTCCGGCGGATGATGCGCGAGCGTCCCCGGCGGTGTCGCCGGCGGACCCTGCGGTGTCGCCGGCGGACCCGGCGGGCCGGCGCGCGTCCGACCGCGGCTCACGCGCGTCCGACTGGGGGTGGGTGGCGTCCCGATCCCCGGCCAGGGCGGCACCGACGGCGGTGACCGTCAACCACTCCGCCGGGGCCAGGATCTTGGCCACCTGCGGGGCGAACGCCGGTGAGGAGACCACGACTTCGGCGGTCGGGCCGTCCGCGACGAGGTCGCCCTCGGCCAGCACGAGCACCCGGTCGGCGACCTGGGCGACGAATTCGACGTCGTGCGTGGCCAGCACGATCGCCCGCCCGGCGTCGGCGAGTTCGCGAACGACGTGGACGAAGCGCCGTTTCGCGTGGTAGTCGAGGCCCCGGGTGGGTTCGTCGAGGAGCACCACCCGTGGTGCGGCGACGAGTTGGATGGCCAGCACGAGTGCGAGGCGTTGTCCCTCGGAGACGTCGCGCGGGTGCAGAGTGCCGTCGATGTCGGGGGCGATGCGATCGAGCAACGCCCGGCACGCGCCCGCCTCGGCGCCGGATTCCCGGTCGGCCTCCGCGCATTCGGCGTCGACGGTCTCCAGGTAGAGCAGGTCGCCGGGGGTCTGTGGGACCAGGCCGACCAGGGCGCGGGCGCGCTGCGGGGCGGCCTTGCCCGGGTCCTCGCCCGCGACATCCACCGTGCCGCCCTGCCGGGGAACGGAGCCCTGCAGGGCCCACAGCAGCGACGACTTGCCGGAGCCGTTGCGGCCCATCAGCGCGGTGACGCGCCCGGGGAACAGGTCCAGGTCCAGGCCGCGCACCGCGATCACATCGCCGTAGCGCACGATGATCCGACGCGCCGTCAACAACGGGCGGGACGCCGGGTCGGGTGGGCGCGGCGCCGGCGGCGTACGGTCGGCCAGACGGGCGCGCAGCGGCGCGGCCAGGCGGCGGGCGTCGCGCACCGACAGCGGCAGCGGCGACCAGCCGGCGAGTCGGCCGAGTTCGACCACCGGCGGGGCGATGTCGCAGGTCTCCAGGATCTCGGCGGGCGGGCCGTCGCGGACGGTACGGTCGCCGGGCAGGTGTACGAGCCGGTCCGCGTACTGCACCACCCGCTCCATGCGGTGCTCGGCGACGATCGTGGTGATGCCCAGGTCGTGCACGAGCCGGGTGATCGCGGCCAACACGTCCTCGGCGGCGGTCGGGTCCAGTGCGGAGGTCGGCTCGTC
This sequence comes from Embleya sp. AB8, assembly GCF_049739465.1. NCBI lineage: Bacteria > Bacillati > Actinomycetota > Actinomycetes > Kitasatosporales > Streptomycetaceae > Embleya > Embleya sp. AB8. Next base: position 323,871 of record NZ_JBMHHY010000008.1, read on the forward strand.
CAGAACCAGCACGCGCGGGTGCGCGGTCAACACGGCGCCGATCGCGACGCGTTGCTGCTGTCCGCCGGAGAGGGTGCGCAGCGGGCGGTGGCGCAGTTCGGCGATGCCGAGCAGGTCGAGGGTCTCCTCGACCCGCTTGCGCATCACCGCCGAAGGGATCGCCAACTGTTCCATGCCGTAGGCGAGTTCCTCCTCGACGGTGTCGGTGACGAAGCCCGCGAGCGGATCCTGGCCGACCACACCGACCAGGTGCGCGAATTCGCGCGGTGGTTGCGAGCGGGTGTCGATGCCGTCGACGAGCACGCTGCCGCGCAGGGTGCCGCCGGTGAAGTGCGGCACCAGGCCGTTTACGGCGCCCAGGAGGGTCGACTTGCCCGCGCCGGTGCGGCCCACGACCAGGCACAACTCACCTTCGGGGATCTCGAGTTCGACGTTGCGCAGGGCGGGAGCCGGGGCGTCGGCGTAGGTGATGGTGACGTCACGGAATCGGATCACCGGACGGACTTCTCCCTGAGCGTGGTACCGGTACCGGTATTGGTGCCGGTATCGGTATCGGTATCGGACGAGCCGGTGGCCGGCGTGTTCTGCCGTGCGCCGCAGTCGGGCCCGGTGTCGCCCGGGCGGGGCGCGGCGAGCGGGGGTGGTGGCGCCAGCCACGCGGGCAGGACACCCACGGCCAGCGCGAGCACCGGCAGCGGGGCCAACTCGGGCCAGGCGAGCGGGCTCAGCGACGGGTAGAGGTTGCCGGCGTCGATCCGGCTGGTCAGGTAGAGCAGCGCGCCGGTGCCCAACCCGCAGGCGGCGACCGCGAATTCGGGCAGGCGCCAGCGGTCCGGGAGATAGACGCTGCGGTTGATCCGGCGGCCGGTGAGGACGAAGCCGATGCCGGCGATCACCAGGCCGCCGGGCAGCATGGTGGCGCCCAGGTAGCGCGGGGTGCTGCCGTCGAGCAGCGCGTACACCCCCACACAGACCCCGATCAGGCCCACCAGCGTCAGTACGCCGGTCAGCAGTCGGATCGTGCGCGGCAGGTGCCGGTTGCGGCCGTAGCCGCGCGAGTCCATCGCGGCGGCCAGTGCGAGTGAGCGGTCCAGTGCGTCCTGGAGTACCGGGATCGCGATCGAGCGCAGCGCCCGCATGCCCTGCTGCGCGCCGCCGCGCAACCGCCGGGCCCGGCGCACCCGATGCACACTCTCGATCAGCTGCGGCGCGACGGAGAGGGCGACCACGACGGCCGCGCCCACCTCGTACAGCGCCGCCGGTACCGCCTTGAGCATGCGCTTGGGGCTCGCGAGGGCGTTGGCCGCGCCCAGGCACACGATCATCGTGGCCAGCCGCAGGCCGTCGTAGAACCCGCCGAGCACGTGCTCCAGGGCCACCGGGCCGAACAGGTGGATCCCCGCCGCCCATGCGGGCAGCGGGATCTCCGGCAGGTCGACGAGCACATGACTGCCGGCGGCTCCCGCGCCGAAGACGATCCGGAACAACACGCGCATCACGATGATGAACAGGCCCAGGAACAGGTACATGCGAAAGGCCAGTGCCCACGGCGCGTCGCCGCGCCGGTTCGCGACCACGAATCCGGCCACGGCCAGGAGCAGCGCGAGCAGCAGCGGGTTGGTGGTGCGACTGGCGGCGGTGGCCAGGCCGAGCGCCCACAACCACCACGCGCCCGGATGCAGGGGGCGCGGCAACCGGCCGCCGCCGCGCCGGGACGCGACGGCGGCCGGCAGTCGCCGCGTCCGGGGCACGCTCAATCCGACCCGCCGGTGCGCTTGCGCCGACGCCAGGTGGCGAACCCGGCCGCCGCGCAGATCGCCACGAGCAGGGCGATCCCGAGGATGGTCGTGGTCGGGATCCCGTCGGGGCGCCTGGTCGCCAACTCCTCGCCGCCGGTCCAGGTTTGACCCTGCGGAGTGACCCCGGAGGGCCGGCCGGCGGGGCCGGGTGAGCCCGGCTCGGCGGCGGCGGTCGCGGACGTCTCGGCCGAGGCCGGCGGGGCCGAGGGGGTGGTGCTCTCGATGGGCTGCCCCGGTTCCATCGGGTTGCCGGCGACACCCGGCCCGGGGGCGAGGGGATCGGTCCCCGAGGTCGCGGCCGTCGAACCCGCCGACGTGGTGCCCGTGTTGCCGGCCGTACTCGCACCGGAGGTGGTGGATCCGCCGTCGGCGGCCCGGCTGCCACCACTGCCGGCCGAGGTCGCGCCACCGCCGGTGGACGTGCCGTTGGTGCCGTTGCCGGACGGTGGTTGCGGATTGTCCGTCCGAGGCGGATTCGGCGGGGTGGGCGTCGCCGGGCGGGCCGGTGCCACGCGCGGTGGCGGGTTGGTGGTCTCGGTCTTGTTCTTGGCGAACGACCAGCCTTCGAAGCTGCCGAGCGGGGGTTTGCGGTTCAGCACGCCCCACTGGCTGTACGTCCACGAACCGCCGTTGGGCGCATGCCAGTACGACCAGTACGCACTGGCCGGCGGCGTGTCGATGCACGGCTCGGAGTTGGCCCCTGGCTTGCCCTCGATCCGGCAGATGAATGCCTCGCCCCAGCGGGCCACGCCGGCTATCTCGATGCCCGCGTTCTTCAGCGCGGCGTGGCCGGTGGCCTGGTCCCCGCGTGCGCAGCGCACGATGGTGGTGCCGCCGAGCTCCTGGAAGTCGATGACCACCGTCACGCCGTTGCCGTCCGGGCAGTAGCCGGGCGTGCCCTTCGAGGTGTCGACCGCGTGTGCGGCCGGCGCGACCACCGTGAGCCCGCCGGTGAGGGACAGCGCGAGCAGGGCAAGTGCGGTGACCAGGCGGGCGATTCGGCCGGCGCGCCCGGGGCGCCTCACGTGTGCGTTCCGTTCCTGCGACGCGCGCCGGCGCGGACGGCGAAGCCGGTGCCGACCAATCCGGCGGACAACATGAGCAGTCCGCCGATCTCGGCGCCGGTCCTGGCCAGGTTTCCGCCGCCGCCGTTCGCGGTGCCGCCACTGCCCGAGGTGCTTCCGCCGCCCGACCCGGAACCACTGGTACCGGAGCCACCGGTGCCGGCGCCGGCGGTGTCCGTCGCGGACGCGGTGATCGACGCACTCGCGGTCTGGGTGAGCGCGGTGGAAGGTGTCGTGGACGGCGGCGTGGACGCGCTGTGGCCGGGCGATCCGGTGGGCTTGGGGGTGCCGGAGTCGGTCGGCTCGGGCGAGGTCGAGGTGGTGTGCGTCGGCTCGGTCGGGGCCTTGCCCAGGTCACCCAGCGAGACATCGGCCAGCGCAAGCAGCGCCTGCGGGGTGGCGCGGCGCCACTGGTCGCGTTGGAAGTCCGGGATGCCGTCGGTCCTGGCCGAGGCGAGGGCTTCGTCGTTGTAGGCGATGGTGCCGATCTCCTTGTCGGCGGCGCCCGCGTTGTCCTTGGTGATCTGGTGCTTGGCCACCCACACGGCGGCCCGCTCCGACTCGGCCCGGTAGCCGGCGGCGTGCAGGGCCTGACCGGCCAGGCCGGTGCTGTTGGTGTTCGATGCCGCCGTGGGGCCCGAGCCGCCGAACGAACCGTCGGCGCGTTGCTTGGACTTGAGCCAGTCCGCGCCCTTCTTGGCGGCGGTCGCGGCGCCGGCCGAGTGGCTCTCGGCCGCCGCGGACAGCAGCGCCTGCACGGCCATCGCGGTGGAGTCCGGGTCGAGCACGGTGGTGGGAGTGTCCTGGCAGGTCGCGCCGCTGCTGCCCAACTGGCCCGGGAACAGCCGGAATCCGCCGCTTGGGCACTGCTGCTTGAGCAGGAAGTCCACGGCGGATTGCGGCACTCCGCCGCTGCGGGCCAGGCCGAGGACGGCGAGCGACTGGCCGAAGGCGTTGCTGGAGTCGGGGCTGCCGGTGAGCTTGTCCCGGATCCGGCCCACGTCGTCGCCGGCGTCGGCTCCCGCGATCAGGTCGAGCGTCTCGGCGCGCAGGTCGAAGCCGCCGAACCCGGTCGGATCGCGGTCGGCGACCACGGCGGCGAAGAGTACCTTCGCGGTGGCGCCGGCGATCCGCGAGCCGGGCATGCCCCATTCCTCGGCGCTGTTGTACGTGCGTACGTTCGCGGCCACCGCGTCGGCCGCGGCGCGGAGCGCGGCCGGTTGGGAGCGGGTGGCCGCCAACGCCATCATCGTGTCGATGGTCAGGCCCCAGTCGGAGCGGGAGAACCCGGGGATGGCACCGCCGACCAGTTCCCCGGCCTGCCACTTCGCCGCCGCCGAGGCCTCGGCGGCATGGGGATTCGCGGCGTCGGCCGACGCGGAGAAGACGGGGGAGGCGGCGACGAGCACCGCGCCGCAGACCGCGACGGCGCCGGTGGTTCGCACGGTGAGCCAGGACATCGGTGGAACCCTTCCGAGACCAACGCGTCCCGGGAGCCGGCCGACGCGGGGCGTCGGACGGGCGTCCGGGCCTCAGCGTGTAGTCCACGACAGCTGGAGCCTTCAATTCGTACGCACCCAGGTATTCCGACTCGCGGCGGCCTGTCGGCCACCGCCTACGGTTGCGGGTCAGCGCCGGATTTCGACCGGCTTCCCCTGAGTTTCGAACTATGCAGTTGAGGGTGTCGACACAGGTCGGCGTGCGGAGCATACGAAACGTTCCGACGCTCGGACAACAGCACGAGTATGCGCTCCACGGTGCCGTTCGTCACCACCGGGGTGCGGGCCGGCGCGAAGCGGCGAACCGGTTGGCCGGAAAGGGAGTTCTTCCCGCGCCGGGCGGTCCGTAGAGTGCGGGACGTCCTCGCGCCGGGGATTGTGGAACACTCGCGACGCCCCTCGCGGACGCCACGACTCGTTCCGATCGCCGGTGCGGCGGCCCGCAACATCTCCGACGACAGGGGAAGTCCGGTGTGAATCCGGCGCTGACCCGCAGCGGTGGTCCGTCCCTCCCGACGGCGAGCCCGAATGCCTGTCGCCGGGGCGTTTTCCTCTCCATTCCCCGTCGTGGTCCGCGGGGCGGAGCCCTCGCGTCGCCGCGCCGGGAACGTGTGCCGCCCTCGGGCCGGCCCGCCTCGGCCGGCGGATCCGCCGGGCCTGCCGCGCCGTGGGCCCGGAAAGGCACCGTCATCATGACGCTCACCACTCGACCCGGACGCCGGATAGCCACGCTGCTCGGCGGACTGGCCCTGGCCGGCGCGACCGCCCTGATCCCGGCGACCGCCGTGGCCGCCCCCACCACGACCGGCCCGACACCTGCCGCGGACGCGTCCGTACTCGCCGGCAACCGCACCCAGGCCGCGGCCGGTTGGCTGGCCCGCCAACTCGTCGACGGCGAGCGCTTCGAGACCACCTTCAACGGGGTGACCTACCCCGATCAGGGCCTGACCATCGACGCGATCCTCGCCTTCGCCGCCGCGGGAGTCGCCGACCACAACGGGGCCAAGGCCACCACGTGGCTCGCCCGGCCGGAGATCCTGTCCGGCTACATCGGCGACGGCGCCACCAACGCCTACGCCGGCGCCACCGCCAAAACCCTCCTGGCCGCCGAGGTCCGCGGGGTGAGCCCCACCACGTTCGGCGGCGTGGACCTCCCGGCCCGGCTGCGCTCCCTGCAACAACCCTCCGGCCGGTTCACCGACACCTCCCCATGGGGCGACTACAGCAACGCCTTCAGCCAGTCCCTCGCACTCCTGGCGCTGAACCGCACCCCCGGCGGAGTGCCCACCGCCGCAGTCGACTTCCTGGCCGGCGCACACTGCGCCGACGGCGGATTCCCGCTGAACTACGGCCTGCCCACCTGCACCAGCGACGCGGACTCCACCGCGATGAGCGTGCAGGCGCTGGCCGCCACCGGCCGATCCCAGGAGGCCGCGGCCGGCCTGAACTGGCTTGCCGCGCACCAGCTTTCGGACGGCGGCTTCGGTACCGTCGGTGCCACGACCGGCAACGCCAACAGCACCGGACTGGCCGGCCAGGCCCTGCTGTCCTCGTGGCGGGTACTCCCCGGCCTGACCGCACGGCACTTCCTGACCGAACGCCAGGTCGGCTGCTCGGCCACACCCGCCACCCGAGGCGCGATCGCCTACGACGCGACCGGCTTCAACCCGTCCACCGCCACCCGCGCCACCGCCCAGGCGGTCCTGGGCCTGGCCGGCACCGGCTTCGCCGACCTGACCGCCGCCGGCGCCCGCCCCGACGCCCCGACGCTGCACTGCCCCGGAACGGCCGCCTGACGCAGCGGAACAGGCCCGCACCACCGGGCGATGACGGCGCCCCGACGCGTTGTCGGGGCCGTCGCTGCGGGCCCCCGTGTGGCCGGATGTCAGTCCGCCCGGTGGTGGATCGGCCCGCCGTTCGGGTCGACGTGCGCGTGGCGGACGAGTTGCCGGGGCGGGGCCTTGCGGGCCCCGCCCCGGCAGGGTTCGTCAGGGCGTGCTGTTCGAGAGGGTGCTGCGGACCTCGCGCGCCGCGGTCACCAGGTTCGTCAGCGAGGCACGGACCTCGGGCCAACCCCGGGTCTTGAGGCCGCAGTCGGGGTTGACCCACAGGCGCTCGGCGGGGATCGCGGTCAGGCCCTCGCGCAGCAGGCGGGCCACCTCGTCGGTGTCGGGGATGCGTGGGGAGTGGATGTCGTAGACGCCGGGACCGGCCTCGCGCGGGTAGCCGTGGGCGGCGAGTTCGTGGGCGACCTGCATGTGGGAACGGGCCGCCTCCAGGCTGATCACGTCGGCGTCGAGGTCGTCGATGGCCTGCACGATGTCGCCGAACTCCGCGTAGCACATGTGGGTATGGATCTGCGTCTCGGCGCGTACGCCCGAGGTGGTCAGGCGGAACGCCTCGGTGGCCCAGGCCAGATACGCGGCATGGTCCGCAGTGCGCAGCGGCAGTGTCTCGCGCAGCGCGGGCTCGTCCACCTGGATGACCGAAGTCCCTGCGGCTTCGAGATCGTCGACCTCGTCGCGCAGTGCGAGCGCGACCTGTCGGGCGGTGGTGCCGAGTGGTTGGTCGTCGCGGACGAAGGACCACGCGAGCATGGTCACCGGGCCGGTCAGCATGCCCTTGACCGGTCGATCGGACAACGACTGGGCGAACGAGGTCCAGCGCACGGTCATCGGCCCGGGGCGGGAGATGTCGCCGGCCAGGATCGGCGGGCGTACGTACCGCGTTCCGTACGACTGGACCCAGCCGTGTCGGGTGGCCGCGTAGCCGGTGAGCTGTTCGGCGAAGTACTGGACCATGTCGTTGCGTTCGGCCTCGCCGTGCACCAGGACGTCGATGCCCGCCTGCTCCTGGAAGGAGATCACCTCGCGGATCTCCGCCTCGATGCGTTTGGCGTAGCCCGCGTCGTCGAGGCGTCCGGCGCGCAGTTCGGCGCGGGCGGCGCGCAGTTCGGCGGTCTGCGGGAAGGAGCCGATGGTGGTCGTGGGCAACAACGGCAGGCCCAGGTGCGCGCGTTGGGCCGCGGCCCGTTCGGGGTAGGGCCGACTGCGCCGGCCGTCGGCGGCGGTGACCGCGGCGGTCCGGGCGCGTACGGCGGGGTCGCGGGTGAGTGCGGAGGCCTTGCGGGCGGCCAGGTCGGTGCGGTTGGCGGCGAGGTGGGCAGCGATCGTGTCGGTGCCCTGGCCGAGGCCGCGGGCCAGGGTGACGATCTCCTCGGTCTTCTGCCGGGCGAAGGCGAGCAGGCGGGCGATCTGCGGGTCGATGTCGCGCTCGGCGTCGGCGTCCAGCGGTACGTGCAACAGCGAGCAGGACGCGGCGACGTCGACGCGGTCGGCCAGGCCCAGCAGGGTGCCGAGGGTGGCCAGCGACCTGCCGAGGTCGTTGATCCACACATTACGGCCGTCGACGACACCGGCGACCAGCCGTTTCCCGGGCAGTCCGCCGACGGCGGCGAGGGCGTCCAGGTTGGCGGCGGCCGGGCCGGTGAAGTCCAGGGCGAGCCCCTCGATCGGGGCCTTGGCCAGGATCGGCAGCGCCTCGCCCAGGCGGTCGAAGTACGAGGCGACCAGCAGCTTGGGCCGGTCGACCAGGCCGCCGAGGTCGCGATACGCGCGGGACGCGGCGTTCAGCTCGGCGAAGCTGCGGTCCTGGACCAGCGCGGGTTCGTCCAGTTGTACCCACTCGGCGCCGGCGGCGCGCAGGTCCGCGAGCACCTGCGCGTACACCGGCAGCAGCCGATCCAGCAGGGTGAGCGGCTCGAAGTCGGCCGACACCCCGGGCGCGGGCTTGGCCAGCAGGAGATAGGTGATCGGGCCGACCAGCACCGGGCGGGCGGTCAGGCCCAGCGCGACGGCCTCCGCGAACTCGGTGACCGGCTTGGCGGAGTTCGCCGAGAAGGTGGTGTCGGGGCCGAGTTCGGGGACCAGGTAGTGGTAGTTGGTGTCGAACCACTTGGTCATCTCCAGCGGAGCCACGTCCCGGGTGCCCCGCGCCATCGCGAAGTAGCCGGCCAGGGCGTCCGCGTCGACGGCGGCGCGGTGTCGGGTCGGGATCGCGCCGACCAGCACGGTGGTGTCCAGGACGTGGTCGTAGAGCGAGAAATCGCCGGTGGGCACCTCGTGGATCCCGGCGTCGGCCAGCCGACGCCAGTTGGCCCGGCGCAGTTCGACCGAGGCGGCCCGAAGCGCGTCGGCGTCGATCCTGCCTGCCCAGTAGCCCTCGACGGCCTTCTTCAACTCCCGGTGCGGGCCCTGTCGGGGGTAGCCGTACACGGTGGCGCGGGTTGCCGCGGCTGCGGACTTGGTGGTCACGGAACTCTCCTTCGCGAGCTGTCTCCGAGATCCCGGGACGGATCGAAGGCGCGAAGTGATGGCACACCAGGCGGGGCACGTCGGCGCACTCTCGCGCCCGTGTCCCACCGGAATGTCCGCCGACCCGCCCACGAGGTCACCGAGATCACCGTGCGCATCGGTGGCGCACGGGCAGTGGCAGGTCTTCGGACTCGTGGGCGCGTCCACCGAGAAGGCGGACTCCTACTGACCGTCGCTTCCCGGACCCGGCTCGGGTCCAGTGCTGTTGACGGCGGTCGTTCCCACTCACCGCTGCGGGGCAGTCCCGGATTCACACCGGGTTCCCTCTTGCGACGCGCCTGCCTGGCGGGCAGGGCGAACCGACTGCGTTCCCCAGCCTAGTGCCGCGCCCGGCGACGTTCACCCCGTCACGGCGCCCGGCACGGCCCCTCGCCGCACCGCCGAAACATCCGAGTACTCCAAGTGCGAGGACGTTCCGGCGGCGCACCGAGGCACCGCACCGAACACCGCGCCGGGGCAAACGTTGCCGGGCGCGGCACCAGTCGGCCGCCGGTGCGTTCGGGAGGCGAGTTCAACGTGTGGACGGTGAATCGACGCGGGCGGCATGCGGACGACACACGGACGCCGCCGGTCGCGGCGATCGAGCGGGCGTGCGGGAGTGGATTGCCGCGTTCGTTCCGACGGGATCGCCCGGGTCGCCCGGGTCGCCCGGGTCGTTCGGGTCGGTCGTGGTCCGGCGGAACGAACGCGGACGCGGAGCCGAGGACCACCCTCCCTCCCCCGGGTCCGATGTCGCGCCCGAGCCGGCCCTACGGGCGTGTGGGGGCCACCCGCGGCGGCGGGTTGGTGCTGTCGGTCTTGTCCTTGGAGAACGACCAGCCCTCGAAACTGCCCAGCGGGGGCTTGCGGTTGGTCGCGCCCCACGAGCTGTACGTCCAGGTGCCGTTGTTCGGCGCCCACCAGTAGGACCAATACGCCGATGCGGGCGGGGTGTTGACGCACGGCTCGGTGTCCGTGCCGGGCTTGCCCTCGATCCGGCAGATGAATGCCTCGCCCCAGCGATTGGTGCCCTGGATCTGGAAACCGGCGTTCTTGAGCGCGGCGAGACCGGTGGCCTGGTCGCCGGGCGCGCAGCGCACCAGCGTGGTGCCGCCGAGTTCCTGGAAATCGACGACCACGGTCACCCCGTTGCCGTCCGGGCAGACGCCGGCGGAGCCCTTGGTGGTGTCCACGGCGTACGCGGCCGGGGTGGACACCGTGAGCTGCGCCGTGGCGGGCAGCAGCAGGAGGGCAAGTGCCCCGACCAGCCGCCCTATTCGGTGCTTGTTCCGACGAAACCTCATGGGTGATTCCCTTCGTGCGACGGGAGCCGACGCGGACGGCGAACCGGTGCCGACCGGGCCGAGCGAGGGGTTCCTGCCGGGACCACCGAGCCCCGGCATCCCGCCGACGAGCGACCGCCGGACGTGACTTCGGGCCTCAGCGTGTAGTCCACGACAGCTGGAGCCTTCAACTCGTACGAACCCAGGCATTCCGACTCGCGACGGTCTGTCGACCGGCGCCTACGGTTGCGGGTCAGCGCCGGATTTCGACCGGCTTCCCCTGGGTTCCCGAACTATGCGGTTGTCACCGGCCCCGAGAAGGGGTGGCCTGCGGAGCGTACGAGATGCCTCGGGCGGTGCACAACGGGATGTGCCCCTGGAATCGGCGTACTTCGTCGCCCACCGCTGGATGGCGGACGGGGCGACCGGGTCGCGTCGATCGGGTCGCCGGCGCTCGGAGCGAGCCGACGGCGGCCCGATCGAGGGCCCGGGTGCGAGCCCGCATCCCGGGCCCTGGCCGGGGTGCTGGGTGCGGGCTCGGGTCGGTTTCGGGTGGTCGGTTTCGGGTGGTCGGGGTCAGGAGCCGGCGGTCAGAGGTGCGTAGGCGTCGGGGCGGCGGGTGGTGAGGAAGGGGAAGAGTTCCAGCCAGTCGCGACGGGCGTCCAGGTCGAGGTCGGCGACCAGTACGGCCGGCTCGTCGCGCGGGGCCTGGGCCAGGACCCGGCCGTAGGGGTCGACGATGAACGAACTGCCGTAGAAGGTCAGGCCGTTCTCGGCGCCGATCCGGTTGGGGACGACCATGAAGGTGGCGTTGGCGATGGCGTTGCCGGTGATCACCTGCTGCCAGATCGGCTGGGTGTCGAAGCCCGGGAAGCCCGGCTCGGAGCCGATCGCGGTCGGGTAGACGAGGACATCGGCACCGGCCAGCGAGTAGGCGCGGGCCACCTCGGGGAACCACTGGTCCCAGCAGGTCGGCAGGCCCAGGTTTGCCTCCTCGACCCTGACCAGGGGGAAGGCGTCGTCGGGCGGGCCCTGGCGGAACCAGTGGTCCTCGTAGTAGCCCTCGGAGACGGGGATGTGGGTCTTGCGGGTGCGCTGGGCCAGGGTGCCGTCGGGGGCGACCAGGATCGCGGTGTTGTAGCCCAGCCCGTCGTCCCGGCCGTCCGGCGCGGGGGCCCGCTCGTAGAGCGAGGCGTGCACGTAGACGCCGTACTCGCGGGCGGCCTCGGCGGCGAAAGTGAAGGTCGGGCCGGTGCGCAGGTCCTCGGGCTCGGCCGGGGCCGGGTGGTCGGCCCTGCGGACCACCGCGAAGTACGGGGAGAGTGTCAGCTCCTGCAGACACACCACCCGCGCGCCCTCGGCGGCGGCCAGCCGGATGCCCTCGAGCAGCGCCGCCCGGTGCTCGGCGGGATCCGCGTGCCAGCGCTGCTGGACGGCGGCGATCCGCAGCGGGGCGCGCTCGGCGGGGCGGGTGCGGGTCGGCGAGGCAGGCGGGTCGTACGCGGTGATCAGACGCATGGCGATTCCAGACGTGTGCGGGGAAACGGAACGGGCGGACAAACGGAACGGGCGGACAAACGGAACGGGCGAACATACGGAACAAGCGAAGAAACGGAACAGGCGAACGGAGTGCGGCGAGCAGCCGCGTCCGCCTTGCCGGATCGTTCCGGCAAGAAGTGAATCTAACCCTTGCCGGAACGTTCCGGCAAGGCCGCTCCCGAACGTCTAGACTTCGGCGATGTGAACCCCCGTACCGTCACCCTCCTCGACGTCGCCCGTGTCGCCGGAGTCTCCAAGAGCACTGTCTCGGACGCCCTCCAGGGCTCGGGACGCGTCGCCGAGGCCACCCGCGACCGGGTCCGCGGGATCGCCGAGGAACTGGGCTACCGGCCGAACAGCGCCGCACGTCGGCTGCGCCGGGCCAGTACCGGGGCGATCGGGCTGCACCTCCCGCACACCGCGACCCGCCTCGACTACTACCTCAACCTCGCCTTCGGCGCCGTCGAACGTGCCCAGGACGACGGCCTCGACGTGGTCCTCCTGGCCCCCGCCACCCGGGCCCACGGACCGCTCGCCTCCCGCGTCGACGGACTCCTGGTGATCGACCCCGAGGTCGGTGACGCCGCGGTCCCCGGACTCCTGGACGCGGGTGTCCCCGTGGTCACCGGCGAGCGCTACCTCGGCCCGACCCCGACGCCCAGCGGCGCCGTCGTCTGCGACAACTCCGCCTCCCTGGGCGCCCTCCTCGACCACGTACACGAGCGCGGCGCCCGCCGACCCGCCCTGCTCGCGCCGGAAGCCACCTCCGCGTGGGCCGAGGCGCTGCGTACGACGGCCCGGACCTGGGGCGACCGGCACGGCACACCGGTCGAGATCCGCACGGTCCCGTTCGCCGCCACCGTCGGCGAGGCCGAACAGGCGACCCGCGAACTGCTTACCGCCGACCCGGCGATCGACGCGGTGATCTGCGCCCCCGACGGCGCCGCCCCCGGCGTCCTGCACGCGGCGACCACCCTCGGCCGCAGCGTGGGCCGAGACCTCCTCGTCGCCTCCTGCGTGGCCGGACCCGCCACCCGCAGCAGCGTTCCGCCGGTCACCGCGGTCGACCTGCGACCCGCGAGCTACGGCCGAGCCTGCGCCGAACTCCTGTGCGACATCCTGGCCGACCGCGCCGCCCCCGACACCGTGCGCCGGCACGACTGGATCCTGGAAACCCGAACCTCCACCCTGGCCGGCACCTGACCGCCGAGCCGCACGGGCGATGCGGTGGCGGGAGTGGATGCGGGAGGGGCGCTGCCGTGCTCGGATCAGCGAGCGACCGCGTCGCCCACGTGCAGGAGTCGGAGTTCGTCCCGGCCGGGGAGGCCCTCCCAGTCGCCGGGGACGGTGACCGCGAAGGCTCCGGCCGCGGCGGCGGTCGCGAGTCGGGTGGACACGGGCCCGCCTTCCAGGAGTTCGGCGAGGTAGCCGGCGGCGAAGGCGTCGCCCGCGCCGACCGGGTCGACCGCCTCGACGCGATGCGGCGCAACCTCGTACGCGACCTCGTCGACCAGCGCGAGCGCGCCGCGCGAGCCCTGCTTGAGCAGGACCTGCGCGGGGCCGAGCTCGCCGAGCGCTCGGGCGAGTTCGGCCGGGGTCGTGTGCCCGGCGTCGCCCAGCACGAGGCGGGCCTCGTCCTCGGTCGCGAACAGGATGTCGGTGTCGCGGGCGAGCGCGCGCAGTTCGCATGCGGCGTCATCGGCCGACCACAGCGCCTGTCGGTAGTTCAGGTCGAGCGAGACCGGGACGCCGGTGGTGCGGGCCTCGGCGATCGCGGCCCGCACCGCGGCGCGCGCCGACCCGGACAGCGCGGGTGTGATGCCGGTGACGTGCAGGATCCGTGCGGCGCGGATCCGCCCGGGGTCGATGTCGTCCGGGCACAGGCGCGAACCGGCGCTGCCGGCGCGGTAGTAGCGCACGGCGGTGGCCGCCGCGGTGCGCCGGGCCTTGACCATGAGCCCGGTCGGAGCCTCCGGGTCGACGATGGCGCCGCGGACGTCGAGCCCCTCGCCGCCGAGCGCCGCGAGGACGAGACGGCCGAACTCGTCGTCGCCTACACGGCCGATCCACGCGGCTCGGCGACCGAGCCGGGTGACACCGATCGCCACGTTGCTCTCGGCCCCGCCGATCGTGACGTCGAGCGTGCGGGCGTGGCGGAGCGGTCCGATGCGGGGCGCGGTGAGCAGGACCATGGTCTCGCCGAGCGTGACCACGTCCGGGGTCTCCCGGGGTTCGGCGGGCATGGGGTCCTTTCGCGGGATGGCTGCGGTTGCGCGGGGTGGGCTGCGTTGCGGGGTGGGCCGGGGACGGGATCGGCGATGCCGTCGGCGACCGCGACGAGTTCGCGCGGCCACACGGTGACCGCCTGCGTGTCGGGCGGGCCGCCCTCGTATCCGGCCACGCGGGCGACGGTCGGGCCGGGTACGTCGGCGGCGGCGCGGGCGAGGTCGACCGCTTCGGCGACGCCTCGGCAGCCGGTGCGTCCGCCGGACGGGCCGAGTTCGACCCGGGCGCGGGCCGCGTCGAGTCGGCCGATCGTGGCGACGCGGTTCTTGGTGACGGCGGTGGTGACCGTGACGGCGACGTCGGCTCGGAGGCTCGGCGCGCCCGTGCCGTCGAGTATGTGCCCGCCGCGCAGCGGTAGGTCGTACATGCGAACCTTCCTGACCGGAGCGGCGTCGTGGTCGACCACCTGGGCCGACTGTCGAGTGCGTCGGGTGAACCGAGCACGGACGCTACGTGTCCGCGAACTGTCCGGGCCACTTCGCAGCACATGGTTTTGCAGTGCACAACCTTCGGCGTGACATCTTGTCCGGAGCACGTGCCGCTTTCTAACGTCCGGCTCACGCCGCACCGAAGAGCTTTTTCATGCGGTCGTGTCCGTGTCGCTTTTGTACAGGCCGACCCTCAGCTCGCGGCATCGTCCGCAGTCGCTCCGGCCTGCCTCGCCGCAGGAGGATTTATCATGAAGTTCCGGAGTTTGGCCGCGGTTGCCGTGGCCGGTATCACCTTGGCTGCGTGCGCGCCGGGTACGGCGTCCAAGACGAAGTCCGCCGACGAGCAGACCGGCACGCTCAAGGTGTGGCTGTACGACGAGGCCAACCGCGGGCCGAAGGAGAAGGTCGTGAACGCGGCCGTCGCCGACTTCAAGGCGGCGCATCCGAAAGTAAATGTCGAGGTGGGCTACATCCCGACCGACCCGGGTCCGCGCGCCGAGAAGATGAAGGGCGCGTTCAACGACCCGAAGAGCGCCCCGGATGTGGTCGAGTTCGGCAATACCGACCTGTTCGGCTACGTCGCGGCCGGCGGCCTCGCCGACATCGGCGCCGACCTCGACGGGTGGTCGGAGGCGGGCGACCTGCCGCCGGACCTCAAGCTCACGACGCAGGTGTCCGACAAGACCTACGGCCTGCCGTGGTGGCTGGGCGTGCGCTCGCTGTACTACCGCACGGACGTGTTCACCGAACTCGGCCTCAAGCCCCCGACGTCGTACGCCGAGCTGGTCCAGACCGCGAAGAAGGTCCGCGAGGCCAAGCCCGAGTTGTTCGGCATCGTGGTCGGCGGCCGGTACATGTACGGCGGTCTGCCGTTCGTGTGGGCCAACGGCGGCGACATCGCGACCCAGCAGGGCGGCACCTACAAGGCCACCATCGACTCGCCGCAGTCGCAGGCGGGCGTCAAGGCGTACACCGACCTGTTCACCAAGGACATCTGTCCGCCGCAGCAGTGCGCGGACCTGGGCGGTGACAAGACGGTCGAGGCATTCACAGCCGGCACCGCCGGCATGGCGATCCTGCCCAACTCCTCGCGCAGCGCGGTCGAGGCGGGCCAGGTCAAGGGCAAGTACGCCGTGGTGCCGCTGCCCGGCATGACCCCCGGCTCGGTCGCGCCGGCCTTCTCCGGTGGCAACGACCTCGGCGTGATGAAGTCGTCGCAACACCGCTCCCTCGCGGTGGACTTCATGAAGATCCTGGGTGGCAAGAAGTACCAGCTGCAGATGTTCGAGGCGATGGGCAACCTGCCCACGCTCGCCTCGGTGCGTGGTGACGTGGTGGCGAAGGACCCGTGGCTCAAGCCGTTCATGGAGACCCTGAACGCGGGCACCAAGTTCGTCCCGAAGGACCCCGCGTGGACCAAGATCGACTCGCAGACGGTCCTGCAGACCATGTTCCAGAAGGTCGTCACCGGCAAGGCCGATGTCGCCGGTGCCACGGGCGACGCGGCGACGGCGATCAACAACGCGTTCGCCGGGAAGTAGCACGGTGACCGCGACCACCACGCCCGCGCGGGCGGATCGAGCGGCTCCGGCCCCGGTCCGCCCGAGCGGCACGGCGAAGACGAAGCGCCGAAGTTCCTGGATGCCGCTGTGGCTGTTGTTGCCGTCGGCGGTCATCCTGATCCCGCTGTTCGGCTACCCGCTCTACCAGCTCGGGTTGTTGTCGTTCCTGAAGTTCGGCCAGCCGCAGGCGTCGGCGGGCGAGGTCGCGGAGTTCGTCGGGTTCGACAACTACACGACGTTGTTCGACGACGGCCAGTTCTGGGACGTGCTGGTCCAGACAGTGGTGTTCGCCGCCGCGTGCGTGGTGGCCACCCTCGCGGTGGGCGCCGCCGCGGCCGTGCTGTTGACGAGGGTCGGCAGGTGGCCCCGGCTGTT